>CAYZQH010000041.1:0-16477 GCA_964480055.1 uncultured Cellvibrionaceae bacterium
TGAGAAGTGCTCCACAATAGCTCCATCAAGCTCTGTTGCATCAGGTTCCACCGTAATCAGGGGCAAATAAAAACCACGTATACCTATGTTGGGCTGGGGTAAGTCCGGTAAAGATATACATAAACCAGTTTTAGTTCATTTGTGCGAGTATATTGTGCGCTTATGGCGCAGTTGCCTCGAGCGCACCCTCAAGACGTATTCCTTTTAGCTGCAAAAAAAGCGGAGCAACGCTCTCTCCGCCGTATTAAAAGCTACACACCTCTGTGTAATAGCATGTTCCTAATATGGCCAATCGCGCGTGTTGGATTTAAACCTTTGGGGCAGACCGCCACACAATTTTGAATACCGTGACAACGGAAAACACTGAAAGGATCATCCAAACTACTTAATCGTTTATCATCGGCTGTGTCGCGGCTATCAGCCAAAAAGCGGTACGCTTGTAACAAGCCTGCAGGGCCTATAAAGCGGTCCGGATTCCACCAAAAAGACGGGCAACTGGTTGAGCAACAGGCGCACAAAATACACTCATACAAGCCATCCAACTTAGCGCGTTCTTCAGGTGACTGTAACCGCTCAATAGCAGGCGCCGGCGTATCATTTTGCAAGAATGGCTCTATCTTTCGATACTGGTCATAAAATTGCGACATATCAATCACAAGATCACGAATAACGGGCAACCCCGGTAAAGGGCGCAACACCAATTTATTGTTTTTAACAGATTCAGACAAAGACGTTACGCAAGCCAGGCCATTTTTACCGGATATATTCATTCCATCAGAGCCACACACACCCTCACGACAAGAGCGGCGGTAAGCCAATGATTCATCTTGCCCTTTGAGAATCTCTAGTACATCTAGCACCATCAAATCTTTACCTTGAGTATCTACCTCATAGGCTTTCATATACGGCGCTTTGTCTGTCTCTGGGTTGTAACGATAAATTTCTACTTTTAACATTTTTTTATCCTCTACACCCAATTAATAAGTTCGCACTTTAGGTTCAAAGGCTTCCATGGTTTTTGGTGCAAAATTCACTGCGCGCTTTCCAACGCGCTTTTCATCGGGGAAGTACATTGAATGACACAACCAGTTTTCATCATCACGCTCTTGGTAATCTTCGCGTGCGTGCGCGCCACGGCTTTCTTTACGTACTTCTGCGGCAATGGCGGTGGCTTCGGCCACTTCAAATAAGTTTTGAACTTCTAGCGCTTCAATGCGTGCGGTGTTAAAGGCCATACTCTTGTCGTCTAAAGAGATATTCGCCATACGCTCACGCAAGGCATCCAATTGCTTAATGCCCTCTTGCATAAACTCACCCTTACGGAATACGCCAAAGTAATTCTGCATAATTGTTTGTAGCTCTGTACGCAATTGGGTAGCCGACTCTCCAGATTGAGAGTTATTAACCTTGTTCAAACGTGACATGGCAGCTTCTAAGTCGGAATCACTGGCTGGGCGATAATCTACGCCTTCGCGCAGTGCTTTTTCAATATACATGCCCGATGCGCGACCAAATACCACTAGATCCAGCAAGGAGTTTCCACCCAAACGATTGGCGCCATGTACCGATACACACGCCACTTCGCCACAGGCGTAGAAGCCGTCAATAATTTGGTCTTCACCGTTGCCATCTTGCGTTAATGCTTGGCCATCCACGTTAGTTGCTATCCCTCCCATCATGTAGTGACAGGTTGGAACAACTGGGATGGGTACCTTAACCGGGTCGGCATGCGCAAATGTGCGCGAAAGCTCTAATATACCTGGTAATTTGGCGTTAAGGGTTTCTTCACCTAAGTGATCTAACTTAAGAAATACGTGGTCGCCATTTTCACCACAGCCACGGCCCTCTAGTATTTCCATAACCATAGAGCGGGCAACAACGTCACGGCCAGCCAAGTCTTTGGCATTTGGTGCATAACGCTCCATAAAGCGCTCGCCATCTTTATTAATTAAGTAACCGCCTTCCCCACGGCACCCCTCTGTCACCAAAACGCCAGCGCCAGCTATGCCCGTTGGGTGGAACTGCCACATTTCAATATCTTGTACTGGGCAACCCGCGCGCAAAGCCATGCCCACACCATCGCCAGTATTAATATGCGCGTTGGTGGTAGAGGCAAATATACGGCCCGCACCGCCGGTAGCAAATACGGTAGCTTTGGAGCGTATGTAAACGGTTTCTCCATCTTCCATGTTAATAGCAATGACACCAACCACCGCGCCATCTTGGTTTTTAACCAAATCTACCGCAAACCATTCGTTTAAGAAGACTGTATTGCTCTTAACATTCTGCTGATACAAAGCGTGTAATAACGCATGACCGGTCCGATCTGCTGCTGCACAAGTGCGCGAAGCCTGCCCGCCCCGGCCAAAATCCTTAGACTGGCCGCCAAATGGGCGCTGATATATACGGCCATTGTCAGTACGAGAAAACGGCAGCCCCATATGCTCTAGCTCAAATACAGCTTCAGGCCCTACTGAGCACATATACTCAATAGCATCCTGGTCACCAATGTAATCTGACCCTTTTACGGTGTCATACATGTGCCAGCGCCAATCGTCATTGGGGTCATCACTTGCAATGGCACAAGTAATGCCGCCTTGAGCAGAAACTGTATGTGAACGGGTTGGGAAGACTTTAGTAATAACCGCTGTTTTAAAACCTGACTGAGCCATCTGAAGCGCAGCGCGCATACCAGCACCGCCACCACCAATCACGATGCCATCAAAAGTTATGGTTCTCATATTTGCCATGGTACTTATACTCCCCAAAGGATCTCAATGCCCCACACAAGGTAGGTAATGGTTACAACGGCATAAACCGCCAAGATCACAGAGCGCAGAAGCAAAGCCTTAGAGCCCATAAGATATTCAGTGACATAATCGGTGAGAATGGTCCAAAGCCCAATCCAGGCATGAGCAGCAGTAGATAAAAGCGCCAGAAAACTAAAAACACGCATCCAGAGTTGGCTATACAGCCCCTTCCACAGATCAAAGGTCACCTCTGGAGTGCAAAGGATAAACCCTATGAGAAATATAGTGTACGCAGCTAGGATAACCGCGCTAACACGCTGAACAACAAAATCGTACAGGCCACTTCGGCCGTAACTGGTTACTGCAGTTACCATATGATCCACCCCGCAGACGCGACAATTAATACAACAGCAACGACGAAAGCGATCTTAGCGCCGATCTGACCACCTTCGAGGCTCTCGCCGATACCCATATCCATAATCAAATGACGAATGCCCATGACTAAGTGGTAGGCCAAGCCAGCCACCACAGACCAAAGCACCACTTTAAACAAGGGGTTAGCCAGCGTCGCTTTTAATTCATTGAAGCTCTCTTTTGAGGCTAAACTTGCATCTAGCATCCACAGAAGAACCAAAACACCTGCTAACAAAAATGCACCTGAAGCTCGGTGCAAAATGGAAACATAGGCGGTAATTGGTAGTTGCATTGTCGAAATATCGAGATTGACCGGTCGATTCTTATTCACAATTACTATGCACCTTAGTTGTACGCCTGACACGTATAAGTTGGGGTTTGCGGATACGCTATTAGCAAGCGTTTACCGCTCAATCAGCGGCTAGTTACGGCTGCTGTAGAAGGGCCTATAAATGATCAATTCAGCACGCGTGCGCGTGAGAAAAATCGCGCGGAATTATAGTGATACGGCAACAAAATTACAAACATATTGACACATAACCCCTCCCTTAACTCAGCAAGCTAGAAGTTTTATGCACCAACATGATGACTCCTATTGAAACGAGCACCATACAGAGACACTTTTACGCAACTGATCTATATTTAAGCAGAGATTTTCACTTTTTGCCGCCACAAAGCTACCCGAGCGACGTTAATTTTCTCTATACTACGCGCCAACAGGATCTTAGGTGACACAACTTCCGTTCTCAACCTGCGGATTTTACGCACTCTGTGCGCGCACCTACCAGTTGAGGTGTGCGCCGCTGAATTAACTCGCGTCACTTACTTACTCAGGTGCGCACACGCTAATACCACCAACACGGTGTGTGGATACACCGCTAAAATCAAAGGCGTAAGCTATTGATTTTGTAGAAAAAAGAGAAACTACGTTTTTCTTTTTTGCCCCAAGAAATAACATGGAGACCGTTTCGCGGTGGCAATAAACCGGTGACAAGCACACACCGACACAGTCTCTAGGCTTTTTATGGCAAACTACACCAACCCCACTTAGAGATGTGATAACCATAAAGGCAGCCAGTTTCGCCACCAGCGAGCACTTGGTTTTTAGTCTTCACTTTTTTTATACAACAGATAGGAGTCCGTAATGACTGATAAGAAAGCTCACCTTTCGGTCGACGGTTTGGATGAACCCATTGAGTTGCCTGTTTTATCCGGCACCGTTGGTCCAGACGTAGTTGATGTTAGCGCCCTCACTGGTAAAGGCTACTTTACTTATGACCCTGGGTTCGTATCAACGGCTTCGTGCGAATCCAAAATTACCTACATTGACGGTGGCAAGGGCGTTCTGCTTCATCGCGGTTATCCCATTGATATTTTGGCAGAGAAATCTGATTACCTTGAAACTTGCTATTTGCTCCTTCACGGAGAGCTTCCCAACAAAACACAATACGAAGAATTCACTAAAATCATCACCAACCACACCATGGTGAATGAGGCAATCTCCCGCTTCTTTCGTGGTTTCCAACATGACTCGCACCCTATGGCCATCATGTGCGGTGCTGTGGGGGCGCTTTCAGCGTTTTACCACGACTCATTAGATATCACCAACGAAGAGCATCGCTTAATCTCAGCGCATCGCTTAATTGCTAAAATGCCAACATTGGCTGCCATGTGTTACAAACACCACGTTGGCCAGCCATTCATGTACCCCGACAATAAGTTAAGTTACTCTGAAAACTTCTTGCACATGATGTTTGGCACGCCATGTGACGACCCAGACGTTAACCCTGTGCTTGCGCGCGCCATGGATAAAATATTCTTATTGCACGCTGACCATGAGCAAAACGCCTCTACTTCTACCGTGCGTTTAGCTGGGTCTTCCGGTGCCAACCCATTTGCTTGTATTGCCGCCGGCATTGCCACATTGTGGGGCCCTGCTCACGGTGGTGCCAACGAAGCCGTACTAGACATGCTTGAGGAAATTGGCGACGTTAGCAACATCGACAAATATATTGATAAAGCCAAAGATAAGAGCGACCCATTCCGCTTAATGGGTTTTGGTCACCGCGTTTACAAAAACTTTGACCCGCGCGCCAAAGTCATGAAAGAGACCTGTGACGAAGTATTGCAAGAGCTTGGCTTAGAAAAGGACCCTCTGCTGGCTATTGCTAAGCGCTTAGAGCAAATCGCTTTAGAAGACGAATACTTCATTGAGAAGAAGCTTTACCCGAACGTAGACTTCTACTCTGGCATCATTATGAAAGCCATTGGTATTCCCACTGAAATGTTCACCGTGATTTTTGCTACTGGTCGTACCGTTGGGTGGATTGCTCATTGGCACGAAATGGTATCTGATGGGTTTAGAATTGGTCGCCCTCGCCAGCTTTACACCGGTTATGATAGCCGCCCATTTTCAGATCGCGACGACCGATAACCTCCATGTCATAATGCATTGTAGTAAAGCCCCGTAATCGGGGCTTTTTTTTACCCGTGTGAAGCGTAAGATATGCCTGACTCTCACCAACGTTGGAAATGCCATGAAATTCAATAATATCCTAGAGACTATCGGCAATACCCCGCATGTGCGTATTAATCACTTGTTTCGCGATGACATTGAAGTTTGGATGAAAGTAGAACGCTTTAACCCCGGCAGTAGCATTAAGGACAGAATTGCCTTAACCATGATAGAGCAAGCCGAGCAAGATAAGCTCATCGACGCTGAAACAGTGATTATTGAACCCACCTCAGGAAACACCGGTATTGGCTTAGCCATGGTTGCCGCAGTGAAAGGTTACCGCTTGATTCTAACCATGCCAGAATCCATGAGTATTGAACGCCGTCGATACATGCAAGCGTTAGGTGCTGAACTTGTTTTAACCCCTAAAGAACAAGGTATGGGCGGAGCCATCAATAGGGCCAATGAACTGCTTATTGAGCACAGTAACGCCTGGATGCCGCAACAATTTAATAACCCAGCCAATATTGCAGCTCACAAACAAACCACCGCAAAAGAAATATTGGCCGACTTTACCGACGGGTTAGATTATTTGATCACCGGCGTAGGTACCGGTGGCCACCTCACCGCCTGCAGTGAATTACTCAAAGCCCAATACCCAAACCTAAAAACCTATGCCGTAGAGCCAGAAAAATCCCCAGTTATTAGCGGCGGCGAAAAAGGGCTTCACCGCCTTCAAGGCATTGGCGCCGGCTTTATTCCCGAGAACCTAAACACCGAGGCTTTAGACGGGACCATTTTGGTGAGTGAAGAAGACGCTTTTGAGATGGCTCGCAGTTGCGCACTAAAAGAGGGGGTTTTTGTCGGTATTTCCTCTGGCGCCACTTTGGCGGCTGTAACAAAACAGCAAGACCAGTTCGCACCAGCCAGTAAAATTATTATCTTCTCTTACGATTCTGGCGAGCGATACTTATCCATAGAGGATTTATTTCCAGCCAGCATCTAGGCGCTACCCCCTGCGCTCTTCAGCGTCTAGGGGGGTACGCTTCAACACGCCATCTTTGCTACAATAACGGTCTCTTCGTCCGTGAGCAGTCGTATGAACACCTCAAACCTAGCGTCCGAATTTCGTACAGTAAAATCCTCTCAAACGGTGCTAAAAGAGCTAATGATTCCGTCCTACGCCAACTTCGGTGGCAAAGTCCATGGGGGCATCATACTTTCATTGATGGATAAAATTGCGTACACCTGTGCCGCCAGTCACTCCAGGTCCTACTGCGTCACCGCCTCGGTAGATTCTGTAGACTTTTTAAGCCCTGTGGAAGTGGGCGAGTTGGTAACGCTTTATGGCTCAGTGAACTACGTCGGTCGCTCTTCGATGGAAGTTGGCATTAAAGTTTTTTCAGAAGACTTTAAACAAGGCATTATAAAACACACCAATACTTCATACTTCACCATGGTATCCATTGATGAAGACTCCCGTGCGCCAGTGCCCGTACCGGGCTTGGTGCTAGAAGAGGAAATAGAAGTAAAACGTTTTATCTGGGGGAAGTTTCGTAAACAGTACAAGCGCGACTACAAAGAGCGTTTTAAGACCCTGCGCAATGAACTGGACATAGAAAAAGAAACAAAAAATTTATCCCAAGAAAACTGCCAGATCAACTCACGGTAAACCCCATGCCTGAACTCGATATTGCTCAAGCACTGGGTTTTTTAAGCTTTGGGCTTGGCATAATGTGCTTTTTTCAAAAAAATGACCTTTCTCTAAAAATTATAATGCTAACCATGAACCTAAACATGGTAGTACATTTTGCGCTATTAGATGCTTGGACTGCGTCCATCGCCTCAGGCCTTTCCGCCATAAGGACTTGCCTCTCTATTAAATACTCTTCGCGGCTTATGGCATATATGTTTATTGTGGTGATTGCTGGCCTAGGTATTTATGCCAGCTCTAACCTGCAGGATTTAATCCCCATATTGGCCGCGTGTGTAGGCACCTATGCATTATTTTGCTTAAGCGGCATTTCAATGCGCCTAGCATTTTTATTTGGCGCACTGTGCTGGCTAACAAATAATATTTTGGTGGGGTCTATTGGAGGAACACTGCTAGAAATAACACTGCTAAGCGTTAATTTAAGCACAATTTACAGACTGTACCGCGATAAACGCACTGAGGCCAGCACTTAAAACACTGCACATTTTAATCGTCGGCAACAATTAAGGCCCGTAATACATACCGAGTAAACGCCCTCTTCTTGCTTTAGCGCCCCTTTCAAAGCTATTTTTCTATCTTCAGGCACTTATGCACCACCCTAGATTTTAAAAACAATTCCAGGCACACTGCCACTGAACTCAGGCTGATATTTAGAGACATCCATGATAAAAAACATAATATTTGCACTCGTGGTTACCCTATCCTACAACAGCCCTTCATTTGCAGAAAAAATGAAAGGGTTGGCATTAACGCCACCAATGGGCTGGAATAGCTGGAACCATTTTGGGTGCAACATTAATGAAAATATTATTAAAGAAATGGCAGACGCGATGGTCAACTCGGGGCTAAAAGATGCGGGTTATGAATATATCAACATTGATGATTGCTGGCATGGAAAACGCGATAAAAATGGGTTTATTCGCGCAGACGCAAAGCGTTTTCCTTCCGGCATTAAGGCCGTAGCAGATTATGTGCATCAAAAAGGGTTGAAACTTGGTATATATTCAGATGCCGGCTGGAAGACTTGTGCCGGTCACCCAGGCAGCCGAGGTTACGAATTTCAAGACGCACAAACTTATGCAAACTGGGGCATAGATTACCTAAAGTACGATTGGTGTAACACCGAAGGCCTCAATGCCTATGGCGCGTACCTGACAATGCGTGAAGCCTTAGACAAAGCCGGCCGCCCCATTGTATTTAGCATTTGCGAATGGGGCGACAACCAACCTTGGGAGTGGGCAGGCCCCGTTGGGCATTTATGGCGCACCACGGGCGACATATACCCATGCTGGGATTGCGAATACGACCACGGCACTTGGTCGTCTTGGGGTGTTTTAAAAATTTTAGATATGCGCAAAAACATTCGCCAATACGCCGGCCCCGACCGTTGGAACGACCCCGACATGATGGAAGTTGGCAACGGCTTAACCGAGATAGAAGACCGAGCACACTTTTCTATTTGGGCCATGCTTGCTGCGCCGCTCATTGCAGGCAATGATCTACGTACAATGAGTGACATCACCAAAAAAATTCTAAGCAACAAAGCGGTCATTGCCATAAATCAAGACCCATTAGGCGTGCAAGGCTTTAAGCACAAAGCTGCAAACGACGTGGATTATTGGTTCAAACCCTTAAGTGATGGACAATGGGCCATGCTTATTATAAATCGTGCAGAATCACAAAGGCACATTACATTTAAATGGAAAAGAGAGCGCATTAAAGACCCAGATTTTGACCACAAAGTAAACTTCAAGAAAACGGTCTTCTCCTGGGTAGATGCGTGGAACCCTAAAAACACGGGTGAAACCACCAGCCCTTTATCCGCCACACTGGCACCTCACGAAATTTTAATGGTACGTTTAACCCCCAGCGTCAAATAATGCCGCACATTACAATCCACAGGCTGTGTTTTGTGCATTTAAGAGGTACTTTTCTAAATGCGCTTGGGCCTGTAAAGACTCCTGCTGCGTCAATGGCTGGTACTTTCTTGCGTAAGGCCAGCCATACCCCCAGCGATACCAATTATAAAAATACGGGCTGCCGCCAAACCGCACGCCTTCATACATGACCCCAGCCAACAGCGGGTCATCCGTCACCTTTAGGACACACGCCTTAAGTTTTTTATCCGCACGTTTTCTATCTTTTTGGGTTCCACCCTGCCAGTAAGCTACGTCGTGTTCAAAGCAGCACTGACACCAATCCACCTTAGAAATAATGTCTTCATCAGGAAACAACGAACAACCGTCACTCGCAAAAGGCTTTAAGGTATCCGCATAGGTATACAGAGGCAACAGGATAAATACACATGCCACCACCGATAGTATTAACCAACCGTTTTTATTACCCGCTGTTTGTAACATTAACACGACACTTAATCCCCACGCAGATACCAATTGGATGAATTTGAAGACTGGAATAGTTTTTGAGGGCGGAATTGGTCAATCGAATTTTTTTTGAGCAGGTGCATCCAATCCACGCCACCTTTCAGTGCCGCCCCAGGCCCTTTATTCTTTCCTTCGGCATAAAATACCGTTTTAGTCGCCGCAAGCTTTCCCCAGTCATGCCATCTTTCCCGGTGAATATGGCCATCTAGCGTTGAGTTAACCACGACTGTTTGCGCATAACTTCGCCATGGCCGCCCAAGATAAACATTGCTTATACCCGGCATTGCTGTGAAGTGGGAATTAACAAATACCAACCCAAAAGGCTCGCCTTTAGGGGTAGACGCAGCGGTAATATATGAGTTGGCCTTAGACAAAATAGTGCACCGATCAAACACTGCGGATGCGCCACCAAAAATAAAATCTGTGGTGCCTTCAATGACACTGTTTTTAAACAGCATCTGGTTACCCGCGCCGGTAACATACAAGGTATCTTGATGCCCCACCAAATGAACATGATTAAACACAGCACGATTAGCATTGACGCTTAGCGCTATAGCCTGACCAACTGGGCCTGCGGTATTTTTTATTGTTATATTTTTAGCCACAAAATCATCCGCACTCACCTGCACAGAAGCAGTATAAAAAGTACTGTTTCGACCTTTACCCATTGCCTTAAAATGATCACTCCAAGTAATAACAACACCGTCACGGCTCTGCCCAATTAAGCTAAGCTGTGTATTCCATTCCTGCACATGCACCTTCTCCCTATAAGTACCGTTTTTAACAAACAGCGTAATTCTTTGATCGGGAAAGGATTTAACATCCAACAATGCCGCGCTAATGGTTTTAAAGTCCCCACTACCGTCTTTGGCAATGGTGTATTGGGTTTTGTACCCTGCGGAAGCATGAACACAGCAAAGCCAAACACTGATTGCACCGAACACCACCGCCGTTGATTTAAACTTAGCTAAAATACTCATCACGCCTCCCACAGTGACATAAGGTCTTTTAAAGATACCGAAAATTGATGTGCTCCCGCTTCGGCTGTTTGGTTAACCGCATCACTAAGAAGTGATTTACTGGCTTGAAGCGCCATAATTTTCTCCTCAATGGTGTTTTGTGCAATCAGTTTGTAAACAAACACGGGTTTATCTTGGCCTATGCGGTGCGCACGATCTGTCGCCTGCGCCTGTGCTGCGCTGTTCCACCAGGGGTCAAAGTGAATAACCGTATCGGCCTGCGTTAAGTTTAGCCCTGCGCCACCGGCTTTCAAACTGATCAAAAACACCGGTGCGTCACCGGCCTGAAATGCCGAAACGCGCTCAGCTCGGTTTTGAGTTCTCCCCGTAAGCATCAGCGTTTTAATGGCTAACTGGCTTAAGCCATCAGCCAGTAAATCCAATACCGATGTAAACTGAGAGAACACCAGGACACTGCGCCCTTCGTCCACCAAATTTTGTATCATATCCAAGCAATACTCTAACTTCCCAGAAGCAATTTGCTCTTCTCCAAGTAAACTTGGCGCACAACACGCTTGGCGTAACTTAAGCAACGCTGTAAGCACCATCATATGCTGCGCCCCGTGATTGTCTGTAGACGTTAAATCTTGTTGTAAGGTTTGCCAGTGCTGATCTTTGAGACTATTGTAAAAATTCATTTGCGCATCTGGTAGCTCAATGAGTTGTTCTACCTCAGTTTTGGGCGGTAACTCCGTAGCAACCTGGCTTTTTGTTCTGCGTAGAATAAATGGCTGAATACGCTTAAGCAATTGCGCGAGTAAATCTGTATTGCCTTGTTTTTCAATGGCTTTTTGGTAATAGCGTTTAAAACTTGTTACACCGCCCAATATGCCTGGCGTTAAAAAATCCAACAGTGACCACATCTCGCCTAAGTGGTTCTCTATTGGCGTGCCAGATAAGCATAGCCTATGTGCACTTTCTACACTCACCAACGCCTTTCTTGCTTGCGTATTTGCATTTTTAATGACTTGCGCCTCATCCAAAATTAACCACTCTATGGATTGCTCACGCCAGAGCTCTACATCATTCACAAATGCACCGTAGCTGGTGATAATCACATCACGCTTTAACCCTCTTACCCATAATATTTGTCGCTTGGGGCCATGCAACACTTGGGCACTCAAGTTGGTACAAAACTTTCTTAGCTCTTGCTGCCAGTTGTGTAACAAGCTAGTGGGCGCAACAATCACCACTTTACCGTTTAGTTTTTTTTGTTGCTTTAGAACACTGACAAAAGTAATGGTTTGTAGGGTTTTACCCAGGCCCATGTCATCGGCCAATAAGCCGTTGTAGCCACACTCATACAAATGCAGCAACCAGTAAACGCCCAACCACTGATACGCCCTAAGCTCGGCACTGATATGTGACGTTTCAATCTGCCATTCTTTCGGGGTGCTCAACAGCCGTTTTGAAACTTGTGGTAAATCGCCTTCTACCTCTACACCACTGAGTGAATTCAAACCTTGTATACGATACGCGTGAGACGAAGGCAGGTTTTTGCAACCGCCATCAAACCAATCACCTAACTCTTCCGTTAAGGGTGTCAAGGTAGACTTAGGAATTAAGACAATGCGTTCATTATCTAAATTAATTTCTATATATTCAGAATTTACATCCTGTAACACTAAGTCTTTTAATAGCTGCGTCAAATGAATACGCTCTGAATTTAGGCTGGCAATTAAGTCTAAGCTCAATTGTTCTTGTACAAAATTTGCGCTCACCGTAAGATTAGGAACGCTAACATAAGGGAACGCAAACCCAGGGGCGCAGGTTAATATAACCCCCAAATCTTCCAAGTGCTGACGGCCACTAAAAAATAAATCTTGCCAATGACTTTTTTGAATAA
Source organism: uncultured Cellvibrionaceae bacterium (assembly GCA_964480055.1). Taxonomy (GTDB): domain Bacteria; phylum Pseudomonadota; class Gammaproteobacteria; order Pseudomonadales; family Cellvibrionaceae; genus CAYZQH01. The sequence continues at coordinate 12,583 of CAYZQH010000041.1, forward strand.
TCTCCCAACCATTTTCACGTGACGTTACTTTTACGCCTATTTTTTCAAATACGCCTTCAACTTTTTGATGCTCGTTTTTTAAGACGCTGCTACTCGTAGGAACAACGTAAACTCTTTCGCCAGAATAAACCGTAGTTTGTTGCTCAAAGGTGGAATAGCTAAAACAAAATGTCTGACATTCAACTCTAACTTGCCACTGAAGCACATGCCTGACTTTGCCCGAGCTTGAATTAACAATACTACGTGCTACCAACACAGGCTGAGCAGACACATCTGCCTTTTGTAGCTCAACTATTGGTAAAACCCGAGGCAGCGGCCAACCGAGTTGTTCAAACCGACTTTGGTTAAGCGCCCTAAATGCGGTCACCTGCTCTAATTGAATGGCTGTAGAAGACCAATCTAACCATTCGCTGGCCTTAACGCCGATTAACTGAATACAACCGTGGTTAAGTGTGACTGCCTCGTTGCCAACTAGAATGACTCGCCCAGTCTCTTTGGGCACTAAACATTGGGTTCCATCACCTTGAACTTGCCAAACGAATATTATAGAAGGCGCCTGCCCCGCCCACTTTAGCGGCTCTGGGTCATTCAAAAACCAGAGCCTCTGGGTTTGTTGAAGCCGTTGTAAAAAACCTCTAGCGTGGTTTGGCCAAAGCCCACTGGTGCTTTGGCCAAACCACGCGTCATCGCCTTCCACTAAACAACGTAATAGCGCTAGATCCTCTGCGCAAAGAAATGCTGGAGGGTGCTGCAAGTGAGCTCTTTGTAAGGTATAGGGGCCTGCAAACTCATTGATTGCAGTCGTTCCGTCAGTATCAACCCGGCGATTTACCAAGTTCAAGGCTAAGGTAGCTACGCCAGATTCATCGACCCCTAGCACAAACCCCAAGCATTGAGTGGGCTCGGCCTTAGATTGGGTCCGTAACTTAGCCAAAAAACTCATTATCTGCCCTCAAAAACCGGTATTGTAGGGCAAAGGTCGAGCCAACCCCAAGCGCAACCGCGCTCTGTAATCCTTTACAATACCGGTTTTTTAACTGCAACTATGAACCCTACGCTCCCTATCCACACCGTCTTAAACGAGCTGAACACCGCGTTGGTAAAACACGATAATGTGGTGCTTAGTGCCCCACCCGGCGCAGGTAAAACCACGCAAGTGCCGTTAGCACTCATAAAAGAAGAATGGTGTACTCAAAAGGTGGTGATGTTTGAACCACGTAGAATGGCGGCACGCGCTGCGGCACATAGGCTAGCAGAGCTATTGGGCGAAAACGCCGGTCAAACCGTCGGCTACCGTATTAAGGGCGAAACGCGCATAAGCGCTCAAACGCGTATTGAAGTAGTCACCGGCGGTGTATTGAGCCGCATGCTAATAAGCAACCCTGCGTTAGAAGGTTATAGCGCTGTGGTGCTAGATGAGTTTCACGAGCGTAATTTGGACGCAGACTTGAGCCTAGCACTGACCCTAGTGGCTCGAGAACTATTCAGAGAGAACGCCCCATTAAAACTGCTGATTATGTCGGCCACCCTAGATGCCGAAGCCATTACTCAAATGTTGCAAGCCCCCTACGTGGTAAGTGAGGGGCGTACGCACCCAGTAGACATACAATACTTAGGGCATACACCAAAAGACGCAATGGTCAATGTAGCCGCCCAGGCAACACATAAAGCACTGAACACCAGCAAAGGTCACGTTTTGGTGTTTTTACCGGGGCAAAAAATCATTAACCAATTACAACGTGCCTTAACCGGAGCTGTACCACAAACCGTTTGCGTTATGCCATTGTATGGTGCTCTCCCTTTTAAGGAGCAGCAAAAAGCGCTAGCGCCGCCAGCGCCGCCTTACGCCAAAAAAGTTATTCTGGCAACCGATGTGGCAGAAACCAGCTTAACCTTTGAGGGCGTAACCGCCGTTATTGATACGGGCTACCATCACGCACCCGCATACTGCCCCAAAAGCGCCATGACACGCTTACAAACCCGCAGAATATCCAAGGCGTCCGCCACGCAACGCGCCGGGCGCGCCGGCAGAACAGCGCCGGGCGTCTGCTACCGACTATGGGCAAAAGAACAAACCTTAGAGGCCCACAGCGCACCGGAAATTACTCAGGCTGACTTAGCCCCTCTTGCCTTACAGCTTTTGGCATTTGGCGTTTCCACGCCAGACGAACTGACTTGGCTAACCTCTCCGCCAAAGGCCGCCTTCAGCCAAGCCATTGACCTGCTTAAGCAATTGCAAGCGGTAACAAAAAACGCAGATGCGCTTACTGCACACGGCCAAGCACTGACTCAAACAGGGACGCACCCACGTTTGTCTCATATGATTCAAAGTGCGATTCCCTTAAACGCTGCACGTCAAGCCACTCAGCTTGCAGCCCTATTTAGTGAAAACACACTTCAATTAAATACCAACGATATAGATCACGCACTTGAGCGCTGGCAAAGTTTGCCTAAAGCCTTTCATCAAACGCAGGCACAATTATTTAACGCCTTAAAGGTAAAGAACCAAGATGAAACGCTTCCGGCCGGGGCGTTGGTCGCACTTGCCTACCCTGACCGTATCGCCAAGCAAACAATTACGTCCACATACAAACTCAGCAACGGGCGAATGGCATCCTTAACATCTAGCTCACCGCTATCAAAAAGCGCCTGGCTTGCCGTTGCAGTAGTTGGTGGTAGTGTTGGGAAAAGCGAAGACAAAATATTTTTAGGGGCAACCATCACTCTAGAGCAAATAAAAAACACGCTACCAGAGCAAATTAAAACTCAAGATAGGTTAGAGTGGAACGAACAACAACAGCGCTTTACCGCAGAAAAGGTAACATACCTTGGCGCATTAGAATTAGAAACAAAGCCACTGGATAATTTACCCAGCGAGAAGCGCTTAAATGCGATTTTGGCATTTATCAGCAACAAACATTTAGCCCCGCTTACCTGGAGCAAAGCAGCTAAGCAATTACGTGCCCGCACGGCGTTATTAAAGAATACGATTCCAGAGCACCCCAAAGTTAAAAACCTACCCGATTTATCTGACGAACACCTTGTCCAAAATATCCAAGATTGGCTTGGGCCTTTTATCGGCAACGCAAACACCTTGCAAGCCTTAAAAAAAATTAATATAGAGGAGGCACTTATTAACTACTTAGGTTGGGACGCGCTGCAAACCTTAAACAGCCTGGCCCCTACCCATGTAACCGTGCCCTCTGGCTCCGAAATATCCATCGACTATTCACATTCGCCCCCAGTCCTTGCTGTTAAGTTACAAGAAATGTTCGGCAGCACCACAACACCTAGCGTAGCTCAGAGTAAAATCGCCTTAGTGTTACATTTGTTAAGCCCGGCTGGTAGGCCATTACAAATTACACAAGATTTGGTGCACTTTTGGCACCACAGTTATTTTGACGTTAAAAAAGATATGAAAGGCCGATACCCGAAACATCCTTGGCCAGAAGACCCACTCAAAGCAATCGCCACAAAAAAAACCAAGCGGCATTTAAAGCCCCAAAGTTAAATGTAGAAACCAATATCACGTGCAAGCCGAAACACTTGATTCATTCGGATGGAAAATACGCATTCAATAATAGACTTTGCGCCCCACCGTGCCTACTTTGTTGCTACGTGACCGCTCTATACTTATTTAGCATTAAGAGTACTCAGGTCGTTTATCCAACCCCTTATGAACGGGCAATAGATCACTAAAACTCATCAAACCGAGGTATCGAGTGCGAATAAGTGGGGCTTACCTGGTTTAGAAACGCTGACACCATTTTAGAGGGTTGCTCCTACTAGTCGCCCTTCCACTAAGTAATCATTGCGTAATTTTTTCTAGAATGTGGACTTGTTTTCACGCCCTCAACCCTCACCAGGTTTATCGACCAAAAAAGGCTGCTATTTT
>CAYZQH010000042.1:0-16411 GCA_964480055.1 uncultured Cellvibrionaceae bacterium
TTTGGGTGATTTTTGGGCCAGCAAAGTTCTAGTGGGCCAAAAAGCGGTAACTTTGTGAATTTTAAAGAAGTAGTGTCTGCTGGAGCAAGTTTTAGCTTGTTGTGTCATTGGTAGACAATTAAAACCAAGTGTCAGATAACGCTTGTATCCCAAAGCGAGGCGCTCTATGATGGTTTTACTTGCCGGAAGGCTGTATGAATATACAGTTCTCCTCACTGCACGGATGCGCCATAGCAACCCGAACTGCATCGCCTTCCGGCAAGCCCAATTGCCATCTCCTTCCCTGAATAACCAAACTGCTCGCTAAAACCATACGTTATTTCGGTTATACTCAAGAATCTGGTTGATAAATGTTCAGGCCTCATGCGAGTTGTATCTGCGGTAGGGTAATTAGGGAGGGGGTATGTACACCATAGCCTTGTACAATCTAAAGGGCGGCGTAGGGAAAACCACCACTGCTGTGAATCTGGCGTATTTAGCGGCTGATTCTAAACGCAATACCGTTTTGTGGGACTGGGACCCGCAAGCTGCGGCGAGTTGGTATTGTGGTGTGGATAAAGGCGGTAACAAAGCCATTCGCCTGATCAATAAGGGTGAGCCGGTGGGTAAGATGGAGGTGAATACCCCGTACCCGCGCTTGACGGTTATCCCTGCAGATTTAAGCCTGCGCAAAATTGATAACGCCCTAGATGAAGTGCGGGGCCCGCGTAAACTGATCAAGCGCCTGGTAGAGCCTTTGAGCGAAAACGTGACCTACCTGTTTTTTGACTGCCCTCCAACACTGACGCCCAGCATTGAATACCTATTAAATGGTGTGGATTTAGTTCTGGTACCTATGATTCCTAGCCCTTTGTCGTTACGAGCCATGGAGCAGGTGGTGGAGTTTTTTGGCGAGCGTAAGAATGGGCCCAAGCATATGATCGGCTTTTTTAACCAAGTGGATTTACGTCGCACCATCCATAAAGAAACCATCCGTAAAAGTCGTGCCTTACCGCTACCTATTTTAAAAAACTGGATACCTATAGATTCTGCCGCAGAGCAAATGGGTTTACGGCGCGCGCCCCTAACCAGTTATGCCAAGTCTGGCCGCGCGGCTATCGCTTATCGCAAGCTGTGGCGGGAAATTGGACGGAAGTTAAAGGCACTGGATTCATAGATAGCATACAAGGTGCCTGACGCAAAAAACCGAAATTTCTTGGTAGTAGGGGGAGCGCTGAAAGTTTCCCTGCATCTAGCGCGTCTCAAACTGCGCGTTGAGTTTCTTTCGCAGTTGCAAGAGCATCACCAAGCCTGGGACAACCATTGCGGTGGTGATGACAAAAAATATTACCCAATTGCCATTCAGGGCATCCACCAGTTGCCCACCAAAGGCCGCTAATGTAGAGCGGCCTAGCGTGCCTAACGAGGCCATCAGCGCGTATTGCGTGGCAGAAAAGGTGTGACTGCAAAGTGCAGAAATAAAAGCCACAAAGGCAATGCTGCTCCAAGCTTGGGTAATGCCATCCACTATCACTGTAATTAACAGCCAGTCTAAATCTGGGCCTTTCATCGCAATAACTACAAACAGTAAGTTACTGGCGGCCATGCAAATGCCAGCAATAAATAGCCCTCGTACCAACCCGAGCTTGGCGTTTAGTACTGCGCAGGGTATGGCGGCCGCGACAGTAATGCCCCACGTGACCATTTTGGAGTACGCGCCAATTTCCGTATTGGTGTAGCCTACTTCTTTGTAAAACAAGATGGACATTTTGCCCAGGAATGACTCACCGAGTTTAAAAACCACAATAAAACTGAGTATGGTGAGGCCTAGCTTTACGCCGTTGCGTTTTACAAATTCCTCCAGCGGGGCAATGACATTACTGAGTAGCAGTACCGGTAAAGCGTCTAACCAATTGGCTTGGTTGGGTACATGACTGGGTGGGGTTTTGGCCAAAAATACTAAGGTAACTATCACCAATAAAACCGCTGCCAACACTATCGCTAAAGTATACAGTGGGAATGCCACTACTTTTTGAGGCATGCCGGGGCTGCCAAACACAGCCCATAGGGTCAGTACAAAGGGGGCGCAAATCAGCAATAAAAGTTGCCATTTGGTTGAGCTTGGCAAGGCGCTGACGTGGCGCAAATAGGCGGTTTTTCGCGCTTGGTAGCCAGTGGTATTTGCCTGTGGCGGCGCTTTGCCAATAAGCACTCCGAGCGCGGCGATGGCACTCATTAAACCCATAATGGGGTATAGCTCTGGCCAGCTAAAACCTTTGTCTGAAAGGGCTAATGGAATTAAGCCAAGGCCAGCGTAGCCGGTCCACCACCCCGCTGTTTCGGTAGCGGCACCTGCGGAAATTTTTTCTTTTTCAGTTTTTGCAAAAGCATCCACCCTAAAAGCCCCAATGGCCATATCCTGCGTAGCAGAGGCAATGGCAATAATTAACGCTATACCCACAACCATTTTGGCGCTGTAGGCGGGGTTAAAAAGTGCCAAAAGGCAGCATGCACTGATGATGACGACCTGTGAGCCCAGTACCCATAGGCGCCTTGGCCCTACACGGGGCAGGCAAGTGCTTTGAAAGCGGTCTATTAACGGGGCCCATAAAAAGTTGATGGCGTATACGCCAAAGATAAAGCCTGCAAAGCCAATATGAGCGCGAGAAATACCGGCCTCTTTAAGCCATAGGGTAAGTGCCGAGCCAATCATTAACCACGGCAAGCCACTGAGTACGCCTAAAAAGAATATCGATACTATGCGCGAATCTATAAATGGGGAGACGGCTTTTTGAATTTTTTTAATCATTGACCCAGCCATTGTTTAACGAAAGCATACCGGGTTTTTACCTTGTCAGCCTAGCTAAAACCGTTAGCCTCCATAAAATAAGCTATTCTTTTTTATGTTTTTATATTCACTAATGTTAGAGGTTTGAGGGGGCGTTTGGCGGTTATGGCTGTAGGCTCGGTAGAGTGTTTGTTGGGCAAATTGATAGTAGTGATGTGTTTAATGTGGGGCTCTTGCGTCAATGCAGGGGTAGTTACACTGAGCAATGGTGATGAGATTCAAGGGGTACTAAAAGGCATTTATGGGGATGCTGTTCAGTGGGACTCTCCGGTGCTTGGGCATTTATCCATACCAAAAGACCAAATTGGCAACTTGAGTGCATCAGAGCTTGTCAAAATTCGGGGTACCAAAGAGCCCTGTGTGGTGGTTCGGTTGTATGGCAGTAACGTGGTGTTTGAATGTGAGAACGGTCAAGTCTTAGCTTTTCCGTTTATGAGTATGGAGCACGTGGTGCCTTACAGTGGGTATGTTCAGGCTAACCACAGTTACAACGGTAGCCTAAAGGCCAGTGGCTGGCAGCAAATGGGGAATACCGAGGCCAAATTTTGGGAGGTGATCAGTAGCGTTACGTACCGTCATTTGGATTTACGCCATGTGGTGAGCGTAACCTTAGACGGACAAAGAAACGAAACCCAGGCCGATGACGGCACGCCGGTGCAGACTCGGAATCGCCACCGCTTAGGGAGGTACACTTTGGATTGGTTTTTTAAGCCTCAGGTGTATTGGTCCAATCAACTGTCAGCAGAGGAAGACGGTAACCGAAATATTCAAGAGGAGTATATTCTGGGCTCTGGCTTGGGTTATCAATTTTGGGAGAGCACTGTCTCTGCTTTGTCTTTAGCTTTGGGGTTAGACTACAGTCGTACTTATTTGAATAATAATCCTTTACCTTCTGAGCCCGAAAAGGTTACCTCTGGGCGATTGGTTACCCAGTATCGGTACAAATTTGGCAATGGTTTGGCGCTGTATCATAACAATGAATTGGTACGCGCGCTGGAGTCGCCAGCGCCTGGCAATGCCACCCGCTGGCGCACGCGCACTGACACAGGGCTGCAGTTCCCTATTGGTTTTGGCGTATCTGCCGAGTTCAGTGTGAAGTGGGATTTTGTGAATTACGCTACAGATTTAGACTCAAATGCTTCGCGTGAGGATAGGGTTTATCGGGTGGGTGTAAACTATGCCTGGTGAAGGGCTTGTAAGTTAGAGGCAGAGAGCTCTCCATTGAATACCTCCAAAATGCCCTCATTATTGGTGAATAGGAATTTATCAGCCCTTTCATTGTAAGCGAAGCCTTGGTTTGGTTTCAGGAGCATCCGTGTGCGCCTTTTTTTATTGTTGTTTATTGGTATCCCATTAATTGAAATCTACGTGCTAATAGCCGTGGGCAAGCGCATTGGCGGGCTAGAGACGGTCGCTTTAATTGTTGCAACGGCGGTGATTGGTATTGCACTGCTCAAGCAGCAAGGCTACAAGGCCATGACGGATGCACAGCTTAAAATGCAGCAAGGGGCCTTGCCAGCTAAAGAGATGGCTGACGGTGTGTTCCTTGCTATTGGGGGTGCTTTATTGCTGACGCCAGGGTTTGTGACCGATGCCATTGGCTTTGCGTGCTTGGTGCCGGGGCTTCGTCATGGGTTGGTTTTGTGGTTTGTACGTAGGGTACAGCCCACGGTGATGAGCAATTTTAGTGTTCATCGCGGCGGCGATGGCCATGGAGATAGCCATATTGACAGGTCGAACACCAAGCACAACATCATAGAAGGGCAGTTTCATCGTGATGATGATTGAGTGCCTCACAATCATACCAACCAAATACCCCAGCCATAAATACTGAATCGCATTATGTTTTCGGGGCGCTAAGCTGCCAAGGCCTTGCAAAACTATCCTAAAAAGCAGATGTTTTTGCTATTGCGCCACAAAAAAATGGTTTTTTTTAGAGCCCCCCGTTGAAATTGTAAAAAACGCTCCCATTTTGCTCTCAGACTTTCTTATCCCCGGATCATTCGGGCCCAGCAGTTTTTTGGGGCAGGGTGATTGTGGAGGTAGTCCTAAACTCGGTTTGGCAGGTTGTCTGCTTAAACCCATTAGTGTGTATAACGTTACTTTTTGGAGACAACGTCAATGAAAATCCGTCCTTTACACGATCGTGTTGTGGTACGTCGCAAGGAAGAAGAGCAAACCTCGCCTGGTGGCATTGTTCTGCCCGGCTCGGCCCAGGAAAAACCTAATCAAGGTGAAGTGGTTGCCGTCGGTGGTGGCCGCGTATTGGATAACGGCGATTTACGTCCAGTAGACGTAAAAGAAGGCGATACCGTGGTATTTGGTAAATACGCCGGCACCGACACCATTGAGGTTAACGGTGAAGAGTTGATTATCTTAAGTGAGAGCGACATTAAAGCTGTCGTTGAGTAAGCCCCTCGCTCTCTTGTAAACATTTTAGATATTAGTAAGGATCATTGTTATGACAGCTAAAAGCGTAAAATTTGGTGATAGCGCTCGTCAACAAATGTTGGCTGGTGTGAATGTATTGGCAGATGCCGTAAAAGCAACTTTAGGCCCCAAAGGCCGTAACGTTGTATTAGACAAATCTTTTGGTGCCCCTACCGTGACTAAAGACGGTGTTTCTGTGGCCAAAGAGATCGAACTTAAAGACAAGTTTGAAAACATGGGTGCACAAATGGTTAAAGAAGTGGCTTCTCAAGCTTCTGACCAAGCCGGTGATGGTACTACTACTGCGACAGTATTGGCTCAATCTATCGTTAACGAAGGTTTAAAGGCTGTTGCTGCGGGTATGAACCCAATGGATCTTAAGCGCGGTATTGATAAAGCCGTTATTGTGGCCGTTGATAGCATCAAGTCTATTGCTCAGCCTTGTGCTGATAACAAGTCTATTGCTCAGGTAGGGACTATCTCTGCAAATAGTGACACCGCCATTGGCGACATCATCGCCGAAGCAATGGAAAAGGTAGGCAAAGAAGGTGTTATTACTGTAGAAGAAGGCAGCGGCTTAGAAAACGAGCTAGATGTTGTAGAAGGTATGGAGTTTGATCGCGGTTACCTATCGCCTTACTTCATCAACAACCAAGACAACATGAGCGTTGAATTGGAAAGCCCACACATTTTGTTGGTAGATGACAAAATCTCTAACATCCGTGATTTGCTACCAGTACTAGAAGCGGTTGCTAAATCTGGTAAGCCATTAGTGATCATCGCTGAAGACGTAGAAGGCGAAGCCTTGGCTACTTTGGTTGTCAATACCATGCGCGGTATTGTTAAGGTTGCCGCTTGTAAGGCGCCTGGCTTTGGTGACCGTCGTAAATCTATGTTGCAAGATATTGCTACATTGACCAGTGCCACAGTGATCTCTGAAGAAGTAGGTTTAAATCTAGAGGGCGTAACTCTAGAGCACTTAGGTTCTGCTAAGCGCATTACTATGAACAAAGAAACCACCACTTTGGTTGATGGCTCTGGTGACCCAGCGACTATCGAAGGTCGCGTAGCTCAAATTCGTACGCAAATTGAAGAAACGTCTTCAGATTACGATCGTGAGAAGCTACAAGAGCGTGTTGCTAAGCTTGCTGGTGGTGTTGCTGTGATCAAAGTGGGCGCTGCTACTGAGATCGAAATGAAAGAGAAGAAAGCGCGTGTAGAAGATGCTTTACACGCAACTCGCGCCGCTGTTGAAGAGGGCGTTGTGCCTGGCGGTGGTACTGCACTATTGCGTGCTATTGACGCTATCGCAGATTTAGAAGGCGACAACGCAGAGCAAACAGCGGGCATCGCCATTGCGCGTCGCGCGATGGAATCTCCGCTTCGTCAAATCGTTTCTAACTCTGGTGATGAAGCCTCTGTAGTGGTAGAAAAAGTACGCAACGAGTCAGGTAACATTGGCTACAATGCGGCCACTGGTGAGTACGGCGACATGTTAGATATGGGTATCTTAGACCCAGCTAAAGTAACCCGTAGTGCACTTCAAGCTGCCGCTTCTATTGCTGGCTTGATGATTACTACCGAAGCCATGATTGCAGAGATCCCAGAAGATAAGCCTGCAGCTCCTCCTATGGACCCAGGCATGGGTGGCATGGGCGGTATGATGTAAGTCGTTACCCTATAGCGCAGCTTATAAAACGGCCCCTTATTAGTGGGCCGTTTTTGTTTTTAACCCCTCAGTTGAACGTGGAGGGCGCGAAAGCACCTTGGTTTGTAGGGTTTTTTAACATAAACACGTTTGGACTTCTTAAAACCCGACCTTGTATACTTGATGCTTTATAACCCCCCAACATCTTATAGGAAGGCAAGTTATGGCTTTTGAATTACCTCCTTTACCCTACGCAAAAAGCGCCTTGGCGCCACATATCTCCGAAGAAACTTTGGAGTTTCATTACGGCAAGCACCACAATACCTACGTCGTTAAGTTAAACGGTTTGGTGGAAGGTACCGAGTTTGACGGTAAGACGTTAGAAGAAGTGGTAAAAACCTCCACCGGTGGCGTTTTTAATAATGCCGCACAAATTTGGAATCACACATTTTACTGGAATTGCCTAAGCCCTAACGGTGGCGGTGAGCCATCCGGTGCAGTTGCAGAGGCCATCAGTACGGCTTTTGGCTCTTTTGAGAAGTTTAAAGAAGAGTTTACAACCTCTGCGGTTAATAACTTTGGTTCTTCTTGGACGTGGCTTGTAAAGAAGGCAGATGGCTCAGTGGCTATTGTGAATACCAGTAATGCGGCAACACCTCTAACAGATGAGGGCGTAACACCGCTATTAACAGTAGACCTTTGGGAGCACGCTTATTACATTGATTATCGCAACGCGCGTCCAAGCTATATGAACGCTTTTTGGGCGCTGGTCAACTGGGAATTTGTTAACCAGAACTTTGCGTAATCGCATCCGAAGTTGAGCGGCGGGCTTAGGCGCGGAGTTTGCGCTAAGTGAGTCTGAAAGCCTTCAACTCCCGGGCTGATACCATGGGCGGCTAGATAATAGCCAGCCCATGGCACAACACCCTCCAGCAGTGTACTCTATGCGCTTTGTTTAACTGCGTGCAATTAAGGCAGCCCATGACAGAAAGACGCGAACCCACCATCTCCCACTTATCCGAGTCAGACAAAGCCTCCTCTCAAGCGGGCAAGGCTCAAAGTAGATCTTCCTCCGGTAGAGCAAAGCCTGCCAGCGCGCAATCTAGGCCAGCCCCCGTATCACACCGCCCCGTGGTTGTCCGCTCGCCTTTAGGGCCTTTTGCTCTGGTCATTGCGCTTATTGGCCTTGCCATTGGCGGTTTTTTATATTGGCAGCTTATGCTGACCACGGACACACTCAATCAAACACAAAAAGAGCTAAAAGCCGCAACGGCTAGAGTGTCCAATCTAGAGCAGCGTTTGAGCTTATCCGACGATGAATCCACACAGTCCATCACCGTTGTTCAGGCCAAAGTTAAAGAAAACGCCTCAGAGATTCGTAAGCTCTGGGGGGTATCCTATGATACAAACCGTAAGACCATCGATACGCTCGGTAAGAGCTTTAAAAAAATACAGGCCAGCATTGGCTCGCAAACTAAGCAAGTAAAAACAGCCCTAGGCAACCTCGACACAGAGTTGCAAATCCTCAAAGATGTGTCTGAAGGGCAGCAGAGCGTAGTTGCACGCGCAGACCAATGGATGAACCAACAAAAAGGCGCCATGGATTCTGTGTTGAAGCGTGTGGATACGTTAGATTCGCTCGTTAACAAAAGAATTAAAAACAATGAAGAAGCCATTAAGGCCATTGACGCATTTAGAGTGCAGGTAAATAGGGAGTTAATTACGTTAAAGGGTGGATAGGCTGCTCATGCCTCGATGGCGTTTCAGGATAAGAACTAACTAGATAGAGAGATAGGCAATGCCCACAATCATTCGTCAAGACGACATCATCAGCAGTGTGGAAGACGCACTGCAATTTATATCCTACTACCACCCCAAAGATTTCATTGATGGCATGTATGCGGCCTACCAAAAAGAGGCCAACCCAGCGGCAAAAGATGCTTTGGCTCAAATTCTTATTAACTCGCGCATGTGCGCTGAGGGCCACCGCCCTATTTGCCAGGATACCGGCATTGTAACGGCCTTTGTGCAGGTAGGTATGGGTGTTCAAATTGAAGGTGATATGGCTTTAGGTGATATGGTCAACGAAGGTGTACGCCGCGCCTATCAAAACTCTGACAACGTATTACGGGCGTCCATTTTGTCGGATCCTGATGGCGCCAGAAAAAACACCGGTGACAACACGCCTGCGGTGATCCATTACTCCATTGTGCCCGGTAATACCATTGATGTGCACGTGGCTGCTAAAGGGGGTGGCTCGGAAGCAAAATCTAAATTTGCCATGCTTAACCCGTCCGATAATTTGGTGGACTGGGTGCTGGATATGGTGCCTAAAATGGGCGCAGGCTGGTGCCCGCCAGGTATGTTGGGTATTGGGGTTGGTGGTACCGCTGAAAAGGCCATGCTTTTGGCTAAAGAGGCTTTGCTAGACCCTATTGATATCCAGGATTTACAGGCCCGCGGCGCCAATAATCGTGCAGAAGAGTTGCGCTTAGAGCTTTACGAAAAGGTCAATGGCTTGGGCATTGGCGCCCAAGGCTTAGGTGGCTTAACGACTGTATTAGATATCAAGGTGAAGGATTTCCCTACTCATGCAGCCAATAAAGCCGTGGCTATCATTCCAAACTGTGCGGCTACACGCCATGCGCACTTTGTGCTGGATGGCTCTGGGCCGTCTTTGCAAACGCCACCGAATTTGGAAGATTGGCCGCAAATCACTTGGGAGGTCAACGAGAATGTTCGCCGTGTGGATTTAGACGCAATCACTAAAGACGACATTCAATCTTGGCAGCCCGGCGATACTATCTTGTTAAGCGGCAAGTTACTGACCGGTCGTGATGCTGCTCACAAGCGTATGGTGGATATGCTCAATAAAGGCGAGCTGTTACCGGTGGATTTCACCAACCGGTTTATTTATTACGTGGGTCCAGTGGACCCAGTGCGTGAAGAGGCGGTTGGCCCTGCAGGCCCAACAACCGCAACGCGTATGGATAAGTTTACCCGCCAGGTGCTGGAGCAAACCGGCTTAATCGGTATGGTGGGCAAAGCTGAACGCGGTGATATTGCCATTGAGGCCATTAAAGATAACCAAGCGGTATACTTAATGGCTGTGGGTGGTGCCGCGTATTTGGTGTCTAAGGCCATTAATCACGCCAAGGTATTGGCTTTTGATGATCTAGGGATGGAAGCCATTTACGAGTTTGAAGTGAAGGATATGCCAGTGACTGTCGCCGTGGATACCAAAGGCGAATCGGTACATAAAACCGGCCCTCAAATTTGGAAGGGCAAAATCGAAGAGCAAGCGCTTAAGCTCAAATAATAGATATGATTCACTAAAGACAGTTTTTTTATTTTACGCCTGCGGTTCTCTGCAGGCGTTCTATACTTATGCGACCAGTGTCTTTTGGACGGGAAAGTTGCCCTCTGAACCGCCACTGCAAGACAAATGTCCACGAGTATCAATGCCCATGACCCCTCTTAGCCAGCAGTCGTGCGTCGCGTGCCAAGTGGGCGCTCCTACCCTAACTAACGCAGAGCTAACTAGCGTATTAAAGGATTTGCCCGGTTGGCAATTACACAATCAGCCGGTGCCACAGTTGGTTAAGGAGTTTGGGTTTAATAACTTTATAAAAGCCATGGCTTTTGCCAATGAGATAGCAGAGCTTGCCGAGCAGTTCAACCACCACCCAGCCATGACGGTGGAGTGGGGCAAGGTCACTATATGCTGGTGGACACACAAAATAGGCGGCGTCCATCAAAACGATGCCATCTTGGCGGCTAAAACCGATACCTTGTTTACCGTTTAGTGCTGTCCAGACACAGCTAGGGGCTCTAGGTTGAGCCAAGGCGCTCAAAAATTGAACGTTGTTCATAAAAAGGTTAATAAATAATCTTTTTGGTTGCAAAGTAAACTTAAATCGCCTTTCATAATAAGTGCAGTCAAATTGATTGCAATAAGGCATAACCGTTAATCATTGGTTTGCAGCGATAACAATAATTGGATGCAAGATGTGACCGCGTCTTCATATGGTGCAGAGGCTAGGCCCTAAAATACGTGCTCACTTATTCAGGTGGTAGTGAGATGATTCACTTCAAGGAAACAAAAATTGCAGCTAAGCTCACGTTGCTGTGTGTGGCCACATCGGCCATTGCACTGCTTTGTGTGGTCGTTGCATTTTTTGTACAGGATTACCGCCTGGTTCAAACTGTGAAGGCAGAGCACGTCCAAAGCCATTTATCTGCTTTAAGTGAGAGCTTATCCCACGCCATTTCAGCCGATGATTGGGCCGCAGCCAACAGAATTTTGGCTGGCGCCTCAAAGCCCCATGGTATTGTTGCGGCGCGCTTAACCGCACCCAGCCATACGGTAGAAATCCCTTCCGGTGTCTCTGAGCGTGCGGTTGCTCTGGAGCATTCGGGCCTTTTACTCAAACCTAAAAAGCACCGTCGAATGGTGTTTGTTGCAGGTAAGCCGGTTGCCGCGTTAGAGGTGTTGGTGAGCTATGGGGATGTTGAAACGCGCATATTTTATTTGTTGGGTTACTCGGTGATGGCCTTTTGTTTTGCCATCGGCATTTCATTTGTAGTGGGTTGGTTTGTTCAGAGGATAGTGTCTGACCCCTTGGTGAGTTTAAATAAAGTGTCGCAAGATGTGATTGAGCAAGGCAATTATAGTGTGCGCTCAGAGCTTAGTAATCACGACGAGTTAGGTCAGCTTGCAAAAGCGTTTAATCGCATGCTCTCGCACATAGAGCAGCGCGATATGATGATGGAAAAACAAGTCAATCAGCGCACACGCGAGCTGCAGAAGCTGGCAGAGGATTTTCGCTACAAAGCGTTGCACGACACTCTGACGGGGTTGCCCAACCGCGCATTATTGCTAGAGGAGTTTAATCGTGCGGTTGCTCACGCCAATCGCGTGGGTAAATATTTTTCGTTACTGTTACTGGATTTAGACAACTTTAAAATCATTAATGATACCTATGGCCATGAAGCGGGGGACGACTTACTCCGTCAGGTAGCCAAACGTATACGCGGCGCTTTGCGTGGGGAGGATATGGTTTGTCGTTTAGGGGGTGACGAGTTTGTAGTGTTGTTAGAGGATGTAGAAAACGAGAAGAGTATCCAGTTTGTTGGGCGCAGTTTATTGTCTACCCTCAGTAAAGAAATCTGGGTGGTAGGAAGCCCATTGACCTTGGGTGTAAGTGTGGGTGCAAGCATTTACCCGCAACACGGAGCCACGTTAGAGGAATTAAAGCACAATGCCGATGTGGCCATGTATCGCGCTAAGGAAGCAGGTAAGAACCAAATTGTGGTGTTTGATAACGAAATTGAGCACGAAACAAAACATAAAATTTTATTGCGTAATGAATTAAAAACTGCTGCTCGCAAGGATGAGCTGGAACTACATTTTCAACCACAGATAGACACACGCTTAAAAGTGGTGGTGGGGTGTGAAGTATTCTTGCGTTGGCATCATCGTGGCCTGGGCTACATGCAGCCAGCGGATTTTATGGCTTGCGCAGAAGAATCGGGCGTTATCAAACAAATTGATTATTTCGTTTTGCGAGAAGCGTGCAGAATTTGTTGCCAATGGCGAGAAGACCATGACGTGCATTTGCCTATCTCTATTAATATATCCAGCGTACATTTTAGATCTGAGCGTATTGTAGAAGTGGTAGAGAAAACCCTAAGGGCTTACTCGCTACCGGCGCATTTTATTACCCTAGAGTTGCACGATGACTTATTACTTGATGATGCATGCGATGCCGAAAAAGTTATCGAGAAGCTGCGTGCCTTGGGTGTGCGTTTTTCATTGGGTGACTTTGGTGTGGGGTATTTCTCATTAGACCATTGGCGTAACGCGAATGTAGATTCGGCGAATTTACACCGCAGTGTGACCAAAAAATTAATGAAAGATGAAAACTCTCAGCGGTTTGTAAAGGCGGTACTGCAATTTGCTGACGCTTTAGATATGTCTATTGTTGCGCAGGGCGTAGAAGCCCCAGAGCAAGTGGCACTGTTGGAATCTATAGGATGCCATCTGATGCAAGGGTTTGTATTTACGCCACCGCTTAGAAACAAACAATTCTTAGAGTGGTTAGACAACTTGGGAGAGCTAGAGCTGCCAACAAAAAGTTTGCCAAGGCGCGCTATAAAACCTTCAAAAGGCCACACCAATGAGTAATGTGGTGCCCTTCAAACGCCCCAAAGCGTCAGAAAAACACAAAGGTAAAACCCTCTGTCGAGAAGGCTTTCATAAGTGGGTAGTGGTGACCGAGCAAAAATTTGATGTGAAAGAAGGGAAGCTGGTCACCGTTTACGAGTGCGCTCGCTGCAAGAAGCGTAAAGTCAAAGCCACGTAGTTGCCGGATGGAGTTTGAATGCTCCACCGTCGCTTAGCTTGCACTGCGCTTGCCGCCAATCTTGCGAAAGCGGTTAAGGGTTGTACTTTAACCCACCAACAGGAATTTCCTTACCCTGGTAATAAGCCTTTCCGCGCTTGTGTTGTAAATCTCCATTGGCGTACCACTCAATCACTTTTGGGTAAATGAGGTGCTCTTGGGCCAGTACGCGCTGGGCCAGATCTTCAGGGGTGTCTCCTGCCAAAATAGGCACCTTGGCTTGGAGAATACCTGGCCCCCCATCAAGCTCTGCAGTTACGTAGTGAACGGTAGCGCCGTGTTCTTTGTCACCCGCTTCAATGGCCCGTTTGTGGGTGTGTAAGCCCTGATACTTAGGCAGCAACGAGGGGTGAATATTGATCATACGCCCCAAGTAGCGCTCCACAAAACCGGGGGTGAGTATGCGCATAAAACCGGCCAACACCACCAGCTCAGGTCTTTGAGCGTCAATCAAATGTCTGAGGGCCTCGTCAAACTCTTCGCGGGTATCGTAGTGCGTGTGATCTAAAGTTAACGCTTGTACCCCGGCTTTGCGGGCGCGCTCTAGCCCTTTAACCCCTGGGCGGTTGCTGATGACCGCCACCACGTCTGCGTGATAATTGTCTTTGCACAGATCTAAAATTGCTTGCAAATTACTGCCGCTGCCAGAAATTAATACAACAATGCGTGCTTGAATGATGTCTTGGGGTAGAGGGGGGATTTTCATGACTCAATATGTACCACGGGCTCTTGGGCGTTACTTGCGTCAATTTGACCCAAAGAAAATACAGTCTCTCCTTGGCGCTCTAAGCATTCGATAGCCGCTTGCGCATGCTCTTTAGGTATGCAAACTACCATGCCTATGCCGCAATTAAAGGTGCGGTACATTTCTGTTTGCTCAATGTTGCCAGCGTGTTGAAGCCACTGGAATATCTCTGGCAGTTGCCAAGCGTTGGCATTTAAGGTTGCCTGAGTGTTGGCCGGTAAGACTCTAGGTATGTTCTCTAAAAGCCCTCCACCAGTAATGTGACACAAAGCATGCACAGGGACAGTCTTTAATAGAGTCAGTATAGACTTTACGTAGATGCGTGTAGGCTCCAATAGTGCTTGCCCGAGTGTGGTGCCAGCGATGGGCGTGCTTAAATCTGCATGGGTCACCTCAATGATTTTGCGTATCAGCGAGTAACCGTTAGAGTGCGGGCCGCTAGAGGCTAGTCCCAATAGGACATCGCCGGCCTGAACAGCAGAGCCGTCTAATATTTTAGATTTTTCCACAATGCCGACGCAAAAACCTGCAAGGTCGTAATCTTCGCCCTCGTACATGCCTGGCATCTCTGCGGTTTCACCGCCCACCAATGAGCAGCCGCTCAATTCGCACCCTGCGCCAATACCTTTAACGACGTCGGTGGCAGTGGTCACATCGAGCTTGCCGGTGGCGTAGTAATCCAAAAAGAATAAAGGCTCGGCACCGCCTACAATTAAGTCGTTTACGCACATGGCCACCAAGTCGATACCGATGGTGTCGTGTTTACCAAGCTCCATGGCCAAGCGCAATTTGGTGCCGACGCCGTCGGTACCAGAGACCAGCACCGGCTCTTGATAGCCGCTTGGCAGCTCAAAGAGTGCGCCAAACCCACCTAGCCCTGTAAGCACTTCCGGCCGACGCGTTTTTTGAGCCACGGTTTTGATACTCTCGACCAAACGGTTACCTGCATCAATATCGACACCGGCGTCTTTGTAGCTTAAAGGTTGAGAGGGGTTGGGTGGGCGTGTACTTTGGCTCATGGTAGACCTGTGGGGCAATATAAAAGGCGGCATTCTACCAGGTCGGCAGCGGTGTGTGGATGATCGCTTGGCTTTCCTAGGCTAAGGCTTGGTACAATCGCCGATTCAAGTTATGACTGATGGAATTTCTCGAAGAGGTGGCCGTTGAAAGCCCTGTTGAATCGTCTAAAAGCTCAAACGAAAGTATTTAGCCGTTGGATGTGCGTCATTGTATGTTTGGGGTGGGCTGTGCCCGCCCTGGCTGTGCCGGGTGATTACTTCAAGGCGCAAGTTCCTGTGGAGTCTCAGCGCGTCAGTGCGCGTAACCAGGCTGCTGGCATTGGTTTAAAGGCCGTATTTGTACGTTTGTCTGGCATGGTGAATGTTGCGTCGGAGCCTGGCGTGCTTAAGGTTCTTGGCAAGGCTGGGCAATACATCGAGCAATATGAATATGGCCGCGCAGAGAATGAAGAGGGGCAACCCATTCAGGTTCTGAATATGGTGTTTGCCGAGTCTGTGGTGGCGCGTTTATTGGCTCAGTTGAATTTGCCTTACTGGCCCACAACGCGCCCTAATGTGTTGGTATGGGTGACGGTGGATGATCCAGAGCAAGGCAAACTGATGGTGAATGACCCCGCGCACCCAGCCATAGAGGCGCTAACAACCGCTGCGCGCACACGTGGCGTACCGTTACTGTTTCCATTATTGGATTTAGACGACCAATTTTCTTTATCTACCGAGCAGGCGTGGAACCTGGATGAAGAGGCACTGCTCAACGCTTCTGAGCGCTATGGGGTGGAGACTTTACTGGTGGGGCGCTTAGCGCAGACGTCTTCGGGTACATGGCTTACCACTTGGGAGTTTATGCACCAAGATGTACGCCGTGTATATGATGCACGAGGAGAAGCTGCCCAAGATGTTGCTGATGCCGGACTATTCCCCCTGGCAGATTACTTGGCCAGCTTATACGCTGTGCGTAAAAGCCAAGAAGACTCTGACCAACTTTATGCGGTGGTCGATCATGTGGAATACTTTGAAGATTTCAGTGCCATGGTGGCGTACTTGGGCTCATTGGCGGTGGTGAGTCAGTTTGATGTGAGCATGATTGACGGTGCAATGGTGTCGGTCACCTTAAAGCTTAGCGGCTCTATAAAACAGCTCCATAATGTGTTGGTTTTAGACGGCAAAATAAGTGCAGAGGCGTTGCCACAGGCTACCGCGTGGCAGCCTGTGGCCGTCGGCACTGAACAATCGCCTATGAAGCTTTATTGGCAAGGTCGGTCAGGGTAGTTGGTGTAATTTGGTCATGCAGGTGCCGGTGCAATTAAGTCTTAGCGTTTCGTTGAATGAAGACACCAC
>CAYZQH010000043.1:0-7889 GCA_964480055.1 uncultured Cellvibrionaceae bacterium
GGGTATCTGCCCCGGTGATTGATGAAGCAGGCAAGTTGATTGGCCGCATTACCATTGATGACGTAGTTGATGTCATTCGAGAAAACGCCGATCACTCTTTAATGAGCCTGGCGGGGCTAGACGAAGAAGAAGACACTTTTGCCACAGTTGCACGCACCACCCCACGACGCGCCATCTGGCTTGGGGTGAACCTACTAACTGCCATTTTAGCGTCCAGCGTGATCAATCTATTTCAGGGCACCATTGATAAGGTTGTAGCACTAGCTGTACTCATGCCCATTGTGGCTAGCATGGGCGGCGTGGCCGGCTCGCAAACACTGACGGTGGTTATTCGCGGGATGGCCATGGGGCATATTGGCCGTAGCAACCTAAGCTGGTTGTTATCACGGGAGTTTTTAGTGGGGTTATTTAACGGCGGCCTATGGGCCGCAGTTATGGCCGTTATTGCAGGTTGGTGGTTTGAGGATACCACCATATCTATAATTATTGCCGCGGCCATGGTCATTAACTTAGTGACGGCGGCCATAGCCGGTGCAATGATCCCCGTTATTCTCAAAGCTTGCCGAGTAGATCCGGCCCTTGCCGGTGGCGTAACTTTAACCACGGTCACAGATGTAGTAGGCTTCTTCGCCTTTTTGGGCTTAGCCACGTTTTTTTACGCCTAGACACCCCATTTGCCCTTAGCGCCTTCAATATATTGGAGCCCCCTCAATAATATGACACACCCCTACGACGAATTCGAAGACGACGACGATTTCATCAGTAAGTCTGAACGTAAACGCCAAATGAACGCACTCCAACAGATGGGTAATGCCTTGGTGGACCTTAATGCCGAGCAACTGGCGGGCATCCCCATGACACCGGAGCTTGAAAAAGCCGTTCTAGAAGCCAAGCGCATTAAGAGCAATGAAGGCTTACGCCGCCAAAAACAGTACATTGGCAAACTCATGCGTAAAGCCGACCACGAAGCCATCGAGGAAGCGCTTAATGCAATAGACGAGCAACAAAACCGCATGGCGCGCGCGTTTCACCAAATGGAACAATGGCGCGACGAACTCATTGCAGGCGAAGAAGACGTGCTGACTCGTTTTATTTCCACGTTTACAGAAGTGGATCGCCAACAATTACGCACACTGATTCGCAATGCAAAAACTGAAAAGGCACGCAATAAGCCGCCTACCAGCGCCCGCAAATTGTTTAAATTGATTCGCGAACAATTTGCTGCGCAAAAATAAAAAAGCGAAGAGTGCAAACAACGCTCACCGTTTACACTCTTCGCAAAAAGCCCAAGGAGGCTATGGCAAATTCTGGGTATGGAATTTAATTTAGCTACACGGCCTAATCCTGCGCCGCCCGTACATTTTTAGCCAGTGGTGTCGCTACTGGCTTAGGCTTTTCTATAATGCTATATTTTTTTACAGCATCGCCTTTGTAAACCAAGCCATACAGCCATTTTGCGATACTCTCTATCACCCCTTGGTAGACGGCCAAGCTAAACAAAATAAAACCCGCGCCTACCAAGGTTTGCGTTGAAAACTGTTCAGATGCTAACAAACTGCCCCAAATCATAGCCAACGCCGGTGCCATCAAAGTAATCAAAGAAACCGTCACAACCGCACAATTACGCAAAATATAAAAAAACAGCGTATGACCAACCACAGAACCTGCAACAATCAAATACACCACGCCAAAAACAGACGTCTGATTGATATCGTCAGGTGGGTTGCCATCTAGAACAAACCAAGCAACGACAAACGCAGGTGCAGCAAACATCAGGCTCCCGGTGCCTTGTTGCATTGGGTGAATATCTTGGCCTAAATGCTTGACCCACACGGAACTAATCCCCCATAGGACACATACCACCACCATGGCCAAAACACCCAACACTGCATGAAAACCCAATTTCATTTGACCAAAATTAATGATAATAAGCCCTGCCACAGCTAGCGCAACGGCACACACTCGGGCAACACTGAACGTTTTTTCTTTAAAAAAAGCCCACGCAAAAAAGCCAACAAAAAATGGGTATAACCCCATAACCACTGACATTAACCCCGAAGAAATATGCTGTGCAGCCCAGTACACCAGCAACATATTGGGGAATAAACCAAAGGCACTGAATAAATACACCTTCCAATGCTGATGGCTTGCAAACAAGTTAAGGCGTAGCAATTTTAATATCACGCCACAAACTATTAACGCTCCCACCATACGCAGAGTAACTGCCTCTACAAAACTTAAACTGCTGTTACTCCACTGTATGGCCAGCGGTGTAGTAGACCATATCAACACCACTGCCCCATAAGCACTGGACACTTTCATCTTGGACTCCTTGTGCCTAGGCGCTAACTGCGGCTGAAACAAAAAAGGCCGCAGGTTTTACGCTGCGGCCTTTTTAAAAAATGTTTATAGTTAAAACATCAAGGCCGCAACCACCTAATACCACGGAGTACCCATGCATAGGCCACGCGCGCAAACGCCGGTGCGACAGGCATTGCATGCGGCGCGGGCTGTTTGTAGGTGGAATGAATGAGTACGTTCATAGTTGTTACGGTCATCTCTTGTCTGTTTAGTTATCTAATCTTGGAAAATCATAATGCGTTTGGTTTTTGCCAAAACTTGCTCTAAAGTGTGAGCCATACTTTTTGAATCGTCAACAGCCAATGCAATTTTTTTTAGTCGGTGGCGCAGTTCGCGACGAACTGCTCAATATGCCAGTCAAAGAGCGTGACTGGGTAGTACTAGGCGCCACACCAAAACAAATGCTCGAGCAAGGCTTTACTGCAGTGGGTAAAGACTTCCCCGTGTTTCTACACCCCAAGACCAAAGAAGAATATGCACTGGCCAGAACCGAACGTAAAACCGCACCGGGCTATACGGGTTTTCAGTTTTACGCCGCTCCGGATGTCACGCTTGAGCAAGATTTGGCTCGGCGTGACCTCACCATCAACGCCATCGCCAAAACTGGCGCAAACCAATGGGTAGACCCCTACGGTGGCCGCCAAGATATTAACGCAAAAATACTCCGCCACGTATCTGCCGCCTTTACCGAAGACCCAGTGCGCATACTTCGCGTGGCGCGTTTTGCCGCTCGCTACCGGCACTTGGGCTTTACCGTGGCCGAACAAACCAACGCCTTAATGGCGCAAATGGTCAATGCTGGCGAGGTAGGTCATTTGGTGGCAGAGCGCGTATGGAAGGAGCTCTCACGAGCATTGCTCGAGCCCACCCCCGAAGCATTTATTCAAACCCTTCGCGACTGCGGCGCTTTGAACGTTATATTGCCAGAGCTGGACGCACTGTTTGGCGTACCCCAACGCAAAGAGTACCATCCAGAGGTAGACACCGGCATTCACACGCTCATGTCCTTGCAAGCCGCGTGTGCACTCAGCCAATCCGCAGAGGTTCGCTTTGCAGTCCTGCTTCACGACCTAGGTAAGGCGCTTACACCTGCGGATATTCTTCCCCGTCACCACGGCCACGAGATAACAAGCGCAAAGCTGGCACGTAAAGTTTGCGCGCGCTTAAAGGCCCCAAAAGCATTCGCAAAACTGGCCGAGCACGTGGCAGAGTTTCATACCCACTCTCATCGCGCTATGGAATTAACACCTAAAAAAATAGTGGCGCTATTTAATCAATTAGGCGCTTTTAAAAGTTCAGAGTACTTGGAACATTTTTTACTGGCCTGCAAGGCCGACGCGCAAGGGCGCCTGGGTTTTGAAAACACTTCCTATCCACAAAAGGATTACTTAATGGGTGCCCTTACGGCCTGCAAACCTATCGTAGCCGCGCCGTTTGTAAAACAGGGGTTGCAAGGCCCCCAAATTGGAGAAGCCATCCATAAAGCACGCATTCATGCGGTGAAATCCTACAAAGCAAGCGCTTCATAGTTATTGTTGGCCCATACCAAAGCTGGCCAATTTTTTTAAACGCCTAAAAACACAACTGACGCGAAGCAACATTACGATATTGATTTTCAAAAAAATGAAAGACAACGAGTAAATAACTCAATAAATTATGAAAAACAATAAACCCTACACTGCTTTAATTACCGGCGCTGCTCGCCGCATTGGATTAGCTCTTGCTCAAACGCTGCATACCAAAGGTTGGAATGTCATTATTCATCATTGCGCCTCTGACGCAACGAATATAATCAACCAATTCAATCACGCACGGCCCAACAGCGCCAAAGCCATCCAAGCAAATTTAAATAAAACAACCGACGTACTAAAGCTGGCCAAAGCAGCAACCAACGCCTTTGATACCATTGACGTACTAATTAATAACGCCTCCAGCTTTTATCCTACCTCCGTAGGCAACACTACCGAGGATCAGTGGCACGACCTCATTAACACTAATTTGAAAGCGCCGTTTTTTTTAAGCCAAGCCTTGGCACCGGCCTTAAAAGCGCGGCACGGGTGCATCATTAATATGGCAGACATCTACGCTGAGCGGCCCTTAAAAAAGCACGCGGTTTACTCTATTGCCAAAGCTGGAAACACAATGTTAACTCAAGCCCTGGCGTTAGAGCTCGCACCGGATGTAAGAGTTAATGGGATTGCACCGGGCGCCATTTTATGGCCAGAAGGCTCAGAGAGCTCACCAGAAGAGCAAGCAGAAAAGCTAAGCCGTATACCCATGGGAAAAATAGGCGGGACCGAGCCCATAACAGAAGCGGCCTTGCACCTTATCAATCACGCGCCCTACACAACAGGGCAAATTATCACCATAGACGGCGGAAAAAGCCTGAGCCTATAACATTAAAAATGCGATATAACCGATGATATTCAAAGCTTAATATTACTGTCACATTTAAAAGCGATGCTTTGACGGAAACATAATGCACAGCCTCCATGTCCTTTTCATTACCAACTGTACCCTTCCATTGGCTAGCGCTGCTTAAAAAGAGCCCTATGCGCCTTGCTAGGCGCCTCAGTCGACGCACTAACCCGTATGTATCCTTTGCCAAAGTCAGCCTTGAACATTTTATACCCGTTCATGCGGTAGACGACCGCTACCTATCATTTTCAATTGATATTTCTGTGCTTGCCGGTGGCTACTGGTGGGAGGGCGCCACTAACACACGCGGGGGGCTCGGCACCGTACGCGTCCCCCCAATCAACTTAAAAAACAAAAAACTAGATTTGTTAGTGAGCAAGCTTGGGCCAGCGTTTTTACGTGTGGGGGGGTCAGAGGCAGATAAAATTCACTACTTTCAAGCCCCTCAGGATGAAAAAAACTGCCTGGTATTAACTAAAGACCAGTGGGACCAACTGCATGAGTTTATTCGACGCAATGAATTAAAGCTCTCTTTCACCTTTAAATATGGCCTATTTAAAAGAAAGCATCATGGGAAATGGCGCGCAAGCGAGGTAGAAACTCTTCTGCGATACGCTCAACAAAACAACCAAACCATAGACGTATGCGAGCTAGGCAATGAGCTAAATGCGTACTGGGCATTTCATGGCATTACCGCACAACCGCGCGCTAAAAATTTGGCAGTGGACTACCATGAATTTACGCGAACCATCTTAGCCTATATGCCAGACGCAAAAATTATTGGCCCTGGTAGTGCTTTTTGGCCTAAATTGGGGGAGACCATTAAGCCATTTTCTAATATTACAGAAAATTTTTTAAAGGCCTGCCAAAACAAGAACACCCCCATTCACATTGTGGATTGGCATTACTACCCTTTTCAAAGCTTACGTTCACCCGTTCGCACACGCGCCGCGAATGTACGTGCTTTTTTAAAGCCACGGTCACTGAACGATTTTAAAAAATATGCAGATGGCCTACGTAATTTGCAAGCGGCCTATATCCCCAACGCAAGTATTTGGACCGGAGAAACAGGATCCGCTCAATGCGGAGGGGAGCCCAAACTGTCCGACCGGTTTATCTCTTGCTTTTGGTGGGCCGATCAATTGGGACAAGGGGCCTTATGCCATCAAAGCGTGATGATTCGCCAAAGCTTAATCGGCGGCGAGTATGGGTTAATTGATCGTCTAACCCTAAAACCTCGCCCTGATTATTGGCTTAGCTGGTTATGGAAGCAGCTGATGGGGCAAAGCGTTTACAAAGTGAACACTGAGCATCACTTGCTCAGAACATATTGTCACGATACACCCTATTCATCAGGCAAAACATTGCTGCTTATTAATTTATCCGCAAGAACACTAGATATCACCACCAAACAAATGGGCGATGTACAGCAACAATATGTGTTAACAGCAAAACGCTTGCGCAGTAAACGCGTGCATATTAATGGGGTTAAAGCCAAGTTTAAGCAAGGAGCGTTCTGCTTAGACGATTTTAAAAGCCATACTGTGAGTTATCGTCTGCCTGGGCACAGTATTAGCTTTTGGTTAATTCACTAAAGAAGCACTCCTCCACAAAAGCCACGCTCCAGAAGCGACAAATGAAACCGTTATTTCACGCCCAAAGCAATGAATAGCTCGCTAGGTTCACAGAGCCCTGCGCGGGCGTACACACGCTCGCGCAGGGAGCAGTAGAGGTGGGCCTAGAAAAAGCCAGACATGGCATAGGCGGTTTTCTTGAACATCGTGTCTTGTGCTTGCTCTAGCTTCAAGTTCACTTTGTTTGCGGTGGTTACGATACGCGTGCGATATTCTTTTTGGTTTGATACTTCAGAGATGGTCTGACGGCTAGAACCCGCATCAGACACTTTTGTATCCACCTGGGTATCCTTACGTACTATGGCGCCATGCTTAGTACGCTCTTTAATTTGCACATCACATACCAACATATAGGTCACATCTTTCACCAAAGCACCGGAAATAAAATCCGCAGCACCAGCAACAGCAGCACCGGTGGCGGCGCCCTTCCAGGCATCACCACGACTACTGGTTGCAGCACCAATCGCACCACCAGCAAGCAACGACCCGCCCAAATAGCCTCTGCTTAAGGCTGCTTGGGCGGCCGACGGGCTGGCTTTTTCTAAGTTGAGCACGTAGGCCACCATAGTGAATTGTGCTTTTTCGGGGTCATTAATGATTTGGTAGCCATTGTCGTTGAGCGCAAACTGCTCTTTCACAAACGATTTAAACGCACGGCGATCAAACTCCATTACACCGCTTTTAACATCCACGTAAATGGTACGCTTTGCTGGTGCGACAGGGTCAACAAAAACTGAGGTGCTGGTGCGAGTTTGTACCTCTAAATTCTTTTTGGACAACGCCACTTGGGTAGCGGCACAACCGCTAAGTACGCCAATTACCACGGCAATAAGCCCATATTTCATAAAGCCAGCTATCTTAGATTTCATCGTTGAACCTTCCTTATTATCTTTGAGTGAGAGTATAAACCCCGCCGTTTCACAGGGCACTGTATCTAACGCCAGTAGTGCCCATGGTATCTGCGGTAATAGCGACAGTTGCGATAGGTTCGCCAACCGTGGCCGTATATGTCTCGGCACGTGTACCCTGGCCTCCAATAGCTTGGCGCCTTATTAACCTCTGGTTTTAAATCCTTCGCCATGGCCTCTTTGACGTAGGCATCAATCTTAGCTTCGTCTTCAACGGAGAAGGGCTTTTCCATCACCTCAGCATTCAGCTGGCGTTGCATAGCCCCAAGGTCTTGCTCCGCTTGGGCGCATATGTGAGAACTCAAAAAGAGTAGAGCTAAAAAGGCAGTTGTGGGACCAAAAATATTCATACTGAGTCTCCCTTATTGTTTTGGTCAATGTCTGAAGCGGGCGGATACACACACCAGGTGAAACTTCACCATTTACACCTACAGCAGGCTGCGCAAATTAGCTAACGCGCACGAACAGGCAGTATGGCATGTATACCTCTCCCCTCAAAACCCCACAAGAGGTTTGGGGTGCCAACATTACCCCTCTCAAACCAAACACCCAGCCCGCATACACGCCC
>CAYZQH010000043.1:7989-14635 GCA_964480055.1 uncultured Cellvibrionaceae bacterium
TATTACCGCTCTATTCACTGCATGCGTAGCACTATTGAAATACATAAGGTAGCGAGCATCCCTAGACATAGAATTGTATTATTCAAGACAATAACCGCGCAGAGTAGTTTAATTTTGCACACAAAAATTCTTGATAGGCTCGATTCTACCTAAGAAAAGACCTGAATTACCCTACCAGTGGAAGACAAAAACTTGCGTCGCCCAACCGGGCTTTCTAACCTGAACACACCTTAAAAACCTATTTGACCAATGGTAAATGTACGGCGGATAAAAGGTGGTGATTATGACCGTGCTCTGCTACATTTGGGGGTATTACAACATGGATCAATACTTACGAATGAGTAGTCAACCCTCCCACAATATGGCATTTTCACCCCCTGTTAACACTGCCAGCCCTACAGGCGTTTCGTTTGACGCAACCCCCTACAGCACTAAAAACGCGCACTTAAGTTGTGCTGGAAGGCATTTTATTTTGGATTTATGGGGCGCACAAAATCTCGAAGATATTCAATTTATAGAGCAGGCCTTACGCGACGCGGCAAGTGTGGCAGGCGCCGTTTTACTGCACGCACACTTACACAAATTTGGTGAAGCTGGCGGCGTTACCGGTGTGGCTTTATTGGCTGAATCCCATATCAGTATTCATACTTGGCCAGAGTTAGACTACGCAGCTTTTGATGTATTTATGTGCGGCAACGCCATGCCCGAAAAGGCCGTTGAATGTTTAACCGAACGCTTTAACCCTGAAAAAACCGAAGTTAAAGAGGTTTTGCGCGGTAAACAAACAACCTAACGCTTTAAGTCATCAATATAAAATTGGTACAGCTTCGGCTCCATAATCGAGTTAATGGGCGTCTCAATTTTTGACATATCTTTATCAAAGCGTAAAGCGGCCAACATGGTCTCTTGCGTAATTGCGCGCGTGGGCACCTCAAAACTGAATTGTTCTTGTATCTTCTTGCCCTTTCTAGCCATGTTGTACCCCCATATGCCAAAAGAAGGCAAGGCGGTGTGATAACTCAAAGTATCTTCAAACACTTGCGCAAGCGTTTGCTCTATGCACCAAAAAACGCGCCGAGTGTAAAACGGTGATGAACTCTGACTCACAAGCACTGCGCCTGGGGCCATGCGCTTGGCAATCATGGTATAAAACTCTCGGGAATACAGTTTATTGATGGCCTCATTGTGAGGGTCTGGCATATCAACAACTACCCGGTCATAGGCAATCCCCGGCCGATTAATAAAACTGAAAGCATCTTCGCTAAAAGCCGTTAACCGTGGGTCGTTCATACTTTTATTATTTAAGCGCCTTAACATTGGCAACTCTCGTCCAATCCTAATCATCTCTGGGTCGATATCAACAAGGTGCACAAGTTTTACGTCGTCGTATTTTAAAATTTCTCGCGCGGCCAGACCATCGCCGCCGCCCAACACCAATACATTTTCACGCGCGCCCTCTACCGCCAGTACTGGGTGCACTAAATATTCGTGGTATCGGTATTCATCCCGCGAGGAAAACTGAATATGGCCATCAATGTACAAACGCTGCTCACGAGTATTAGTAGAGCGAGTAACCACCAGTTTTTGATATGGCGTTTGCTTGGAGTACACAATCTGGTCGAAGTACAGGTGCTTTTCAGCATAGCGCGTGATGTAGGAGCCAAATAACACGCACGCGATTAACAAACCCAGCACAACCAAGCAGGCAGTAATCATTTGTTTGAAATTGGGTAATACGGATCGAAACACCATTACATTCATCGTGGCCACCAAAATATTGACCAACCCGATTGCAAAGGATGATTGAATCAAACCCAGCGATGGCAATAAAAGCAGCGGAAAGGACACCGAGCCAATAAGCGCGCCCACGTAATCTAACGACATAACATCGGCAATGGAGTCTTTGATTTTTTTATTTTTAGCCAAAAGCGTTGTCAGTATAGGTATTTCCATACCCACCAGAGCCCCAATGACCAGTATCAAACTGTACATCACCAACTCGTACAAGATACGCGCAAAAGGAAACGCCATAAACAGTAAGACACTGCTCACCCCTCCAATAAGGGCAATGGCGATTTCTACAATAATAAAATTGCGAACATACTGCTCATTAAAATACTTGGATATTAAAGAACCTAACCCCATGGCAAACATGAAAAAGCCGATGGTGAATGAAAATTGATACACGCTGTTCCCTAATAAATAACTGGAAACCGTTCCAATAATCAGCTCGTAAACAATGCCGCAAAGAGCAACAATAAGAATAGAAAACAGCAGAACGCCCGTCTGCTTACCTGAAAGCTCACTGCTTCCACTACTTGAAGGTTTAAACATGCAGAGAATCTTTAGAGAAGCTCCTTGGCGGGCATAAGCTTGTTACCCCCCAAGAAGCATTGAAACAAAACCTGAAGGGTTACTTCCCTTTAGAGTGGCTGCCAGAACCCGCGCGAGCCTTAGCCGCAGCACGAGCAGTAACGGGCTTCTTTTTAGCCAAAGAGTCAGAGGTAACGCCCGCCATGCGCTGACGATTCATCATGCTTCCAATGAGGTAGCCCGCCAGAAGGCCCGTTCCACTAAAGTGGTGGTCATTCACTGCACCACTACGGCTAGAGGCAATCACACGCGAGCGCTCGCCGTCAATTTCCACCAGAAACAATGCATCTTCGCCCTCTTCCATTGTGTTATTTTTATTGACGTCGTCGTAGGCGAGCAGCGATGCATCCGAACGAGGGTTAATACCAATCTGCCCAGCAAACAAGACAGGCGTCGCATTGTTGTAATTACTTTGTAATACCTCAGAGAACTCCACAAAGGTGTTGTCTGGATCCAGAGTTTCCTGCTTCTGCGCATCTAAGGATTCTTGATACGAATATATGGTGTCAATCGTCACGTCTAGCACGGCGTTAAGGTCAATATCATCTTCCGTGTAGCTTTGACTGCCAAACTCACTATATAAAAAATACCCACCTACAGCGCAGGCGATTAGCCCGTATCTCAGTAAACTGCTCACAATTATGACTCCTTAATTGTCCTTGTTGGTTAAGTTGTTCTATCAATAAACTTGCTCAATAATCAGCCTATTCTCATAGGCCTTCTAGGCTATGAGAAAAGTGCATTTCATCAACGCCCCTTTCATAATAATCCTTTAAGTTACCAATATATTTAAACCCGGCGGCTTGAAGTGGCCCATGAATTAAAGGTAAGTTTGATGGAAAGGTCAAGAATACCTTCCGCCCGCCCTCATTTTTAGCGGCCTTTAAGCCAATACCCAAATCCTGTACCGAGAAACTTCGCTTGCCAAAAAATGGTTTTTTATCTTCTACTTCCCAAGAAAATGTATAAGCGCCGTCGCACTCTGCAATCTGATACATACCATTAAAGCGGATAACCGGCTTCTCGTCCAACACCGCCACTTCTTCACCAACGGATGTCAGCAACGGCTTACCATAAATTAATTGATCTTCACCCTCATCATAAAAATCTTTATTGGTCAATTCCAACTCAAACCCTATAGACTGATAAAGCTGATGCGCTCGCTCGTATATTTTTCCGTCTTCTGGGTCTTCATAGTTGGAGACTTTCACAAATATTTTGTGAGCTTCTTGCGCGTGTAGCTTTGCCAGCAATTGGTTAAGCATGGTCTTCCCATAACCGAGCCCGATGTGGGCTTTGTCGACGTACGTCCAGGATAACCATACCGTTTTTTCAGTGGCGGGAACACGGCGAAACCCCGTTACCCCAAGTACTTTATCGTCCACTTCCAGCACATACTGATCCTCTAGGCCACTGTCTTCAAAGTCTGACGCTGCCGCTTCGGCGTCATCATCGTCATAGGCGTCAATGATTTTAACAACCCGGTGAATGTCTCCGTTATACATGGGGCGAATATCAGGCATTTTTATATCCTTCTTGAGGTTCGGCTAATCAAGTACTTTGCCACCGCCATTAGCACGCCAAACGCTAAGCCAGTGAAGTGAGCCGCGTCAGAAAAATTTCCAAACAAGCCCGTTGCTGACAGCGGTAAAAGCACCACCAAAATAATAGACAGTGTTTTATCCAGCTTAAGAATACGGGTTTTGTATAGATAAGTAATACTCCAGCAATAACTTAACAGTGCGTAAGTAACGCCAGATAACCCACCAAAATGCGGGCCGAAAAAAAACCACTGGGCGGCATTGCCCGTGGCAGCTGCACCAACCAATAAAAGGCTTAACTCCCCCCGTGAACGCTCCTCAATTTTTGAACCGAAATACCACCAGACATAGACGTTAGTCAATAAATGGAAAACCGTATAATGAATGAAAATTGGCGTCAGCAAACGCCAGGGGGCTTGTAATACCGCATCTGCGTTACGGGGTACAAACCAACCCGAAAGCGCTTCGAGGTCATGGGTAATAAGGATAAAATATGGAATGGCGCTTAATAGCACCACAAGCCAAACAAAGACGTGGCGCCGCAAAGAATGTATACCGGGGACCGGAAGAGAGTGCAAACTTGCAACCTTGTTTTATTCGCGGTTAGAGGGGTCAGACCAAATATCGGAGGCACGTTTCTGCTCTTGCCACCCATGGTACGGGTGGTTTAACAAGAGCTCATCATCCTTAAACAGCCACACCAAGGCCGCACCACTGGCAAACCCACCAATGTGCGCCCAAAAGGCAACCCCACCACCAGAGCCGGTATTTGAAAGCGCGCCCAACACCTGCACGGCCACCCAATACCCCAGCATGGCGACGGCTGGCACGCGAAAGGTGGTAAAGATAATAATTAATATAACGGCCATATGAACCTTCACCCTAGGGTAGAGCATAATGTACGCACCCATTACGCCACCAATAGCCCCAGACGCACCCACCATAGGTATGGCCGACGCTGGGTTTGCCAAAACTTGAGCTGCGGCGGCACATAAACCGCTTAGCAGGTAAAAAATTAAAAACCGAACGGGGCCCATAGAATCTTCTACATTATCCCCAAATACCCATAAAAACCACATGTTGCCAATGATGTGCATCCACCCTCCATGCATAAACATGGAGCTAACTACACCAAACCAGCCCGAGCCCGGCCCTGTACAAATCTGCCGGGAAGACACCTGGCTCACATCGCCTGCGAATATTTCAGAAGGGATCAAGCCATAGTGACAAATGGACGCGTGCAACTGCTCTCCAATACCAAACCCTTGCAGCAAAAACCAAGACAACACATTGGCAGTGATCAAGCCATAGGTCACAAACGGTGTATTCAGCTGAGGGTTATCATCTCGAATGGGGAACATAGTAAATCTCCTGAATCCGTAGTATATGCCACAATCTTAGCGTCGTACGCAAATGCCCAGCCTGTAACACAGACGTGGTAACCCCTCGCAATGCGAGCTTTGACAACCCAAAATTTGATAAGGCGACACGCTAGATATACTATGAACGCATAATAAATGGATGCGAGAGTCCCCATGCCTTTGCGCTACTTTAACTCCAGCCTTATCGCCTGCTTTATTAGGTCACCAAAAAGTACGGGGTCGTTAATATCCTCCTCTCCGCGCTTATCTCGCCACCTGGCCTCTATCATTCAAGAGCCCACCTCTACTGCCATTGAGCTAGGCCCAGGCCGGGGACCAATTACCAAAGAAGTATTAAAGCGCACCCAAAACCTCATTTGCTACGAAAAAAGCGCGGTACTCGCCCAGCATATACAAAGTAAATACCCCAACGCCAAAGTTAAGAACGAAGATGCGCTAGGGTGCGTAGAGGATATTAAGCAAATTCACCAAAACGGAGAAAGCTGCTGCATTGTGTCGTCCTTACCTTTCACACTGATGGATAAGGCGTACGTACGGCAATTAATTGCAGCTGTTGCACATGAACTACAACCCGCTGAGCAGCTTTCTTGCTTTTTTTATATTCCTACCATTTTTTTACCGCAAAATAGATGGATAATTCAGCTGTTTAAACTGCACTTTAGTAAGGTGCAATATCGGCTAGAACTATTCAACGCACCACCGGCGCTGATATTGATTTGCACAAAATAATGGCCGTATACGCGTACTCATTATTGCCTTTACAAGAGTCGTGTTTTTGCATCGGGCCATAGTGCTGGTGAATACATGACAAACTACCTTACCTTCGAGCGCGGCGATATTTTTAGGGTCATTGCTCCCCTGCGGGGCAGGCAGTCCAACTTTGACTGGAACGTGCTAGGGCGCTCTATTTCTGATTTTTTACGCAGCTTGAATGCAAACCCAAAAAGCCATGCGATAAGCAATAACACACTCCCTGGCGAATTACCCGTGCCTAACGTGCCGTATCGTGGGTTTGGAGCGCAGTATTTTTGGCACCTCGTCACAAAGTCGAAGTTTATACAGGGGCAACGTCGCCTTAACTCTCTCCCCCCAAAAAAGTCATGTAATATCGCTAAATAACGTCTAATAAGTATGATTTTTTGCACTTTATGATGCTAACCGCATAAAGCTGTTACATAAGTACGTCGGTTTATTGATTGCCAGCCTGCCTGTAAACCTAGAGCTCACCTCCTGCACAGGAAACAAACTGATGCATATATACTCCCCCAGCACTCTGCGCCCGATCCTCGGCTTTGCCATCGTATTCAGTCTAAATGTATTGCTATTGGCATGTGGTGGACAGGGGCCGGG
>CAYZQH010000043.1:14735-15933 GCA_964480055.1 uncultured Cellvibrionaceae bacterium
AGCAGTAGCTCATCGAGTAGCAGCTCTTCAAGCTCTAGCTCCTCTTCGTCCTCGTCTAGCTCAAGTAGTGGCGCCAGTACCTCTGACGTAACGCTTGTGATTGAAGAAAATGAAAAAGGGTTCTGCCATATGGATGGCAACGTAGATACTACCCACGCAGGCTTTGGCGGCAGCGGATTTGTGGACGGTACAAACCAATCTGGAGCAAGTATTCAGTGGCAAGTAAACGCAAATACCGCAGGTAACTATGGCATAGAAGTACGCTACGCCAACGGCAGCACAGCCTCAAGGGGCGCCACATTGCAAGCGGTCAATGCCGGGTTCAGCGCCACCATGAGCTTTGATATAACCTCTGAATGGACCAACTGGCAAACAGAAGCGGCCTCGATAAGCTTGATGGAAGGGAGCAATACCATCTCTCTATCGGCCCTTACCGACGCAGGGCTTGCCAACATAGACTCCATCACCTTGGTGGGCGAAGGGCTTAGCTCAGCAAATTGCTCTGGTAACTCTTCTAGCTCAAGCTCTTCTAGCAGCAACGGCTCTACAACGCCTGTGGACTCGTCTAAGCCTTTGCACGCGGTGGCGTTTTACCCGTCCAAAGGCAGGACTCAAACCTGTTCAGATGCCTCTGTCAGTATTGAATTCAACCGCACTCCCATCATCAAAAGCGGCGGCACCCTCACCATTCATAAAGCCTCTGGTGGTACTTTTGACTCGGTCAGGTCCAAGCTCAAAGACGGCTTGTACTTCAGTGATTTAGTGTCTCGCACCACAGGCGGCCAAACCTTTAAATCTGAAGTGCTAGACGTAGTATTTAACACTGTGGTTTTTCACCCCAAAGCCCCGTTGGAGTACGGCCAAACTTACTATGTCACTGTAAGCAACGGCATGATTACAGATTCGTCAGGCTCTGCCTTTGGCGTAAGCAAAGCCGATGGCTGGTCGTTTACGGTACGTAATCAGGCCCCCGCTAGCGCCAGAACGTTGGCTGCCGATGGCAGCGGCGATTACTGCTCTGTGGAAGGTGTATTAAAAGCATTGCCAAAAAATAGCTCTAACACCCGCACCGTTACAGTAAAAAAAGGCGTTTACCCTGGCATAGTAAGAATGGCACACAGCAAAATCCATTTTAAAGGCGAAGGTATCGACCAAGCGGTTTTAAGCCATAAAAACAGCTCTAAAATGAACAGTAAAC
>CAYZQH010000044.1:0-15923 GCA_964480055.1 uncultured Cellvibrionaceae bacterium
AAAACGGTTGTTTGCCTTGCCGTTTGGCGCAGCAGTCTTGAGTTGGTGCTTACCAATCATGGCTAATGCGGCACAATGGCCGTTGAATATGACCGAAGGGGTAACCACCGTAAGTCACAATGTGCATAGCTTGCACATGCAAATTTTTTGGTGGTGTGTGGGTATTGGCGTGGTGGTTTTTGGTGTGATGTTTTACACCATGTTTATGCACCGCAAATCACGTGGGGCAGAGGCCGCAAACTTTCACGATCACCTAGGTCTGGAAATAGCGTGGACGGTGATTCCTTTCGCCATCCTCATTATTATGGCCATTCCAGCCACAAAAACCTTAAAAACCATTTATAACACTGACGGTTCTGAGTTAGATATTCTCATTACCGGTTATCAGTGGAAGTGGCAGTACGAATACCTAGGTGACGATGGGGAAAACGTCAGCTTTTTTAGTGTGTTAGATACGCCACGTAGTGAGATTGATGACGAACAGGAGCAAGGCGAAAACTACCTCTTAGAAGTTGATGAGCCTTTGTACATTCCTGTGGGCAAGAAGGTACGCTTTTTGGTGACGGCGGCAGACGTGATTCACTCCTGGTGGGTTCCTGCTCTTGCGGTTAAGCGTGATGCCATTCCAGGTTATGTGCATGAAGCTTGGACCAAAATAGAGGAGCCTGGTGTGTTTCGAGGCCAGTGCACCGAGCTGTGTGGCAAAGACCACGGTTTTATGCCAGTGGTGGTGCGAGCGGTGCCACAAGCAGAGTTTGATACCTGGCTAGGCGAGAAGCGTGCAAAGGCGGCAGCCATTGCTGAGGCCGCCAAACAAACACTCACCTTTGATGAACTCTACGCCAAAGGTGAGGCGGTATACTCCGCCAATTGTGCCGCCTGCCACATGCAAGACGGTAAAGGCATGGCCACCTTCCCGTCCATTGCCGGCAGCCCCATCGCCACTGGTGTGGTTACAGCGCACATTGACCGCGTGGTTAATGGCGGCGCAGGTATGCCGCCATTTGGCGAGCAGCTAACTCCAGTGGAGATCGCCGCTGTGGTGACCTTCCAAAGAAATGCGTTTGGCAACAATATGGGCGATAAAGTCCAGCCAATCGATATTGTTAATTTTAAGCAAGGCCAATAAGGAGGTTCTCTCATGGCACATGGTCCTGCGAAGGGTTTAACCCGTTGGTTTTATACAACCAACCACAAAGACATAGGTACTCTGTACCTGTGGTTTAGTTTTGCAATGTTCTTCTTGGGCGGCATTTTTGCGCTGGTGATTCGCGCAGAGTTGTTTGAGCCGGGCTTACAAATTGTGGAGCCAAACTTTTTTAACCAAATGACCACCATGCATGGCCTGGTGATGGTGTTTGGTGCGGTGATGCCGGCTTTTGTGGGCCTGGCAAACTGGATGGTTCCACTTATGATTGGTGCGCCCGATATGGCGTTGCCACGCATGAACAACTTAAGCTTTTGGATTCTGCCTTTTGCGTTTGCCATGATGGCATCCACATTGTTTATGGAAGGGGGCGGCCCTAACTTTGGTTGGACATTCTACGCACCGCTTTCAACCACCTATGCTCCGCCGAGTGTTACCTTCTTCATTTTTGCAGTGCACATCATGGGCGCGAGCTCCATCATGGGTGCCATCAACGTGGTGGCCACAATTTTGAATATGCGCGCGCCTGGCATGACCTTTATGAAAATGCCACTGTTTGTGTGGACGTGGCTCATTACGGCGTACTTGCTTATTGCGGTTATGCCTGTGTTGGCAGGCGTAGTTACCATGATGTTAATGGATATCCACTTTGGCACGGCGTTTTTTGATGCGGCCGGTGGTGGCGACCCAGTATTGTTCCAGCACGTATTCTGGTTCTTCGGTCACCCAGAGGTATACATAATGATTCTGCCTGCCTTTGGCATAGTCAGTGCCATTATTCCTACCTTCGCACGTAAACCGCTATTTGGTTACAGTTCCATGGTGTATGCCACTAGCTCTATTGCGTTTTTAAGCTTTATTGTTTGGGCGCATCACATGTTTACCGTGGGTATGCCGTTATTTGGTGAGTTAGTCTTTATGTATGCCACCATGCTGATCGCCGTGCCCACGGGTGTGAAGGTGTTTAACTGGGTCACCACCATGTGGAAAGGCTCTATGACCTTTGAAACACCCATGATGTTCTCTATTGCGTTCGTTATCTTGTTCACTATTGGTGGGTTCTCTGGCTTGATGCTGGCCATTGCTCCGGCAGATTTCCAATATCACGATACTTACTTTGTGGTGGCACATTTTCACTATGTGCTGGTGCCTGGGGCCATCTTCTCTATTACTGCGGCTGTGTACTACTGGTTACCCAAGTGGTGCGGCAATATGTACGACGAGGCGCTGGGTAAAACCCACTTTTGGTTGGCCTTTGTTGGTTTGAACTTAACGTTCTTCCCTATGCATTTTTCGGGCTTGGCTGGCATGCCGCGTCGTATTCCAGATTAC
This sequence comes from uncultured Cellvibrionaceae bacterium, assembly GCA_964480055.1. GTDB lineage: Bacteria > Pseudomonadota > Gammaproteobacteria > Pseudomonadales > Cellvibrionaceae > CAYZQH01. The sequence continues at coordinate 2,480 of CAYZQH010000044.1, forward strand.
AACCCGCTGTTTGCGGATTGGAACATGCTTTCTTCAATAGGCGCGTTCTTATTTGGCGCAGCTCAGGTGCTGTTCTTGTACATCGTGATTCGCGCGATTGTCAGTGGCAAGAAGGCAACGACAGAAGTCTGGGAAGGTTCGCACGGATTGGAGTGGACGGTACCTTCACCAGCGCCTTACCATACATTTACTACGCCGCCTGAGGTGAAATAGCTTCAATGGTGCAAGAGTCCAAGCCAACGCGTTACTTGGTACCCAAGTTGAGTGCGTTGGCAGTGGGCATGTTTGCCTTTGCCCTCTGGGTTATGCCGCCTTTGTACACTTTGTTATGTGAAGTATCTGGGTTGCGTAAAGTGGGCGGCGCCTATGAGGCGGTAGAAAACACTGTAGATACAAGCCGCTTGGTAACGGTGCAATTTGTGGCAACACAAAATCATAAATTGCCCTGGGAATTTAAGCCTGTGGTGCACAAGGTTCAGGTGCACCCCGGCGAAAAGGTCAATATTAATTATTTTGCAAAAAATAACGCTGCACAGGATATGGTGGCTCAAGCAGTACCGAGTATTACACCTTATAACGCGGTTAATTATTTTCACAAAATTGAATGTTTTTGTTTTAACCATCAGCCCTTGGCGGCTGGAGAGAGTGCAGAGTTGGGGTTGCAGTTCCTGGTGGACTTAGAATTGCCCAAGCAGGTTAACACCATTACTTTGTCTTACACTTTATTTGATATAACAGAACCTACTGTGGCTGCGCAGTAGTAACAAACAGACTATTGGGGTGTATTACATGGATAATCATAAAGACGCCTATTACGTACCAGAGCAAAGCCGGTTGCCATTATTTATGGCGGCAGCCATGTTTCTTACGGTATTTGGGATCGGTAATTGGTTAAATGGCGAGTCGGTCGGGTCGTTCGTATTTACGCTTGGCTTAATGTTTTTGGTCGGTGTGATGTGGGTATGGTTCTCAACCGTTATTAAAGAAAATATAGCCGGGTTAAATAGCGCTCAGCTCAAACGCTCTTATGTGTGGGGCATGGGTTGGTTTATTTTTTCGGAAGTTATGTTTTTCTCTGCGTTCTTTGGCGCACTCTTTTATATTCGCTCTATAGCATTGCCTCACATAGACAGCGGCGCCACCAATGAGCTGTTGTGGAATGGTTTTAGTGCAGAGTGGCCATTAATGGAGACACCGGATTCTGTGATTAATGGCGATAAGGCCGTGCATGTTGGGCCAGAAGGCAATATGAGCAACCCGGGTATTGGCGGGTGGTTAGGTTGGTTGCCGTTTTGGAATACGACCGTGCTACTGACTTCAAGTATTACGGTGCACATGGCGCATGTGAAGCTCAAGCAAGACAATAAAAAAGCCTTTAACTGGTGGCTTGGTGGAACGGTTGTGTTGGGTATAATCTTCTTGGTATTGCAGGTAGAAGAGTATATTCATGCATACGGTGAATTGGGGTTAACGCTTAAGTCGGGTGTTTATGGCACCACGTTCTTTATCCTAACCGGCTTTCATGGTCTGCACGTCACTATGGGTACGCTTATGCTGGCCATTATGTGGATGCGCTCTACCTTTAAGGGCCACTTTAATCACCATGATTGTTTTGGCTTTGAGGCAGCCAGTTGGTACTGGCATTTTGTTGATGTGGTATGGCTGGGGCTGTTTATATTCGTGTATTTGATGGGTTAGTCATGAGGTTTTAAAGAAACGGCGCTATGCAGCGCCGCTTCTTTTGGTGTTATTAGTCACCAGTTTGTTGCATTTGGGCGTGACCACCCCACGGTGCGGTATTTTTTAGTTGGCCGCTCTGTATTCCGTAACCAATCACCGCCATTAGGGAGGCCGCTAGAAAAATGCGAATGCCTAGGGCGTAAACGGTTCTTCTAGATTCTGGCACATTCATATCTTTTAATAGAAATACAAGCCCACTACTCAAGCTCACTAGCACGGCCACAAATAACACCACCACTATCAATTTTAAAACCATATTGTACCCCCTATGTGTGCCAGGCCTTCTTCAGTAAAACCACATTTTAAATGGGCCCTTAACTGGAAGGTTTGTTTATTCAGTGCATTGTTGATGCCGCTACTCACTGGGCTTGGAATTTGGCAGCTACAACGGGCTGATCAAAAGCGCACATTACAGCAAAGTTTAGAGGCGGAGCAAGCTAAGCCACCCGAGGTAATCACTGCACTGATTTCTCAGTTTGACGCCGCGAATCTACCCGTAGCTTTTAATTATCGGCAAGTGATTGCATCGGGTTATTTTTTACGGGACTATTACTGGCTGTTGGAGAACAAAGTCTTTGGCGGTAAAGCGGGTTTTGAAGTGGTTATGCCCATGGTGTTGGCCAATGACGGCCATAGCCCTTTGCAGGTGGTTTTGGTCAATCGTGGTTGGCTGGTTGGCGGAGCCCATCGTGGAGAATTACCAAAGGTGAGCACCCAAGAAGGGCCGATTGAGGTTGTTGGGCAATTGGCCATACCCACGGTGAATGTCTTACATCAAAGTGCAAAGGTAGAAGTCGGCTGGCCGAAGCGCGCGTTGAGCGCACAGCTAGAGAGCTTTACCGCACAGTTAACTGCGGCGAACCCTAAATGGCAAAACGTATTGCCGTTTGTGCTGTATTTATCACCTGCAAGCACTGCTGCGTTAACCCCCATTTGGCAGCCGGTGGTGATGCCCGCCTATAAGCACACGGGGTATGCAGTGCAGTGGTTTAGCATGGCGTTTGTATTGTTGGTATTAACCGTATTTGCTAATTCCAACTTGGCCAGCGTTCTTAAAAGGGGTGAGGGGTAGATAGAATTAATCCTCCAATCAACCCTTAGCTTAAACGATTGTGCACACCTAAAAGAGTTAGAAGTAAAAAGAGATGGTAAATGGCTGAGTCACGTGCAGTAAATTCAAACAGCCCCTCTGGTTCGGCAAAGGGTAAATGGCAGCTGCGGGCCATACTGTTGGTTTCATTTGTTCCGGTAGTTGCCGCTTACGTGGCATATTATACCGGTTGGGGCGTACCTGAAGGCACCGTCAATAACGGCTTAATGATAGCGCCAGCGGTAGATGTAAAACCCTTAATGGAAAAAAGCGAGGGTGATCTACCTAAGTTAGATGCCAAACCCGTGTGGCGTTTTGTTTTACCCCTTGGGGAGCAATGTAACAAAGCTTGTGAGAATAATTTATATGTTACCCGCCAAGTGGGTATTCGTTTAGGGGAAAAGTCATTACGCGTAGCGCGTATGGTGATTAATTTTGGTGGTAAAAACGGCAGTGATTACCTAAAGAGCATTGCAAAGGATCACCCCAACCTAAACGTGCTAACCGTGGGTAACATGGCCTGGCAGCAGTGGCTACTAGAGGGCAATGTAACGCCTCCTGCGCAAGAGGCGCACCATTATTATTTAATGGACCCTCAAGGGTTTGTCATGTTGCGTTATTCAGACAGTAATACGGGCAATGAATTGCTGGGTGATATTAAGCGCATTTTGCGCTATAGCCCTGAAGATTAGAAAGATAAAGATATTGTTATGCAAGCCGTGAAACACCCGCTGTTATTTAAACTCTCAACATTTTCTGTTGCGTTGGCCTTGGTCGTGGTGGTACTAGGCGCCTTTACTCGGTTAGTAGATGCAGGTCTAGGTTGTCCAGATTGGCCTGGGTGTTATGGGCATTTGTTGTGGCCAGATTCGGCCCATGAAATATTACTGGCAGAGACTGCATTTCCAGATGCCCCGGTAGAGGCTCACAAAACCTGGCCAGAAATGGTACACCGATATTTTGCCGGAATGCTTGGGCTGACGGTGCTCGGTATTTTGATTGTATCCGTCAAAGCGTTCTCTAGCGTACCTCAGTCGCCATTAAAATTGCCGGCTTTTTTGTTGTTTTTGGTGATTTTGCAAGCGGCATTTGGTATGTGGACGGTCACTTTAAAATTGTGGCCTCAGATAGTAACAGCGCATTTATTGGGTGGGTTTGCCACACTGAGCTTGTTGTGGTTAATGGCGCAAAGAACCGGCGGTTATTATTGGCGAGTGACAACGCAGAATGTATTAACCATCAAAAAACTGAGGCCGTTTGCTGTAGTGGCACTGATCGCGGTTGTGGTGCAAATTGCCTTAGGGGGTTGGACGAGCAGTAACTACGCGGCCATAGCGTGCCCCGATTTACCCAAATGCCATGGTTTGTGGTGGCCCAAGGCCAATTTTATTCAGGGTTTTGACGTGTTTCAAAAAGTCGGCCCCAACTATTTGGGGGGGCTTTTGGATAACCACGCTCGCACAGCCATTCATTTGTCTCATCGGCTTGGCGCCGTTGTAGCCAGTGTGTGTATTGTAGCGGTAGTGTTGGTTTTGTGGTTAACCCAATTTTCGCGTGCTCGATTATGGGCAGGGGTTCTGGCGAGCATATTGGTTTTGCAGGTATCGCTTGGGGTTAGCAATGTGGCTTGGGCGTTACCTTTGCCCGTGGCGGTGGCTCACAATGCCGTGGGTGCAATTTTATTATTAGTGCTGGTGGCAATTAACCACCGCATATTTACCTATAAAACATTGAGTGAGGCACATCATGGCTGATACTACGCTAATCACAAGGTTGCCGCAGGCTTCATGGCGAGATTATTTAGAGCTTTGTAAGCCTAATGTTGTAGCCTTGATGATATTAACATCGGTCATAGGCATGTTGTTAGCTACACCCAATATGGTGCCGTTAAATATTTTAATATTTGGTAATTTAGGCATAGCGTTGTGCGCAGGCGCCGCTGCGGCTGTGAATCATTTGGTAGACCGACATGTGGATACCAAAATGGCGCGTACCTTTAATCGCCCGATAGCAAAAGGCAGAATCAGCCCAATCAATGCTATGGTTTTTGCTGCAGTTGCAGCGTTTATGGGCATGGCCGTTTTATTATTATTTGTGAATGCAATAACGGCTTGGTTAACTTTGGCCTCTTTGGTGGGGTATGCTTTTGTGTATACCTTGTTCCTAAAACGCGCCACACCACAAAATATTGTAATTGGTGGGTTAGCCGGTGCAGCGCCACCTTTGTTGGGCTGGACGGCAGTAACAGGCAGCGTAGACGCTTATGGGTTGTTGTTGGTACTTATTATTTTTGCGTGGACACCCCCTCATTTTTGGGCGTTAGCAGTTCACAGAAAGGATGAATACGCCAAAGCAGACATCCCGATGCTGCCTGTAACCCATGGCGAGCATTACACCAAAATTCATATCGTTTTATACACCATCATCCTACTGGCTGTTAGTGTTGTGCCCTTTGCCATTGGTATGCTTAATAAGCTGTATCTGGCCGGTGCACTGATTTTGGGGTTGATGTTTCTTTATTACGCCTTAAGAATGTTGTGGTCCAAGCAGCCGGGTACGGGCATGCAAACGTTTAAGTTTTCTATTGTGTATCTGATGTTGCTATTTGTGGTTATGTTGTTAGATCACTATTTGTTTCCATTGCATCATGTGCCAGCAGGGTTTTAGACGGCATTTTTAGGAGTATTTATGTCAGTTCCAGCTGGACCAACGGCACAACAAAAAAAAGGCATTGGTTTCACCGTTGCTATTATTGTGGCGTTTGTGGCTGTGGTGATGGGGCTGTTTTTTAATAAATTATTGTCACCCAGAATATTATCTACCCAAGAACTTGCGGCCAATGGTGCGATTGCGTTTGAAAAGCCCAGAATTATTAAACCTTTTGACCTGATTAACCATGCGAATACTCCGTTCACCTTGGAGTCCATTAAAGGCCAGTGGACGTTGATGTTTTTCGGCTTTGCCAATTGCCCGGATATTTGCCCTACTGCCTTGGCGCAACTCTCTCAGGTGTATAAAGTGTTAGACGACGATATTCGTAAGAATACGCAAGTGGTGTTGGTAACAGTAGATCCTGCGCGTGATACGCCAGAGGTATTAGCGCCTTATGTAACACATTTTAATCCAGACTTTATTGGTGTGACGGGCGAATTTTTGCCCGTCAAGCGTTTGGCAGATAACCTGAACGTTGCGTTTAATCGCGTGGTGATGGGAGATGATTACACCGTAGATCATTCGGGGAATATTGTTCTTATAAACCCTTATGGGCACTACGCGGGCTTTTTTAAACCTCCTTTTGAGCTTGCTCGGCTAAAGCTGACTTACCAATCTATTGTCACGGCGTTTTAATTTAGATTGTCCATCATACCTGCACAATCACTGCCGTTGCTGTATTGGTTGTGCGCCCCTTTCAAATTACTGATTCAATTTATTGTCGCTTTAATGTAAAAAGAACTACTTGTGTTGTAAATATTTGATGCATGGGTCTTCTCTGTCTACGGGGTCTGTGAGAATGGTGTAATCAAATTGGCTCATCTTATCTGGCGCGTTATCACTATTTTCAAAACGTGATTCGACCAGCCCTATACTTACAACCTTAGTGCCTGGCGCCGCCTTCTGAATATACCAAGGCACACCACTATTGTTCTTTGCATGGCCGTTACCGGTAATTAAAATTGAGTTTCCGCCACCTTGTTTGGCGGCCCTAAGAAGGGCGCGAGCAAAATTTGCATCGCGTAAACGCTGTGCTTCCAGCATTTTTGCCGCTATGTTTTTATCGATAGCATTACAGTGAGAGCCTACGAGCTGGTTAGTTAACCTGTTTACAATGGCATCAGTAAAGCTTTCGGCCAGGCCAAAGCGCTGCGCTTGCGGGTCTGCACTTGCTGCACCCTCTGCCATGGCTTTTCTTAGTGCGTTTTTTTTCACGCCGCCCCCGGCAATATAAGCCCTAGGCGCAGCCCTAAATATTCCTTGATACATTTGCCAGGCTGGCCAGCCACGTGATTCCCAGTCAAGCATAGTGCCTAAATCTTCCGCTGAAATATTGTTCGCTCTGGCGTAGTTAACCTCTGCCTCCTGCGCCTCTGGTACCATCTCGAAAGCAAGCCCGTGAGGTTTAATTAAATCAACGATGGTTTTTTGTATTTTGTGATGATGAGGGTTATCGTGAACTTCGCCAAGAATAATTAAGTCGGCTTTATTCAGTGCTTCGATTAACTGTGAGTATTCTTGCCTTTCACTCTTCGCATTGTATATGGGCCAGGGGAAATGCTTTTTTGCCTCTAAATTAGGCAAAGATTGGCATGCAGAAATAAAAAATAAAATGATAAAAAAATAGGTGTAATAAAAATGAATTTTCTGCATGGAATATTGCCGTCTTGGGGTATAAGTCTAACGGATGGAGAGCTTGTTTAAACGCAGGTCAATTTCTTGCGCAATTGATTCTTGGTCGTCTCTATTGTATTGAGCTCAAAAAAGATTGAATTGCATGCGGCCAAAGCTTTTTGGGTATGACTGAAGAGCGTCAGCATCTGGCTGTTTGATCTGTACTTTACAGCCAATCATGCTGGTTGTTGTGATTAGCAGGGTGCTTACATATAACCCATGTTCAAAATAAAAATGTATGTCTTCTCGCTGTTGGCAATTGTGAGCGAGACGTGCAAGTGCCACACGGGTACTTGCACGCGCTATGCACAGCTGCTAACTACTACAAGCGTTGTAGCAGTTCATTTTTTTTTGTTTGAAATTCATCCTTGCTCAATACGCCGTCTTCGTGAAGGCGAGAAAGCTTTTCGATCAAGCCTACTACATCGTCCTCTGTACTCTGGGGTATTTGGCTTTGGGCTTCGTTGCTCATTGGTGCAGGGCTATCGGTAAAAGATGTGTTGTCAGCTTTTGGCAGGCCTGGCCCGGATACAACGGGCAGACTCGCAACCGCAACCATACCGTACTGACTAGAAAAGGTAAGCGACGAAATACCACCTTGTTGTTGACTCACGCCACCGATTTGATGATCCAGAGTGTCGTATACCGTCACTGTGCCTGAATAATCAATCGCCAGGCGATTAGGAAAAATGGCATAGCGAATGTCATTTTGAGCGCCAGAGCTGAAGGGTGAGCCCAAATCCTGAGGCCACCACTGATTTGAGTACTTACTTCCTGCGGGGATAGGCGGAAAAACTTGAAAATTTGCCAGCCCATTTGCCAGTTCGTTACATAAGTTATCTACCGTTGCCTTTAAATTGTTGTTGAACATGTCGCCCACCATGATCATCCCTCCGCGCATCCACTGCCCTGAACCACCTAGCTCGGGGCAATTAAACTGGGCCATGGAGCCTCCGCCATTGTTAACGGCGACTAGCATATGAACTACCGCCTCGTGGCTCAAGCCGTAGCGAGATGAGATGTCATTGACGAGTTGTTGGCCTTGATCTGTTAATTTTTGCACTATTGATACCTCAAAAGTATTTTATACACGCACAAAAGCGTCTTACTTACTGCCTTCTACTCTCAAATGATGACAGAAAGATGTCGTCATGTCGTGAAGCTTTTGAATCAAACATTTCACCAAAAATTTAATAGCGCCCAGTTATCCGTTGGCGATCTAGTTCGTTTTTAATAAAGTAAACTAAATTCAAAGACTTAGAGCGTAGTTTGGCTAAGCTCATCAATACAACAGAGAACCAAACGCATAATTCAGTGTTGATTTCTAACCGCTGGTACGCTGCGCTGGTGGTTGCGTATACTTCATTGATTAGCCGCGCTTTTGTAGACCCAGGTAATAGAGCCTATGTACACATGCTGAGATTGACCTCTAATGTGACACTTCGATCAATACTGCCGGTGTGGGTAAGGCTATGTTGTGCGTTGGCGCTTTTTACATCCAGCGTATTATTTTTAAGCGCACATACCTATGCCAGCCCCGTGTATAAATATCAGGACGAGAACGGTCGGTGGCATTTTACGGATAAAAAACCCAAAGCCGAACATGAGTCGGTCGCGTTTAAGGCTAAAGCGAGCTCACCCAAACCGCGCTTAACACGAGTCGCTAAAACCGATGTCATGGTGGCAGAAAACCCTTGGTATGCCCCTGTGTTTTTTCGCGTTCGTGATGATGACAAGGTATTGCTAGAGGTACTAGTGCCAGCAGGCACTCAACAACCCCTGGAGTTGGACAACAAGCCTCTGGTGTGGCGGTCAACGTTGAGTTATCAGTACTTATTGGGTGACCCAAGTGCAAAGCATGATAATCAGCCGTTGATGCCCCCTATTGCCCCTCTGGGGCGATACGTAATATCGCAAGGGTTCAATGGCAAGTATTCTCATACCGACCCGTCTAACGCTTATGCTGTAGATATAGTAATGAATGTGGGTAGCCCCATTCACGCGGCGCGTGGTGGGGTGGTTGTGTCGGTAAAAGATGATTATCACATGGGCGGGCGCGACAATTTTTTTGCCGATAAGGCCAATTTGATCCGCGTATTGCACAGTGATGGCAGCTTTGGTATTTATGCGCACATTTTGTTGGGTAGCGCCAAGGTGGCCCTTGGTCAAACCGTAAAAGCTGGAGATGTCTTGGCGCAAGCGGGTAGTTCTGGGTACTCTACCGGGCCGCATCTGCATTTTTCTGTGCAGGTAAGTGATGGCAGCCGGTTGCTCAGTGTACCTTTTACCTTCATGCTGCAAGGGCACGCAGTAACCCCAAAGGCTAGACAGTGGCTAAGTTTTCAGTAGCCTGCGGCTTTTTTAGCCGTTTTGCAGCCAAAAGAGCGTGACTTTGTCTACATTGTTGGCGATATAGGGGTTTGGCAGTACGAATGTGGCATCTATAATGAATTATTGAGTATGCCCCCAGTCAAAGGCGGGCAACTAGGTTTGTAACAAAGTTTTATAATAATAGGCAACTGGGGCGTCACCCTCTTTTGTGAGTGCCGTTACTAGAAGTACAGTGAGAGATTAATGATTAATACTATTCGAGTGTTTTCTAAGATGGTTGTTGCAGGTGCACTCAGCCTGATCTTATTTGCTTGTGATAGCGCGGTAACCGTATCTGAAGATGGTGCTATTAGGGACCGAGGGCCTATGGATTCGGCCGCCATTCAAAGAGGCTCTAACCAATATTCGGCTCAATGCGCTTTTTGTCACGGGGCTGATGGCCTGCTCTCCCCGCAGCAGTTCACCGGGGTCAAAGGCGGTATTTTAGCGCCCTCAAACAAATATGATTACACAGACCTGGTTGCTATTATTGAAACAACCATGCCAGCAGAGTTTGGAGATGGGGCGTTGAGCCCCAGCTCTTGTGTTGGTTCGTGCGCTGAAGAAGTAGCCCAATATATTTTGGACGCCTTCTATGTAAACGGCGAAGCCGGTAGCAATACCTCATCAAGTTCTAGCTCGTCTTCGTCTAGTTCTTCAAGTAGCTCTTCTTCCAGCTCCTCGTCATCGAGTTCGTCCAGCTCAAGTAGTTCTTCGTCTAGTTCTAGCTCTTCGTCTAGCTCTTCAAGTAGTACAACGAGCTCGTCTTCCACGACCAGTTCATCCAGCTCGTCGTCCAGCAGTAGTTCTTCAAGCAGCTCAAGTTCCAGCAGTTCAAGCTCAAGCAGCTCCAGTAGCTCGTCTTCTAGCTCAAGCTCTAGTTCTTCGGGGGGCAATGCCGGTAGCCCCGGGGACCCTGCTGCCATAGCAAGTGGCAAAACATATTATGAGACCCCCGCGCTTTTATGTACTGCTTGTCATGCCGCTGATGGAACGACTACACCTCCAGGCGGAAATGCGTCAGATATTATTGCCCCGTCTAATAAATATACGTATACCCAGCTTGTGACTATCATTACCGATACTATGCCGGTTGGTAATACTGCTGGTTGCGTCGGGGAATGTGCACAGCATATCGCTCAGTATATGTTGGACGAATTCTGGGACGACACCATGTCCTCCAAGCCCGTGAGCGCTGCATCGGCTGGCTCTGAGCTTTTACCTATTGTGGTTAATGGCGGAGTGGAAAGTGGGTCTGCCCCTTGGTACTCCGTAGGTGACAGCAGCCCAGCGGTGGCGCAGTCTAATGCCCAGGTTCATGGTGGTATGCACAGCCTGATGGTATTTGATCGCAATGCCGCCACAGATGGCGCGGGTATCGCATTAAATGGGTTAGAGGCCGACACCACCTATCGTATTTCTGTGTGGGTACGCTTAAACAGCGGTGAAGATACCGTTGCCTTAAGATTGATTGTGCTTGATGACACGCCAAGCGCTGAAGCCGTAGCCCAATTGGCAGCAACCGATACTGAGTGGACGTTGTTAACGGGGTTATACACCCATAATCCAAGTGGTGAAGCGGAAGTGGCCATTTATGTGGATGGCCCTGCTTCTGGTGCAATCTACTACTTGGATGACCTAACCGTAGAGGCAAACTAAGCCTGCTATTGGCTAAGTGCATGCCATAAAAAAACGGAGCTAGGGGTTGTCCTTAGCTCCGTTTTTTTATGGGGCCTTCTTGCGCTTTTTATTTGTTTTGTATTTCGTGTAAATTTTTATAGGATGAAATAATTCAGTTTCACCTAACTGTGTAAAATAACGCGTTCAATTAATAGTACCCAACCATGTAAGGGCCGCTTTGATGAAGCGTACGTTGTTTGTTGTTTTGATGGGTTTGTTATGTGCTTGCTCTGACAAGTATGCGCCCAATGAAGAGCTAGTAGTTACGGCCAATGAAGCACCGCAGGCGCCTATTTGGCTGGGTACATGGTCCACCGCGCAGCAGTTGGTAGAGCCAAAAAATAAGCCGCCGTTACCAGGCCTTAGCCACAATACGTTGCGCCAAATTTTTAAAGTGTCGGTGGGTGGCCAGTCTATTCGCATGCGCTTTTCCAATGAGTTCAGTCAAGCCCCTATCACGCTTAAGGCAGTCAGTTTAGCGCATGCGATTGGTGCTGATGTGATCAACCAACAAACACAGCAAGCCTTAACTTTTGCGAATAAACCTTCCGTAACCATCCCCGCTGGCGGCTTTGTGTATTCTGACGAGTTGGCGTTTTCTGTACCGGCACTTTCAACGTTGACGGTGACTTTACACTTTGGAAAAACGCCCAAAAATATAACTGGGCATCCAGGTTCTAGAACCACATCCTATTTAGCGGCCGGTGATCAGGTACAAAGGGCGAGCTTGTCGGGTGCGGTGCCCACAGACCATTGGTATGTTATTTCCGGTTTAGAGGTGAGAGCAGGCCCTGGTTACGGCGCCATTGCCATTATGGGTGATTCTATTACCGACGGGCGCGGCTCGGGTACAAATTTACAAAACCGTTGGCCTGATGAGCTGGCCAAACGTTTGCAAAGTAGTGAGCAACACAAGCATATTGCGGTGCTAAATATGGGGATAGGCGGTGGTTGCTTAACGCGCGAATGTATTGGCCCCGTGGGTTTAGATCGAATTAACCGGGATGTATTTGGCCAAGGCGCAGTACGTTGGTTGGTTGTATTTATTGGCGTAAATGACATTGGTAAAAGTGGCACGCCTAAATTGGCAAGTGCGGTTATTGCCGGTTATGAACGGGTAATTGAGCAGGCACACGCCAAGGGGATTAAGGTGTACGGCGCCACTTTGACGCCGTCGTTAGGTTCCGGTTATAGCGCCCCGGGAAGCCAAGCGGCAAAAGCCGTGGTGAATCATTGGGTTCGACACAGCGGTCGGTTTGACGGAGTAATTGATATGGACTCAGTGGTCCGCGACCCCGCGACCCCGTCAAAGTTCTTGCCGCATTTGCACGATAATGATTGGCTGCACCCCAACCAAGCAGGCTATAAAGCCATGGCCGCGGTAATAGATTTAAGCCTATTTGATGAATAGGGCATTGTTTAAGAGAGCCCGAATCAAAGGAGCAGATCATTTGTTAAACTCGTTGATAAACAGCTCTATGCGCGCGTTCGTCAATATCACTGACGGCGTTTATCAGCGGAATTTTGCGATCAAATAGCTTGCCAAGCACAGCAGCGTTGCACAAAGAACAATGGTCGGCCCTGTGGGGGTGTCTAAAAAGTATGAGCTTGTCAAACCAAAGAGCACAGCAGTCGCGCCAATCAATGCCGCAAAGCACACCATTTGCTCGGGGCTTTTACTGAGGGCTCGGGCGGCGGCGGCCGGAATAATCATTAACGCTGTAATCAACAGTACGCCCACTACGCGCATGGCCATGGCAACCACCACGGCAATCAGCACCAGTAAGATAAAGCGCAGTGTGCCGGTGGCTACGCCCTCTACTTTGGCCAGGTTTTCATCCAGTGTTGCCAATAACAAGGGGCGCCAAAGGAAGGCCAGGGTGATCAGTACCACTGTATTGATGCACCATATGGTGAGTAAATCGACCAGTTCAATGGTGAGTAAGTCACCAAATAGATACCCCATTACATCTACGCGGGTATCGCGTACCAAGCTCACGCACACTAAGCCTAAAGCCAAAGCGCTGTGGCTTAATATGCCAAGTAGGGTGTCACTGGCGATGGCCTTTTGTGTTTGAAGTAACGCTAAAATCCCGGCTAACGCTAAGCTGCTGACTACCAGTGTAATGACTGGGCTTACCTCTAGCAGTAATCCAAAGGCCACGCCCATAAGTGCAC
>CAYZQH010000045.1:0-15789 GCA_964480055.1 uncultured Cellvibrionaceae bacterium
GGTTTTACTGCCGTCATACCCGTAAATACGCGCAAACTCGTCACTGACCTGTAAGCGGTCACCGTCGGCAAAGTAGGTCCAATGCCCCATGTGAGCAAGCGCTTGCGCTTCGGAAAGGCGAGTTTGACTTAAATAGAGCTGTCGTTCACGTTGCTCTAGCGCTTTTTGGGTGGTTAAGGTTTGGGTAATATCAAACGCAATGCCCCAGATAGAGCGCAGCACCCCTTGTGTTATCCAGCATACCAAGCTATTGCGGAAGTACTGTATCTCCCCGTCGGCGCCTTGGAATTGAGTGATTTGTTCTTTAACGCGAAACTGATTTTCGGTCATCCATAAAATTAAGCCCGGCTCAATAAATGGCAAGGAGAATAAATGGTTCTCTGGCAAAGACTCGGTGGCCGTTAGCATTTTTTGAGCCGCTGGGTTGAGCTCGGTGAGTAGAGCTGAAGCCACAATGTTTTGAGCCAGGGTTTGAGGGTCTTGGGATATGTTCTGTGGCGAGCTTAAATCTGCTCGCCAGATAATCTCTGGGTTGTCGTGGGTAAATACTTTAAATTGACACTGCTCCATCTCTCTGTGTGCTTCGCGGCTATTCAGCTCGCTGCGAAACCGACTAATGGCTTGCTCAAACTCGACAAACTCTCTCGATGTGGGCGCGCCGGAGCGATGAAATGCGCGGGTATTTTTTAGCGGCGAAAATTGGTCAAGGTATTGCGTGGCGTTTTTTAGCGGGCGAATGACCAGGCTGCGCAGCAGTACGGCACAGCTGACCAACACGATGCCTATAAAAACAATAGACGATGTAATCAACACGAGGCTGCGTTTAAGCATTTCATTGCGAAGTGGCGTTAACGAGGCTTGTACGGTGAGCGTGCCAATGATGCTCGGTGTGTTATTAATGTTGTGTGCTAGATCGTAAACCTGAGATATGTCATGAAGCTCTTGTTCGAGTGTACCAAGGGTGACCGTATGTATGCCCTTACCCTTGATCATCACGTGGTCAATGTTGGGACGGGAGTAAATGCTTTGTGCCAAATTCAGTATTTGTTTTTGGTCCAGCGCCCATACAGCGGACTCTATGGCTGGGAGTGTGCTGCCTTCAATAGAGGCAATTTCCTTGTGTAGATTGCCCAGCTGATACCCGTACTCGTATCGCAGTTGAGCTGTGCCGGTGATCAAAGCGCCAAGTAAGCTTGATAAGACCATGAGGGTAAAGAATTTGGTTCTTAAGGTCATTGGCGGTAAGTCATATTCCAGCAGCGGTCACTCAGACGCGGTGTTTGGTTATTGGGTCCAGGCTCGCCCAGTATACCGCGCTATTGGCACCTGGAGGAAAGTGTGAGTGATCGCTTGAGTATGCACCAGTTTGGCGCGAAATTCGTGGTTTTCTGCTGAGTTGGTATGGAAATAGACGAGAAATTGCGGCGTTAGAGCTGAAATGGGGGTGGGCAATGCGAGCCGTTGTTCAAGCTGGTATAATCGCGCCTCTTTTTTGGCGAGGCCGTTCTCAAGTCGTCCTCCCACGTTGACTCTAGCCTCAAATCATAGGTAAACGAATGTCCACAGATACTCCTACTATCATCTATACCGAGACCGACGAAGCCCCGGCCTTGGCTACCTATTCTTTGCTACCGATTGTTCAGTCCTTCGCCCAAGCCGCAGGTATTACGGTAGAGACAAAAGACATCTCCCTTTCTGGGCGCATCATTGCTAGCTTTTCGGACTTTTTGAAGCCAGAGCAACAGCAAGAAGATGCATTGGCCCTGTTGGGCGAGCTGGCCAAAACGCCAGAGGCAAACATCATTAAGCTGCCCAACATCAGTGCCTCTATACCGCAGTTAAAGGCGGCGATTAAAGAACTGCAAGACCAAGGCTACGCACTGCCAGCCTACCCAGAAGAGCCTGCAAATGATCAAGAAAAAGACGTTAAAGCGCGTTACGACAAAATAAAGGGCAGCGCAGTAAACCCCGTATTGCGCGAAGGTAATTCGGACCGTCGTGCTCCTGCGTCTGTTAAAGCCTATGCGCGCAAAAATCCGCACTCTATGGGCGCGTGGAGTGCTGACTCCAAGTCTCACGTAAGCTCAATGAGCGAAGGAGATTTTTACGGCAATGAAAAATCCGTCACCGTAGAAAACGCCTGCGATGTGAAAATTCAGCATGTGGCGGCAGATGGTACGGTAACGGTATTAAAAGCCAGTACACCGCTTCAAGCCGGTGAAGTGATTGACGCTGCGGTTACGAGCGTCAGTAAGTTAACCCGCTTTTTAGAGAGTGAGATTAACGCGGCTAAAGACGAAGGCGTTTTACTTTCGCTGCATATGAAAGCCACTATGATGAAGGTGTCGGACCCTATCATTTTTGGTCACGCCGTTAAGGTTTTCTACAAAGATGTATTTGCTAAACACACCGATACCTTTGAAGCCCTAGGTGTGGATGCCAACAACGGTATTGGGGATGTATACGCCAAAATTCAAACCTTAGACACCGCCAAGCGTGAAGAAATTGAAGCGGATTTACAGGCAGTATATGAAACGCGCCCAGCCTTAGCGATGGTGAATTCAGATAAGGGCATTACCAATTTGCACGTGCCGAGCGACATTATTATTGATGCCTCTATGCCTGCGGCCATTCGCACCTCTGGTCAAATGTGGGGGCCAGAGGGAGCCTTGCAAGATACCAAGGCCATCATTCCAGATAGATGTTACTCGGGTGTGTATCAAGCCACCATTGATTTTTGTAAAAAGCATGGGGCTTTCGACCCTACCACCATGGGCACGGTACCCAATGTGGGCTTAATGGCGCAAAAAGCCGAAGAGTATGGCTCGCACGACAAAACTTTTGAGCTAGCCGCAGCAGGTAGTGTTCAAGTGGTGGATGAAGCCGGTAATGTACTGTTAGAGCAGGTTGTTGATGCCGGTGATATCTTCCGCATGTGCCAAGTAAAGGATGCGCCCATTCAAGACTGGGTGAAGCTGGCGGTGAACCGCGCACGCTTAAGTAATACTCCCGCGGTATTTTGGTTGGATGAAAACCGCGCCCACGATGCACAGTTAATTGCCAAGGTTAACAAGTATCTGCCAGAGCACGATACCTCCGGCTTAGAGATTCACATCAAGGCGCCACTAGAAGCAACGCAGTTTTCATTGGAGCGGATCAAGGCAGGGCAAGACACCATTTCTGTTACCGGTAACGTATTGCGCGACTACCTGACAGATTTATTCCCCATTTTGGAGTTAGGCACCAGCGCCAAGATGCTGTCCATTGTTCCATTAATGAACGGCGGCGGCCTGTTTGAAACGGGTGCGGGCGGGTCTGCACCTAAGCATGTAGAGCAGTTGCTCCAAGAAAACCACCTACGTTGGGATTCTTTGGGTGAGTTCTTGGCATTGGCCGCGTCTTTAGAGCACTTAAGCGAAGTAACGGGGAATGCAAAAGCGAAAGTGCTGTCTAGCACCTTAGATACGGCAACGGGTCAGTTTTTGGATAACAATAAGTCTCCTTCGCGCAAAGTAGGGGAGTTAGACAACCGCGGCAGCCATTTTTATTTGGCCATGTACTGGGCACAAGCTTTGGCAACGCAAACGGATGATGTGGAGTTACAAGCAAAGTTTGCCAAAGTAGCAGAAGCCCTAAGCAGCAACGAAGCGGCCATTCTTGAAGAGCTAAATGGTGTTCAAGGCGCCGCTGTAGAGTTGAATGGGTACTACTGTTTTGATCGTGCAAAAGCGGCTAAAGTAATGCGCCCAAGCGCTACTTTGGTGAGCGCCTTAGCGTTGTAAACAGAAGTTATTATCGGCTTTGGCCGGCATAAACGGGGCCAAGAGGCCCCGTTTTTTTTGGAACAACCCTTGCGTGGCAAGCGTGGATTAAGAAAACGCAACACACGTGCCTCAGCGGTGGGAATCGCACTACACTTATAAAGCGCCGCGTGTTGGTACGACGTTTGATATTTAATTATAATTCGAAGGATCAGGCCATTTACTTAATAAGCAAGGTTTTTGGGGTATGAAGCGTAAAACGATACTGAACAAACTGTACGACAGTGTGGTAGAGGTGATTCTACAGCGCCAGCACCCTGTGACTGGGCTGTTGCCTGCCAGTACAAGCGTCAATACCCACGGGGATTACACCGACGCATGGGTGCGCGATAACGTGTATTCCATTTTGTGTGTATGGACTTTGGGCAGCGCCATGCGCCATGCTAATGAAGACAATAGGGCCGATGAATTAGAGCAAGCCACCATTAAGTTAATGCGCGGCTTGCTGATCAGTATGATGCGCCAAGCGCACAAAGTAGAAACGTTTAAGCATACGCTGAATCAAAATGATGCGTTGCATGCTAAATACGACACAGGCTCTGGGTTAGAAGTGGTTGCAGATGACGCCTGGGGCCACTTACAAATAGATGCCACGTCAATATTTTTGTTGATGTTGGCGCAAATGTCGGGCTCGGGGTTGAGAATTGTTCGCACCTATGACGAAGTCGATTTTGTTCAGAACTTAGTTTATTACGTTGCCAGTGCGTACCGCACGCCAGATTTTGGTATTTGGGAGCGTGGCAATAAAATTAACAATGGCAAAACCGAGATAAATGCCAGCTCGGTAGGTATGGCCAAGGCCGCTTTACAGGCGATGGATGGGTTTAATGTGTTTGGCGAAGGCGCTTCGCCGCGTGCAGTTATTCACTCTGTACCCGATGCTATAGCCAACGCGCGAAGTACGCTTGGCACGCTGCTACCAAGAGAGTCTCTATCCAAAGAAACGGACAGTGCACTGCTCAGTATTATCGGCTTCCCGGCTTTTGCGATAACCAATAAAAACCTGAGAACAAAAACGCGGGATGACATTCTAGCAAAGCTTGGGGGTAATTTTGGTTGTAAGCGATTTTTGTGGGATGGCCATCAAACTGCGCTAGAAGAGGCTTCGCGTTTATATTACGAGCATTCAGAGCTAGCAAATTTTGAACATATTGAGTCTGAGTGGCCTTTATTTTTTACTTATCTTTATATTCACGCGTTATTCGATGGCAGTGAAACGACGGCTGCGCATTATCGAGAGAAAATAGAATCTTTGATGCAGGAAGTCGACGGCGAATACCTGCTGCCAGAGCTGTATTTTATTGCACGCGAGCACATAGAAGCGGAAAAGAGCGACCCTAAATCGCAGCCACGCGTACCTAACGAAAACGTGCCGCTGGTGTGGGCGCAAAGTTTATATTGGGTTGGTTTAATGTTGGATGAAGGGTTAGTGTTTCGCGATGACTTAGATCCATTGCAAATGCGTCGCCGCTCGCCTATTTACAATAACACGCAAATTGCATTGGTGGTTTTGGCAGAAAATGACGCGGTGAAAGAACGCTTAGCGGCAAGCGGTATCATTGCTGAAACGCTCGACAATATTAGACCCATTGAGGTGGTCTCTGCGCAGCACCTGGTAGACGTGTATACCCATGTGGGGGCCAACAAGCCACTTGGATTGTCTGGTCGACCGCACCGACGTTTGCAAAGCTTGGCAACGTCACAAACCTATAAAATTAATGGCAAACCTTACCTTTGCTTATCTTCGGTTCAGAGTGAGACCCATGATTATTGTGAGCATGACGCAAAATATTTGGCCGAAGCCATTGAGCGCGAGCTAGTCCATATTCGCTCACAATGGTGGCAAGGCGAGGTGGCAGTATTTACTTGGTGGATGGATGAAGTCCTATGCGACGCAAAAAATTCAGATATCTTGTTAAAAACCCTACGCGACTGCCAATTAAGAACGCACTCTGAATACGTGGGTTATGCCTCTGCGAGTTTGGCCATTCGAGCGTCAAAATCCAATAACTTTTTCTTGCCAGATATTAGCATTAAGGCCTTTGGCAGTGAAGACTCTTTAATGGCCAAGAGTGATATTGCAGATACCTTGCATTGGACTATCCAAGTGCAGCCATTATTAGAATGTTTGGATGTCGAAAATGAAGCAACCTGCTTTAGAACGCTAGAAGCATTTATTACTCAACATGGCCTGGAGCAAGAATTTGGCGGTGGCGATAACGTCATTACTTTAAATAAGCTATTAACCACTCTCTACCAAAAAGCCAAATTAAGAGGGTATTGGTTGGTTGTGCGGTATTGCTATGATTTACTTGGCTATGTGCGTTCAGATTTAACGGATGGTTTAGGGCTGCTGGCAGCACGTCATTTATCGTTAGTTTTGGGTAAAGATAAAATCAACAACGTTGTTTTGGAGTCTTCAACGTCAGAGGACTCGTTGATGGGGTCTATTCGGCGGGTGTACCACAGCGCATTAGAGCGCACACTTGCGCAAGAATTTTTAATGATTATTGGCCATATTATGCGTACCGAGCCAAGAGTGTTTGATGGTGTGCGCTCTATTAAAATTCAGAGTTTATTTAATTTGTGTACACCAAAAAAGGAGCTGCCCTCTGAGCGAGATATACTCGTGATGGTATCTGCATTAAGCCCTGCGGAGTTATACAATACCGTTTATGACCACTTACATCATCAGCATAAATCTTACGTGCGAGGTATTAATTCGAGCTTTTCATTGGATAAATTAACCGAAGAGGAGCAAGCGCAAGCTGCAGATACGGACTGGTTTGAATGGCGAACCGCGCGCGGCAGTATTACAACGCTGGACGATGAATTTTTAAAAGCCATTTGGCAAAGTTTAGGCTCTGCAAATACTCTGGCGTTTGGGGATTTGGGCAGCCCAGAGCACACTCTACATTGCGAGTGGGCGCGTAGCTCTAAAACGTCAGGTGAAGTGAGCTTTGCTAACTTGGTGGATGAACTCACCAATAATTTACACCCCACCTATTATAAAAGTGCGGTATTAGAAGCCTTGTTTGCTTTTACGCAATATTGTGAGATGAACCCACAGGCCCGATTCGAGCAAGTTGTTGTGTTTGGCCAAGTGTTAGAAGGTGCGGCAAAAAGTTTTATTTGGGACTCTGGTGTTTGCAATTTAGTGAAGCGGGATCTAGACGTGCTTTTGGAGCAGTCTCCCAAAGTGGTGCATCGCTATGTATTACAGGCGTTGGGGAACTTGTCTAATGCCCCCGATGCGAGCGAGGTCTCGGCGGCTTCGTAACGTTCAGCTCGCATGGCCCGCTTAGCGGTATTCAACGCCCAAAAGTTGATTGCAGGGCAGCCGTCGGCAAGGTTTTGTGGTGTTAAAGCGAGGGCCACCACTGACTAGGTAGGGTGCCGCGCTGCGCCAAAGACATGATATCCATACTAACCGCTACGCCGGCATGGACGCAAAACCCGCCCCAAATAGAGCGCGAGCGCAGCGCCAAAATCCCTAAGAAAAGCCCAAAGAATATTGCCCCAGTTGCCTCTATCCAAGGTTTTGGGAAGTGAATCATTAAATAGGGCACAATCATTATCCAAATGGCAGCGCTACCATAATAAGGGCGAAGGCTCTGGATAATATAACCGCGAAAGAAAAACTCTAAACACGCAAATTGCGTTAAATACAAAAACTCCCACGCAATAAAATCAAACAGACTGCGCCCTGCCAAATCATAAAATGGGTAGTGATGCTTGAAATCGTCCCTGAAACTTACCGCCAATACGCCGATTAGAATGGGGGTTAGCAGCCATAGATACCCTTTCCAATGCTTATGAGTGTCTCCCCAGCGCCAGCCGTAATCGCGAAAGCGTTGCTTTAGAAAAAATGTAATAACGATAAAAGGCAGAATAATATAAGTGACCACATGCCAGCTGGTCCACCAGGCGTAACGCACCATATCGCCCCAACCGCTTTGCGACAGCGTATCAATGTAGTAGTAAGGATTGAGTTGTTGGGTGTTGGCCCAATAGATGAGTACGTGGTCAAGCACGTAGGAGTTTTTACAGTAGTTCAAAATCAATAAAGCCACGCATACACTAAAAAGCACAATCAAGGTGACGCGGCCGGCTTCTTCGCGCGGCGCAGTATGTGACGGCGGGGTGTTATCAATGGCATCCAATGCGTGAAATACAGATTTAGGGTTTAAAAACGCAGGAATCATACGGCAGCTTTGGTTAAATCGTTGTTGTGAGTCGTAGGGCGGAGTACGAATAATGCCTCGCGGCTTTCTTTTATCCAACTTACGGGCAGTTCATTGTTGATTGTAACTTATGAACGTAGCAGGGGTTGCGGCATAGAACGTATATCCGTGATGGGTGTTTGGCTCGAAGGCATCTCTAAGATGTGTGTTATGTTCGGCTGGTGTGTAAGTTTCGTCCACAAGCCCTTATTTACTCCATGTAAACTGCGGTTTCTAGGCATTGGGTTAGGTCAATTGCAGGGTAGTAATGCGCTTGTAAATACCGGACGAATTTCAAGGTTTTAAACCCATCAAACCAATGGTGAAAGGCTGTTTTTGCTTGCTCGGGGTTCGTGCAGTGCGTATTTATATGGGTAATCAACGTTTCTACCCCTAAGGCGCTTGCAGCAAGGCACACTTCTTCGGAGGTTGATTCGGGTAGGGCGGTTTGGCCCCACAGGTTTAAGCCAAGCTCTATCCAGCTTTTTAATGCCCTAAAGCATTGGGGGGCGTAGTAGGGGTAGTCTTTACCCTGCTGGTGCAGTTCTAAGATAACTTGGGTTGCTGGGCCTGTGCCAAACGGTACACGGTGCGAGGTGCGTGAATCTAATTGCACAGTAGGCGTGGCGTAATAGCAAGCGCCGAGCTTGATGGCTTTGTTGATCAAATAAAAATCCTCCCCACCGGACTTTTTGGGGAAGCCTCGCAACTGGCAATAGGCATCAAACCGCACTGCCAAGGTGCTCCCCAGCGCCACAAACCCGTATGGCGAGCCCGCCCAGATTAGGCTTTTGGCGTAATAGCGAATGGCGGCCTCGTAAACCTGCGTGGCTTGGGTAGTATCCACGTCTTTTGATGGTGTGTGGGTAAACTCATAGAGTGCAGCGGTATGGGCTGTATCTTCGGGTAAATTGAAGTATTCGTTGGGTAATGTGGCATCTGCGTCGGTACTGTGTAGCCATGTAGATTGCACAAGGCTATTGGCCCAAAGGGCAGTGGCAATGTCGGCCCCAAGCTTTCTCATCAAGCCCACGCCGTGCTTGCTAGTAGGCGCCAGCTCATGACAGGCATTAACCACTATCCATAAGCTTCTGCCACACGCAATAGAGGTACCCCAGCTATGGGGTTGTGCATAGGGCTTATTGGAGAAAAACCTGAGTAGCGTTTGGTTTTGCTCGGTGATTGGCTGTATATGGCTAGGTTGATTCAGTACCACAATGGCGGTGACGCCCTGCTGCCAGCTAGGGTGTGCTTCTAGGCGTTTTGCAAATTCAGGTGTTTCGTCAAAACAGGGGATGACCACCGCATATTGAGTGCGTGGCCAGTCATAGGTTTGGCTACTCTCAATAATGGTACGCGCCAGGGGCTCTGCGTATTGGCTGAGGTATTGCGTTATGGCCTTGGTGCTTTTCATGCGGGCAACGTCAGTGCAAAGCAGAGCGTATGGGTAGGGCCTTACAGATGTTGGCTTCTATTTGGAGCAAATCGTTGAGTCTTGGGGTGATTTCAGCTTCATCAAAATATTCGTAGGCCAAGCGTAAAAATAGATCTTCGTGGCGCTTTTCACTCTCGGTAATGGCGATGTAAAGCTGCTTTAAATCGCCGGTTGGTAGGGCCTTGGCAATCAAGCCGAAGCGCTCACAACCACGAGATTCGATGATGCTGCCCACCAGCAAGCGATCCAAGAAAAACTGTTGTTTTGGGCTGCGCATTTGATCGCGCAGCTGGTTTACATAGAGATCTTTACTGTCCGCACCTAGGCGTAAGCCGCGCTGGTAAATTAGTTTGACCACTTCCCTAAAGTGGGTCATTTCTTCTATGGATAGGTCGACCATGGCGGTTACAAGGCTTGGGCGGTCTGGATAATGCGAGAGCATTGATATGGCCATGCCAGAGGCTTTTTTCTCTGCTGCGGCATGGTCGAGTAAAAAAGCGTCAAAATCGGCTAAGACCGCATCGGTCCAGGCTTGAGGCGTATCAAATAGTAGGCTGTACATAAAGGCAGAATGTGTTGGTGAATTTAGACTGCCTAGATTCGCAGTCAGTCTTCAAACGGCGTATTATAGCGGCCCTTTGGCATTATGGGCGGCAAAAGTGCAGGCCCGTACTATTCAGTTGTATTTGTTACAGGACCAACCTCATGATCATCAAACCCAAAGTTCGCGGTTTTATTTGCATTAACGCACATCCAGAGGGTTGTGCAGCGAATGTAAAAGAGCAAATTGCCTATGTAAAAAGCCAGGGGCCTATTGAAGGCGGGCCAAAGAAGGTGTTGGTGTTGGGCGCCTCTACTGGGTATGGCTTGTCGTCACGTATTACCGCGGCGTTTGGTTCTGATGCGGGTACTTTAGGCGTGTTTTTTGAAAAGCCACCCACTGAACGAAAGCCCGGCTCTGCAGGGTTTTATAATGCTGCAGCCTTCGAGACCGAAGCAAAAGCCGCAGGACTGTACGCAAAAAGCTTAAATGGCGATGCTTTTTCTGCACAAACCAAAGCTCAAGTGGTAGAGACTATCAAGCAAGATCTAGGGCAAGTGGATTTGGTTATTTATTCGCTGGCGGCACCGCGTAGAACAGACCATGAGGGCGTAACACATTCTTCTGTATTAAAGCCAATTGGCCAGTCCTACACTGCCAAAAACCTAAATACCGACAGCTTAAAAATTAGCGATATGACGTTAGAGTCTGCCAGTGAAGAAGAAATTGCCGGCACAATTAAAGTGATGGGTGGCGAGGATTGGGAGCTGTGGATGAGCGCCTTAAGTGAAGCGGGCGTATTGGCCGACGGCTGTAAAACCGCAGCTTATACCTACTTAGGAGAGAAACTTACTTGGCCCATTTACGGTAAGGCCACAATTGGGAAGGCGAAAGAAGACTTAGACCGCGCAGCAAAAAATATTACTGAGCAGTTAAGCGCTATTAATGGGCAAGCCAACGTTGCTGTGTTAAAGGCATTGGTGACTCAAGCAAGCTCAGCCATACCGATTATGCCGTTGTATATTTCTTTGCTATATAAAGTCATGAAAGAAGAAGGTACCCATGAAGGGTGCATAGAGCAGCTGTACCGTTTGTATTCAGAGTGCTTGTACAGTGCAGAGCCGCGGTTAGATGGCAACAACCGCTTACGTGTAGATAACCTAGAGCTCAACTCTGAGACGCAAGCCAAAGTAGAAGCCTTATGGCCGCAAGTGACCGAAGAAAACTTATTTGAGATTACCGATTACAAAGGCTATAACGCAGAGTTTTTAAAGCTGTTTGGCTTTGGTGTGGACGGCATAGATTATGAAGCCGATACCGACACCTTAGTGAGCGCAGATTTTTAAGTTGTAAATGCAGCGTACAACTTTTTCAGCACGTTTACTGCATCCCAAATATTGGCTTACATGGCTGGGCTTTGGGGTGTGGTACCTTTTATCGCTTCTTCCTATTAAAATTCAGTTTGCTTTGGGTAAAGTACTTGGCCGCTTAATGGGCAAGGTTGCCAAAAAGCGCGTGGCCATCGCCCGTAGAAATTTAGAGCTGTGCTTCCCAAAAATGTCAAAAGACGAATGTGACCAGCATGTGCGCGGCATATTAGATTCCATGGGCATTGCGTTTTTTGAATTTGGCATTGCTTGGTTTTGGTCTAGAAAAAGGTTAGACAGCTTATATACCGTGGAAGGCTTAGAATATTTGGAGCAAGCACAGAGTGATGGTGTGGGTGTTATTTTACTTGCGTTTCACTTTTCTAATATTGATTTAGGCGGCAAGCTGATAGGGCGCAAATTTTCTGTAGATGGATCGTATCGCCCGCACAATAACCCAGTGTATGATTTACTGCAAAAGGCTGGTCGCGAGCGTTACACTCAAAAAGCCACTGCCATCCCCCGTGATGATGTGCGTGCAATGGTTAGGGTGTTAAGAAATGGTCGAATGTTGTGGTACGCCCCAGACCAAGATTATGGCCCCAAGCACAGTATTTTTGTGCCGTTTTTTGGCGTGCCTGCTGCTACCATTACTGCGACAGCCCAATTGGCGCGGTTGGGTAAAGCGCGCGTCATTCCTTATACTCAAACACGCTTAGAGAATGGCCGCTATCATATCGCGGTATCCCCTCCGTTAGATAACTTTCCCTCTGGGGATGAGGTTGCCGACGCTACCTTAGTGAACCAAGAATGTGAACGCCAAGTGCTGGCCAACATGGATCAGTATTTGTGGGTACACCGTAGATTTAAAACTCGGCCAGACGGCGAGCCGAGTTTGTACGGCCAGCTTAAATGACCCTCCTTGGCGCTTGCTTGCCAACAGTATATACAGCGTCATAACCTCAGACAAAATACGCAGTAACAATGAGCGCTTATCTCAACTTTGCCTATTGGCCTTAAGCGTTTTACACTAACTCGCTTAAAGGCCCCGCGCTTGTTTCTGCATCTCCAAAGGTCTCTATATCAAGGCCCATGGCATTGGCCAGTGATACTAATAAGTGCCCGTGGGGTTTTGATACAAAATCCACATAACGCCCAGTATCAAAGTGCCATTTGCCGCCTGCTAGCATAAAAGGTAAGTCAATTTTTCGGTGAGCGTTGCCGTCACTTAAAGGGTTGGCAAAGAAAATGACGGTGTTATCAAATAAGGTGCCGCCACCAGGCTCGGGTATGGATTTTAATTTGCTGATTAATTTACTGTGCTGTTCGCTGTACCAAGTATTAATTTTTATAAGCGCTTCGGTTTGGGTGGCGTCGTGAGATAAAACGTGGTGGTTTTCACCAAAATCGCCCAGCCAAGGGAAGGGTTGTGTACTGGTTGGCCCGGACCAAATAAGGGTGCCAACACGCGTGGCATCGCAAGCGAAGGCGTTAACCATTATGTCGGTATGTAGCTCGGCCATTTCACGGAAATTGACCATACTTCTATAATCTAGAGTTTGACCCATTTGCGGGCTGTCACAGACGGATACGGCGCGTCTGAAGCGGTTCTCTAGTTGAACAATAGACTCTTCGTGGCGCTGGAGTAATGTGCGGTCTTCGGCCCCTAATTGCTTTTGCAGGCGAGATAAGTCGTTTTTAACGCCGTCTAATACGCGTTGGCGCAGTGCAATGCGCTTGTCTATGCCCGAATCGTCTCCGCTGCCGCCTTGACCAAATATACGGTCGAAGGCGGCATAGGGGCTAGGCTCCCATGGAACTGGGTCATAGGGCCCACGAAACAAAATCTCACGGGTATAAAAGTCGTCTCCACCATAAGGCACTATGCCAAGTTCTAACGAGTTAAAGCGTGTGTTGTCTTGCCGCTGTTGAGCAATGTATTGGTCTAGCGTCGTACTGGGGCTTAGGCGGAACCGGGTCATATCCGCGGGTACGTTAGAGAACAGTTGCGGATGCCCAGAGTGCGGTTTTTGAGGTTCAGGCTCTAGGTCAAGCCCAGAAAGAACCAATAAATCCTGTTTGTGTTGTTCTAAGGGCGCAAGGATGCGTTTAAATTTAAAGTTTGCACCCATACCCTCGGGCTTCCACTCGCTATGAATGGTGCCATTGGCTTGGTAGACAAAAAGAATACGTTTTGGGGGCGTGCCATCTTGGGCGCGGGCCTCTAATATAGGTAAAAATGGCGCCAGCGCCGCACCAGCGCCGGCTTTGAGTAAGGACCGGCGTCCAATTTTGGGGTCGCCTATTATGCATTTATGGCGAACAGGGGGTTTTTGGCCGCGTTTATTCACTTGGACTCTCCTGTACTTTTGTAGCGAAATGCATCGCTTTGTACGACTGCAAAAATAAGGTCTTGAAGGTTGCCGTCTTGTGCAAATGCTTTTTGCGCTTGCTGCAAGCTACAGGCATCCTGTTGTGTTTCTCGTTGACGAGTGGCGTAACGCAGCCACTGAGTTGCCATACAATTTTGTACTTGTTTTGATTGTACAAAAATTTGGTTTAGCTCATTGGCACCGTCAAAAAAACCGTCCATATCTAATGTAGAGCGAATTTCGCCGGAGGCATCAATGCTAAGCTCACCCTCCATCATGCGGTAGTGACCCATGGCGTCGAAGTGTTCAAAGGCAAAGCCCAGTGGGTCGATGAGGTCGTGGCATGCGGCGCATACTGGACTATCTCTGTGTTGACTAAAACGCTCACGAGTTGTGGCCATTGGGTCTACGTCAGGGGGGGTAGTGTTGACACTGGCTGGTGCTTCAGGTGAAGGGGAGCACATGATTCTGTCGCGAATGAAAACGCCACGTTTAACCGGGGATGTTTGGTCGCCGTGGGCGTGCACAGCCAAAAAGCTTGGGTGAGTTAATAAACCGGCACGGGTAGTGGCGTCGATGGCGGTTAGCTGGGTTGATTCACGCACGCCATAAAATTCTGCCAGTGGGCCTTTGGGTAACGCTAAGTTAGAGGTGAGCAAGGTGCTCAGCTTTCCGTCGCCATCTCGCACCACGTAGTCTACAAACGTGGTGGTTTCTTCCCACATTACAGCGCGAAGCTCAGGCGTAAACGCTGGGAAGCGTGTGGCGTCTTTTTCTGTGATTTCTAATTTTTCAATGTCTAGCCATTGATTAAAAAATTCTACAATCCCATCACGCCCTTTGGTGTGAGAGAGCATGCGTTTGGCTTGTGTTAGGATACCTTCTGGCGTGTCTAAGCTGCCGTTTTCTGCCGCAAGCAGTAACGTCTCATCAGGAATACTTTGCCAGAGCATGGCCGCAAGCCGTTCTGCAATACTACGGCCTGTAAGTTTTGCGGTGCCGACCGTGCGATTGGTTAATTCCGGGTGATAAAGAAAGTTGGGTGACTGTAAAACCTGTTCAATGACGGCGCGTATACCATAGGTAAACCCGCCTTCTGCTGCACCCCAGTCATATAAATCCGCGAGCGAGCTGGCTTCTTCTTGGGTGAGTGTGCGCCTAAAAGCGCGGCGACCTAAATCGGCAATATATTGAATGGCGCATTCGCGATTTCTTCTGTTGGCGCGGCAAGGAAGGAGGGCATCTAAGCGTAAGCGTGACACGGCCTCTTCAGCGTGCTGCTCTGCGGCCAGCATTAATTTTTCTGCGCCTAACTCTGCTAAGGGGTCGCCGCGATTACTGGCAAAACCTGCCGCGGGTAAGTCATTGGGAAAGCTTTTTGCCAACGTTGCACTGGTGTTGAGTAAGTCACGTACGGCGTTGTCATACTCTTTATGTGATAAGCGGCGCATACGCGCTGGGGTAACCGTAATATCCGAAGCGCACGCTTCAACGCGGGCAAAAGGCTCGGCGGGGGTGTAATTTTCCGGAGGATCTGGTGTTGGCGCGGGAACTGGAGTTGGAGCCGGAGTATCTTCAACTTCGCCACCACAGGACGCCAAAAAGAGCCCCAATAAAATAATAAAACAGATTTTATTTTTCATATTTATCTATTCCGCCTAAATGAAAAACGATTCTCACTTCCATCAATAAAATAGATCGTTCAAGAGTACGACGTTATTTTCAATTATTGGGCCTGCTAAAAGCGCATCAACTGAATGGTCGATCAGATAACCGCATCAATGTTCAAATGTGGTACATGGTTATTGGGACAAACTTGTTCTCGGCCTGAGTTCCTATTGAAGTTCGGTCAATACTGATTATGCACGGACGTTGATTTAATTACCTTTGTGTAAGGCTCAAATCCTGTATTGGATACCTATAGTTAGTCAGTACTTTTTTCGTTATTCTCAGCAAGCGCGATTTTCCATTGAATTGAAAGTGGAAAGCAAGGACTTAGGTCACTAATTTGCTGTTTCAGTGATAAGGCT
>CAYZQH010000046.1:0-15753 GCA_964480055.1 uncultured Cellvibrionaceae bacterium
ATTACTGAGTTTTGCCAAGCATTTAGCTCCCACTGCCCAGACCACGTTAACTCAAAAGAAGCATCAAAGGGGTATAGGTAATAAATTGGCCATTGATAGCCATCTGAACCTTTAGAGCCGACAATGTCACACAAAATATGAACGTGAAATACGAAAAAAGAGAGGAATAAAACGCGAAGTTTTTCTATTTTCGCAAAATACATGGCAATAAGCGGGACAATTAGAGCAGCCACGCCGCAATGACCAATATAATGATGGAATTGCTCGTAGTAAGTTGTTTCCCCTGTCAATTTGTCTGCGATCAACCCTATGCCATCTAAATCAGGTGACAATCCAGCATACGTTACAATTCTCCGTTCTCGCGAGTCTGTGACGATATTCACTGAACTCAACCAGCTTAAAACTAAATGTGCGCCTGGAGTCATATTATTCTACTGAACGATATCAAAGGCCTAACACTGCTAGGAGCCACAGCAGTGAAGGTGCTCGTTTGACGATGTTTTCTCAGTCTAACTTTATTGTATTCGGTCTGCAGCCAGTACTTTGATGGTGCAGAATTAAAGCAAAACAAAGCAGAGTATTCTGTAATTGTTTTTTGGGCAGATTACTCCGGCCCGTGAAAAATTCGATAGGGCCTTGTGTGGTGGTCTGGGTTTAATGGTTGGGGTTCCGGGCTGGGAATATAATTAGATTTTTCAAATAGCGGCCCCATCATTTTGGAGGCGCACCAACCTATTTGCGGTAAAGCGGTAGGCAGCGGGAAGTTTTCAAATTGCTCGTTAAAATCTGCGTCGGGTAACAATGCATCCACCACAAATTGGGCACGCGGCAGCACATTCACGTCGCCCAGGCGGTTACGCACCCCCCAGCTAACGGCGTAGTCATCGCAGGTTTGAGGGTCGTCACTGGGGGTGACAAAAGCTAAGTCGCGGTCAAAGTCAAAATGCAATTTCATCATGGCCTCTTCAAATAACATGGCCATGTCTTCGTATTGGGTAGTGTAGGAATAATTATCGCTGGCTATATCCGGTTCAAACAGCACGCCTACCTGCGCTGCGGTAATTTGTGTATCGGTATCAGAAGGTTGCGCGCCTTTATACAAAATGCCCGCTAGGCGAAACATTTGCTCTGAGGTGAGCGGGGTATTGTTTTTGAGCTGTGTAGAAGGGTACTGCGCGCTGAGTTTGTTAGATGCTGCGTAAATGCTGTCTGCCAAGTTGATGCTTTGGTAGGCGCTGGGCGGCAATAAATCATTGGCGTGAGCCAACTCGTGAAACAGCAGGGCGGCCATGTCGGGCACAATATCCGTAATGGGGCGAATACCATTATTGCCCGTGCCGTACCAGGCCCAATCGTCTGAGACCCAGCGCCAAAAGGCGCGAAACGCCATTGGGTCTGCGTAGGCTTGGCGGTGGTCTGGGTCTTTGCTGACGGTGTCGCGCTCTGCCTCCGTTAACCAAAGCCTGCCTGGGTCTAGGTAGATGGCACCAGTCATATTCCAGTAAAAGGACGGGCGCACGTTAGAGCCAATAACCACGGCCGTTACGCCGCGCAGTAACAACAGCATGTCGTTTGGCATTTCTTGTAGGAGTTGTTCAAACCGCAGGCCCATCCAGTCGTGAGATACCACCACACGGTCCATGACATGATCAATGGTTGGGGTCTCGGTAGCTAGGCCTAGGGTGGGCAATGTGACTAGCGCGCAAGACCCGCTTGGGCTTTTGACACGTACACAATCAACTAATACATCCGCATAAGGTGAGCTGGACTGGTAGGCATAGAGATTGTCTAGTTTAGCGGGGTCGCTGGCGCCGCCCTTATCATCAAAAAAGCAGGCGGTCAGTACAAGGCAAATGCCCAGTAACCCAAGAGCGGCGGTTAGACGATATGTGCTCATTTGGTAATATCCTCTCCCTAAGTTTGGCGCGAATACATCTATAAGCATGGCAGTTAGCTTTGGAGGTGGCAACTTACCGCGAGTGTTTTGTGTGTCAGATAGGGGTGGTTCCGTTTGTTGATGTGGAGTCTGTCTCAGGGGACAGCTGAAATCAGGTGCCGAGGGCCATTCAAGCCATCTCTGGGCACTATACACGCGCTCCCGGCGCGTGAAAGCCCTGAGTACCAGGCCCCAGCTCACGTCGCGCAGTACTTTGCTTAATCAAACAAGTTCCGTAAGTTACTGAGGGTTTCTACCCCTTTCTTCTGCACTTGTTCGGCACTGGCGGTGCCAAAACCTTCAAATTCTATGTCTTCCTCGGGCATCTCTTCCACAAAGCGGCTGGCAGAGGTTTGAATTTTTTCTCCAAACTGTTTTCGGCTGCCGGCAAGGGTCATGGTTAACACCCGTTTTGCGCGGGTGATGCCCACGTACATAAGGCGGCGCTCTTCTTCTATGTTGTCTTCTTCTATGCTGGTGCGATGGGGAAGAAGCTCTTCTTCTAGGCCAACTAAGTAAACGTAGGGGAACTCTAAGCCCTTAGAGGCATGTAGGGTCATCATTTGCACGCGGTCGGTTTCGTCCTCTTCTTGTTGGCGGTCTAGTAAATCCATAAGCAGAAGCTTGGCTATGGCGGCGTTGAGTTGGTCTTCGCTGCTCTGTGTGCTGTCGGTACTTTCGTCGGCTTTATCTAGCGTTTTTTGAATGGAATCTACCAAATACCATACGTTGCTCATGCGCTTTTCAGCCACGGCGGGGCTGCTGGCGTTTTGATGTAGCCAGCCTTCGTAGTCTATGTCGTGCAGCATTTCGCGAATGGCAGCAATGGGGTTGCCGCTGTGGCAGTTGTCTCTCACTCTGTCGATCCAGCGCGTAAAGCCTTGTAACCGCTCTAGCCCCTTTGCAGGCACCACGGTTTGCAAGCCCAACTCTTCACAGGCGCTGAGTAAACTGATCTCACGCTCTGTGGCGTAGCGGCCCAGTGCTTCAAGGGTGCTGGTGCCTATAGCGCGCCTAGGGGTGTTGATTACGCGTAAAAAGGCGTTGTCATCACCGGGGTTAACCAGCAGCCGTAAATAGGCCATGGTGTCTTTTATTTCCGTGCGCGAGAAAAAGCTGGTACCACCACTTAAGTTGTAGGGTATTTGATGGTGCTGAAGTTTAATTTCCAATATGCGTGCTTGATGATTGCCACGGTACAAAATGGCAAAGTCTTTAAATTGGGCTTGGCGGCGCACTCTATGGTTAAGAATTTCTGTGGCAACGCGCTCTGCCTCGGCATCCTCTGTGGGGCAGCGAATAATCCTAAGTGGCTCACCTAGGCCAAAATCACTCCATAACTGCTTGTTAAATTCATGGGGGTTATTTTGAATCACTTGGTTGGCCACTTTTAATATGCGCGCGGTAGAGCGGTAATTTTGCTCCAGCTTGACTACGTGCAAATTAGGGAAGTCTACTTTCAGCTGGGCTAAATTCTCTGGCCGGGCGCCGCGCCAGGCATAAATACTCTGGTCATCGTCGCCTACCACGGTCAATGCGCCACGCTCTGCCATCAGTTGTTTCACTAACTGGTATTGGCTGGTGTTGGTATCCTGATATTCATCCACCAATAGGTAGCGTATTTTATTTTGCCAGCGGGCTAACACTTCGGGGTGGGTTTGAAATAACTCGGCGGGTATGCGAATCAAATCGTCAAAATCTACCGCGTTATAGGCGCTGAGTGCTTGCATGTAACGTTGATAGATCAGTGCCCAGGCTTGTTCTCCATCACTGCTCGCGTGGCTTAAGGCGTGTTCGGGGCTAATTAGGGTGTTTTTCCAGTTGGAAATTTGATGAACAAGGTTATCTACTAAATCGGTGTTGCCGTCGCCATCACGCAAAATCAAATCTTTAATCAGCGCTTTGGCGTCTTCTGCGTCAAATAGTGTGAAGTTGCTCTTAAGGCCGAGGGTTTTACATTCTCGGCGGATGATATTTAACCCTAAGTTGTGAAAAGTACTCACCGTTAGGCCGTGGCTGAGTTTGCCCTGCACCAATTTGGTAACCCGCTCTTTCATCTCTCTGGCGGCTTTGTTGGTAAAGGTGACCGCTGCAATGTTGCGCGCGCTGTAGCCGCACGTTTCTATGAGGTACGCAATTTTGCGGGTGATCACACTGGTTTTGCCACTGCCTGCGCCGGCCAGTACTAGGCAAGGGCCATCAATGTAGTGCACGGCTTCGCGTTGACGTGGGTTTAGGCTGGTCATGGCAACCGGGGGTACCTCAGAGTTGAGCTAATGCAAGAGCGCGGGAATTGTAGTGGGATTTGCTGGCCGGGGGAACACCGTTAGTCTCCTACGGCGCCGGCCCATAGTTTTTGGTCCTGTTCAAAGCGGCTATTTAGGTGCTGCCTAAAGGCTTTAAAGCGGTTGGTATCGCGTAAATCTGGGTGCGAGAGCATCCAAAGGTCAAACCGGTGCCAGCGAACGTCCTTGGGGGTGCGCTCTAGTGTGGGTTCGCTGTCGCACATAAAACACGGCAGCATAGTTAACCCTAAGCTGGCTTTGGCAGCGTAAAACTGTGCAAGTGGCTCGTTAATTTTATGGTGCGTGGTGAGCTTGGGGTACTGGCTAGAGAGTACCCATTCTGGTTGGGTATCTGGCTCGCCCCAACCTAGCCAGTGGGCACTGGTCGGGTTGCTCAAGTCATGGTTGCGTAGGTAGTCGGTATTGGCGTAATTAGCACAATAGACGGCAGTCAGCTCTGTTCCAATCAGCTCTTGTGGTGGGTTGCCGTTTTTTAAAAACATGCGAATGGCAATGTCGGCTTCACCGCGGTTTAAATTAAAGGATGAAAAAGACGGCATGGCCTCTATGGCGATGCTTGGGTGTGCCATGGCAAACTCTGAGATGTAACCCATTAATGGTGAGGCCACTAAGTGATTGGGAAAGGTAATGCGAATGGCGCCTTGCATGACGCTTTTTTTGGCCTTTAGGCGACGCTCTATTTCGTAGGCGTCGTTTTCCATGCGTATGGCGGTTTGGAGTAAATCCTGGCCGTGCTCAGTAAGTTCAAACCCCCCGTTAGAGCGATTAAATAATTTTGTGTTTAAGGTTGTTTCTAATTGAGACACCTTACGGGTAATGGTGGACGCACTTAAATTGAGTTCGGTACCCGCGGCGCGCGCAGACCCAAACCGATGCAGCGCCAAAAATAATTTAACAGTATCCCAGTCCATTTGGCTGGTGGGGGTAGGTGTCATGGTGATTCCTTTATGAAATTAGCAAGCTGGGGTGCCAAAAGAAATACCCCTGGGGGGCTGTTTCAAAAACACCGTAAACCCGTCCATGGGGGTTCCGGCGCGAGATCCCTCTCGCGACGGTTTTGAAACAGCCCCCCAGGCGCATTCCTTTTTTTGTTCCGTTGTAGTTTCAACCTGTGGTTTTACGGCAAATATTTAATCTGAGCGTGTATGCCCAAAAAGTGCAACATCAGGTGGGGTGTAAATGCCGTAAAATTCCCCGCCTTCGGTACTTAGTTGTGTGCTGGTAATGGTGTTTGATTGTAATTTTTTAGCCCAATAGGCCACGAGTAGTGCGTTGGCCGAGCCGGTTGCGCTGTCTTCTTGGTTGCCATACTGAGGGGCGAAGTAGCGCATAACAATATTGGCCTGATCTTTCGGTAGTTTATTGTTAGCGGGTTCGGCTTTAGCGGTAATAATTAGCGCACGTTGGGTAAAGCGCGTTAAGGCGTCAAAATCTATGCGTGCGGTTTTTACTTGGGTGGCACAGCTTAGCTCTACTATGGCATAGCCTTGTACGTCTCCAACTACACTCACCTCAACAGTAAGCTGCCCCACTATGCGCGCCCATAAAGTGGTGTTTGTTTCAGTTTTAATAGTGGGTGCTGGTGTTTTAAACCCGAGCTGTTCTTTGTTTTGAAGGATGTGCAAAGTGCGACCATGCTGAGTAAATATTAAGGGCTTTATGTTAACCCCCGCTGCTTTTAATGCGTGGGCAGCGGCCAAGGTGCCCGAGCCACAAAATTGAATGGGGTGCCCGTTTTTAAAACACTGTAAATCATAGTGATGTTGGTTTGTTGAGGTGTTGTCTATTGGCGTTATGTGCACATCAATAGCCTGGGGGTGTGTATTAGATAACGGCGTCTCGCAGTTGCTTGCGCAACCATCAGTATTTTTATGCCAGTGGATCTTGTGAAGGTTCCCCAAAGCTTTATTGCCACAAAAACTGCGAACCATGCCGACCATCAATTATTGTGTGCCACTGGTGTTTTTTAACAAATGCATGCTAAATAAGTTGTTGGGCGCAAGCCAGGTTTGTTCTGCTTGCCAGCCTGCCAGGTGTGCTAAGTGGGTAAATTCTTTTGGTGTATATTTATAGGAGTTTTCTGTATGAATACTTTCCCCAGCGGTAAATGTTATGGCTTCTCCACCCAGGGTTATGGTTTGATCTACTGTGCTGATTAGATGCATTTGAATACACCCCAGGTGAGGATTATAGTGCGCATAATGTTCAAAATTGTGAATACTAATATTCCCTCTTAACTCTTTATTAATACGCGCCAGAATATTCAAATTAAACTTTGCGGTAACGCCTAAAGCATCGTTATAGGCATTGTGCAATATATCGGGTGATTTTTTAGTATCTACACCAATTAATAGATGGCTGCCCAGGCCAAGCGTTTTGCCCGCTTGGGTTAAAAATTCTAGCGCGTCTTCTGGGTTAAAGTTACCAATGGTAGAGCCCGGGAAAAACCCAAATCGGGCATTAGAAGTTGGCGGTAAAGCCACGCTTTGGGTAAAGTCGGCCTCTATGGCCCGTACATTAATACCTGGGTAGTCAGCTTGAAGCTTTTTGGCTGCGCTCTCTAAATGCTCGCCACAAATATCAATGGGAATAAACGTATCTATGGCTTCTACGTTAGAAAGTAAAGGCTCTATTTTTTTGAGCGAGCCTGCACCAAACTCTATGACTGTGAGCGGTTGGTTAAAGCGGGTGTTTAAGTCTTTGGCTACCTGGGGCAGTAATTTAAGTTCTGTGCGGTAGGGGTAATACTCATTTAGATGACAAATTTCATCAAAATACTGAGAGCCCAGCTCGTCATAAAAGTACTTTGGCGACAGCGTCTTAGGGCTGGTATTTAGCCCTTGCAATACGTGCTGTAAAAATGGATTTATCTCGGTGGTGGTTTGTACAGCTTCGGCAAGGGACATTATTCGCTCCTAGTCGTTGGTTTTACTTTGAAATTGATGGTTGTATTGCTGTTGGCTAAAACGCAAAAACGGGTGCGGGCAGATACAAAGCCGTCGCCCCACGTGTATCTCATTATCGTCACCGTTCATCGGCCAAGCGTAACCCAGAAAACTGCCAACGCTGGTGCGGGTAAAAAAAGTTGCGATAACTAGCGCGCAACTGCAACGCAGGTGTTATACAAGAGCCGCCTTTTAATACCATTTGATTGGCCATAAATTTGCCGTTGTATTCCCCCAGGGCGCCTTGTTCTGGTTTGAAGTTGGGGTAGGGGGCGTAGGGGCTTTGTGTCCACTCCCATACATCACCCGTTAATTGTGACGGTTTGCCTGTGGTGGCAGGTTGCGGCCGCCAATGGCTTTGCTCCAATAAATTGGCTTTAGCCACGGTTTGTGTGTCTTGTTGCATGGCAACTTCTAATTCTTGCTCTTTAGGTAGGCGTTTACCGGCCCAGCGTGCAAATGCATCGGCTTCGTAGTAACTGATATGACAAACCGGAGCGTTGAATACTATTGGCTGCAGTCCATCCAGACCGTATTGGTGCCAGGCATCATTTCTTTGCTGCCAATATAAGGGGGCTTGCCAGTGTTCTTTTTTTACCGTTGCCCAACCGTCAGATAGCCACAGTAAAGGGTTGTTGTAGCCGTTGTCTTCCATAAAGGACAGCCACTCACCGTTGGTAATTAACCGGTTGGCTAAACCAAAAGCCGGTTGCCAGTGCTGATGCTGAGGGCGTTCGTTATCGTAACTAAATTGGTTGGCGTCGGCGCCGACGGTAACGAATTCACTTTTGTAGTTTTGAAAAGTCAGTGCGATGGGGTTGGGGTTTTCTTTATTGGGGTTGGGCGTTTTTACTTGTGGGGCTAATGGGTTGTGCGCTAATAAATGCAACACATCTGTCAGTAATAGCTCTTGGTGCTGCATTTCGTGATGCAAGCCAACCTCTGTGAGGGCTTTAACTTCTGCTGGTGCGTTATCTAACAGTGACAGCATGGCGTCATCCACATACTGACGGTAACTTAATACATCCTCTAACGCTGGGCGAGTTAAAAAGCCTCGTTGCGGGCGCAGGTATGGGTTACCCACAGACTCGTAATAGGAGTTAAATAGATGCTCAAATTGTGGGTGAAAGGCTTGGTAGTTGGGGCTATTGGGTTTGAGTAGAAAAGTCTCAAAAAACCAGGTGGTGTGGGCGAGGTGCCACTTGCTTGGGCTGGCCTCTGGCATGGATTGGGCCACCATGTCTTCTGGCGTTAAGCCGGTACACAGGTGCCAAGTGGCTTGGCGTGTGGCTAAGTAAGACTCCATTACCCCCTCCCGTTTGTGTGCGTTGGTGCAACGATAATTGCAACACTTTACCGTTTAAAGACAATATTATCAGGCATGGCGTTGCAAATGTGCAGCGCAGGTGTGCTTGTGGCGTTTTGGAGATAATTTTGGCGTGAAAGTTCCCTAAGTTCATCCCAGGGGCCGCTTTACCACTTGTTTTGGCGGTGAGGTATAAAAGTGTTTGTGTAAGTGCTTAGCCTGCGGCAGTTATCAATGGTTATTCGTTTAAGGAATATTACAAAAATAAAAAAATTGATCTAAAACAACTTGTAATTTTAGCAGTTGACCATACTTAATTAGTAAGCCGGCAAATCTTTTATCAACCACTGACTGGAGGTGCTTTATGAGCCTTGTCCCTAGAAGTAGTTTATTTGATTTAGACCGTTTTTTTGATGATGTGTGGAGCCCTGCTGCCCCACCTGCAGCAACAAAAAATACCGCATTTGCGCCGCGCGTAGATGTTAAAGAAAGTGACACCACCTATGAAATAAGTGCAGAGTTACCGGGTGTTAAAAAAGAAGATGTGCATGTAAGTTTAAACCAGGGCATTCTTTCTATTGAGGCAGAAACACGCCAAGAAGATAAGGAAGAAAAAAACGGTAAGGTGATACGCCAAGAGCGCCGTTACGGAAAGTTTGTGCGTAGCTTTGATTTAGGCAACCAAGTGCATGAAGGTGATATAACCGCAAATTTTGATAATGGTGTACTGCATTTGATAGCGCCTAAAATATCTGAGGAGACGCTCGCTCCACGCCGTATTAACGTATCCTAAATGTTTTAAAGCCACTTGCCGTATTGGCCGGTGGCTTTTTTATTGTAGGTCAAAGGTTACTTTTTTTATGGTTTGGTCAGTAGCATCAAATGCTTGCCATAAGTCTGCAGCGGTTTGTGTTGTGCCAGGAATGATTAACTCTGGCGCTAGATCTTGCAGAGGTTTTAAAACAAATGCATGTTTAAAAATCTCGTCTCGTGGCAGCATTACGCCCTCCACAATGCCGGTTAAATCATTATAGGTAAGAATATCTATATCTAAGGTTCTGCCACTATAGCGGGGCGCGTTGCGGTCGCGGCCGTTTTTGTTTTCTAGCTGTTTTAAAAATTTAAGAAGTTCACCTACCGTGTGCCTAGTGGTAATGCGCACAACCAAGTTAATAAAGTCGTCCCCTTCAAACCCCACCGCAGTACTTTGATAAAACGGTGAGATGCTTAATGTGCCGTATTGTGCTTTTAATGCGGTTAAAGCATTGTTGATGTAATGCGTTGGCCTAATGTTACTGCCCAGACCTAAATACACCGTGGCCATTAGATGACTGCTTGGGTAGTGGGTGTTGGGTAGCTCGCCCCTTTCAATGGTAACGCCAACATCCTTAGAGCCTCTCAAGGCGCCCGGTTTTTTAAGGGTTAAGCGTAACCAAGGCACATTAAATTGTTGCCGAATCATTTGGGCGGCTTCTTCGGCTAAGCGCTCTACCAATAAGCACTGGCTGTTTTCTATTTGCGTAATTAAAGCTTTGGCCACTGCCTTGTAATTAAGAGCGTGCTGAATATCATCGGTTTGTGCGGCTTTGATATTGTCATGTGCCATTTCTATATCAAGGCTGACAGTTTGGTGAACTTCACGCTCCCAGTCGTAAATGCCAATGATGGTGTCAATGCGTAAGTCGTTAATAAATACTCGGTCCATAGGGTGATCCGTTAAGGGGTTTGCGTGCCAGATAGTGGCGGTAACGTCTCTAGGCTCCACCGCGGATGAACGTTCACTGCGTTTTCGCTGGCTTGACCGGCCGCTAAGCGCTGGGCGCCAGCATAGGCAATCATTGCGCCATTGTCGGTGCAAAACTCATGGCGAGCGTAAAAAACCGTGGCGCCAATTTTAGCCAAAGCGGCTTCTAATTTTTTGCGCAGGGCGACATTGGCTGATACCCCGCCGGCAATGACCAAGGTTTTTTTGCCAGTTTGCTGGATGGCTCGGCGGCATTTTATAACAAGCGTATCGGCTACGGCTTCTTCAAAGGCAAAGGCGATATCGGCGCAGGTTTGCTCGTTGGGCAACCCATCTTCTAAGGCGTGCGCGGCAATGGTATTGAGGGTGAAGGTTTTTAGGCCGCTGAAGCTAAAATCTAACCCTGGGCGGTCTGTCATGGGGCGCGGAAACTTAAACCGCCCTGGGGTGCCTTGGGTGGCCAGCTTGGCCACATTGGGGCCGCCGGGGTAATCTAAATCCAGCATTTTAGCGGCCTTATCAAAGGCCTCACCGGCGGCATCATCCAGAGACTCTCCAAGTACCTGATATTGGCCTATGGTTTCTACATCTACCAACTGAGTGTGACCACCAGAGACCAGCAGTGCAACAAAAGGGAAGGCTGGCGGGTTTGGCTCTAGCAATGGCGCCAGCAGGTGCCCCTCCATATGGTGTACTGCAATGGCGGGCACTCCCCATGCCAAAGCCAAGCTTTGACCAAAGCAGCTGCCCACTAACAGTGCGCCAATAAGGCCGGGGCCTGCGGTATAAGCAATGCCGTCAATGCTTGCAGTAGTGACGTTGGCTTTGTCTAACACCTCTTCTACCAAGGGCAATAGCTTGCGTGCGTGGTCGCGCGAGGCCAGCTCTGGCACAACACCGCCATATTCACTGTGCACGGCAATTTGGCTGTACAGGCTGTGTGCCAGTAGGCCCTTTTGCGTGCAATAGATGGCTACACCGGTTTCATCGCAGGAGGTTTCTATACCAAGTACAAGCATTAACAGGCCTTATTGAGGGAAGGATGCGCCATTTTAACGGGGTTTAGGGGTTTTTGAGCGGAATAATTCAAAAAATGGATTATGCTTAGGAATCCAACCTTGCCACCAATTGGGCTTAAGTATAGAATGCGCCCCCCTAAGAAAGGCTACCTTCTGTTTGAGGGTGGCTGGCAAGCGAGATAACATTTACAGGATTTTCTATGCCTTCAGTAAAGCTGAAAGAAAACGAGCCATTTGACGTTGCATTACGTCGTTTCAAACGTTCTTGTGAGAAAGCCGGCGTTTTAGCCGAAGTTCGTCGTCGTGAATTTTATGAGAAGCCTACGTCTGTGCGTAAGCGCAAAGCCGCTGCAGCCGTAAAGCGTTACGCTAAGAAAGTAATGCGCGAGACACGCAAGTTTCAGCGACTTTACTAGTCAGTTAGCCGATACAATCTCGCTATTTTCAGAGCCCAGCACTGTTTAGGCGGTGCTGGGCTTTGCCGTGTTTAACCGTTTGTTTTGTAAGGACCATTTATGTCTAGCCCGTTAAAAGAAGCAGTAAGCACCGCAGTTAAAGCAGCCATGAAAGCCAGAGCCAAAGAGCGCTTGGGTGTGTTGCGCCTGATTATGGCAGAATTAAAGCGCATTGAAGTGGATGAGCGCATAGAGCTAGACGACGTTAGAGTGCTGGCCGTGCTGGATAAAATGGTAAAGCAGCGCAAAGACAGCGCCAAGCAATTTGAAGAGAACGACCGCCCAGAGCTTGCCGCGCAAGAGCACTTTGAAATTGGCGTGATTCAAGAGTTTTTACCCCAGCCCTTAAGTGATCAAGAAGTGACCGATATTGTAGCCGCCGCTGTTAAAGAAACGGGTGCAGCGGGTATGGGCGATATGGGTAAAGTGATGGCCCTCGTAAAGCCGCAGGTGCAAGGCCGTGCGGATATGGGGCAAATAAGCCAGCAAGTTAAAGCAGCCTTAAGCTAAAACGCGCTAGTTACGCGGTGGCGCTTGTTAGGTTGCCATCGCGCTAAAGCAAGTATCTAAAATGTAGCTGCCTATAGACCGTGGGCAAAAACCCCATAAAATACGCCCATGAGCCTGATTCCTCAAAATTTTATAGATGAGCTATTAGATCGCACCGATATAGTGGAGGTGATAGATAGCCGTGTAAAACTTAAAAAAGCGGGCAAGAATTACTTGGCGTGCTGCCCCTTCCATAAAGAAAAAACCCCCTCTTTTAGCGTTAGCCCAGACAAACAGTTTTATTACTGCTTTGGTTGTGGCGCCTCGGGTACGGCGTTGACCTTCCTTTTGGAGTATGAGCACCTAGGGTTTATTGACGCGGTAGAGTCATTGGCGCGCAACGCCGGGGTGCAAGTACCAAAAGAGGCCTCTAAGCAGCCGCAAAAAAGCCATAAAACGTTGTACTCCTTGTTAGAAAAGGCAGCGGCGTATTATCAAGAGCAGCTGAAAACCCATTCGGCCAAAAAGGTGGCCGTCAGTTACCTGCAGCAGCGCGGGTTAACCGGAGAGGTTTGTAAGCAATTTGGGGTGGGTTACGCGCCGCCAGGTTGGGATAACCTGCAAACCAAGCTGGGTGTTACCGAGCAAGATCGCGCCTTATTGCTAGAGGGTGGAATGCTGATTCAAAAAGAACAGCAGCAATCTACCTACGACCGCTTTCGCAATCGCATTATGTTCCCTATTTTGGATGTGCGCGGGCGCACCATCGGGTTTGGTGGGCGGGTGCTGGCCAGTGATGAAAAGGGCCCTAAATATTTAAACTCTCCAGAGACGCCTGTATTCCATAAGGGGCGAGAGCTTTATGGTTTGTACCAGGCGCGCCAGCAGGCGGGGCAAATTGCCAACCTATTAGTGGTTGAGGGCTATATGGACGTGATAGCCCTGGCGCAGTTTGATATCACCAATGCTGTGGCGACCCTGGGTACCGCCTGCGGAGAAGACCATTTAAAACTGGCCTTTAGGTATACCAGCGAAGTGGTATTTTGTTTTGATGGGGATAACGCCGGGCGCAAAGCCGCCAGGCGCGCCCTAGAAAACGCCTTGCCTGCAATGACCGATGGCCGGCAAGTAAAATTTTTATTTTTGCCAGAAGGGCAAGACCCAGATTCTTTAGTGCGCCAAGTGGGTGCAGAGCGTTTTTTAGAAACCGCAAATAACGCGGTGCCGTTAGAAGAGTTCTTTTTTGAGGCCGTCTCTGAAGGTATAGATGTACGCACCATGGAGGGCCGTGCGCGCATGAGTAAACATGCGGCCCCATTGTTGCATCGCTTGCCTCAGGGGGTTTACCGGCAATTAATGTTTGAATATTTGGCGCGCCGCACAGGGTTGAGCATGGATGTACTCAAAGAACTGGTAGAGCTGCCAGAGCAAACGCAAGCCAAGCCAGGCGTTGACCAAGCAGTGACGCTAAGGCAAGAGCAGAGCAAGCCACCAGCGTCCAATGGGGCGTTTGCCAATAAAGCGTTTGTCAATAAAGAGCTACCCCAACAATATTCCGCCTCGGCCCAGGTATCATCCAGTGAGCCATGGTTGGCGGTGGAGGCACACGCAGCGGTAGTGGATGTGCCTGCCGGTTTGCGCACCAAGGCACGCTTAAGCCCTGCGCGTATTGCCACTGCACTATTACTAGAGCAGCCAGTAT
Organism: uncultured Cellvibrionaceae bacterium; assembly: GCA_964480055.1. GTDB lineage: Bacteria > Pseudomonadota > Gammaproteobacteria > Pseudomonadales > Cellvibrionaceae > CAYZQH01. The sequence continues at coordinate 13,903 of CAYZQH010000046.1, forward strand.
TGATAGAGCAGGTGGCAGATATAGAGCTACCCGAGCTGAACGAGCCGGATGCAGCCTGCTTAAAACAGCTAGCAGAATATTTAAAGCCGCGTCCGCAAGCGTCGTTTCATACCATTTTGGGTTATTGGGGTGGGCGTTACGGTTTGGAGGCGCAAAAACAATTAGCGCAGTTGGTGGCCAATCAGTTTTTAGGCAGTGCTGGGCGCAGTGCAACTTTTAATGCAGTTCAGGAACTAAAAGATGCCTATAGCCGGATTGTTCAGCATCATACTTTGCAAGCACATGAGCAAGAATTAAAGGCACTATCCGATTTGGCAGAGCTAAATGATGAGCAAAAACAGCGGTTGCGAGAGTTACTGACCCTCAAAAGTCAGGTGCGCAGCCCTGTTTATTAGAGTGTTTATCGTCAATAAAACCGCAAGTGGATTAATCTTTGTGCTATTTCTCCAGGAATTACCGCAATTTGGACAGATGGAGTACCTTCCTCATTGAATATATAGATTGCGCACCCATTAAGCGCTATAATCGCGCGCTTTTCTCGACACATCCAGCATCTTCACAGGGTTCTTAATGAGCGACCAAAAACAGTCTCGTATCAAAGAGTTGATCAACCGTGGCCGTGAACAAGGCTATCTGACTTACGACGAAGTCAACGATCACTTGCCTGATGATATTTCCGATCCGGATCAGGTCGAAGACATTATACAAATGATCAATGACATGGGGATTCGCGTGTACGAAGTTGCACCCGATGCCGATGAGCTATTGATGAACGACGGTGAAAACACCGACGAAATTGCTGCCGCAGAAGCAGCCGCTGCCTTGGCCGCGGTAGAAACCGAAGCCGGCCGCACCACCGACCCAGTGCGTATGTACATGCGCGAGATGGGTACCGTAGAGCTGCTCACCCGTGAGGGTGAAATTGCCATTGCCAAGCGTATAGAAGAAGGCTTGCGTGAATTAATGCACTCCATTGCATTTTGGCCAGGCTCTGTTCAAGCCTTAATGACTGAATACGACATGGTGGAAGCGGGCGAACGCAGGTTATCTGACGTGATCAGTGGCTGGTTAGACCCGCACGATCAAGTAGCCGCGGCAACACCGGTGTCAGAACAGCAAAAACAAGAGGCCGACAAAAAAAACGGCGACTCTGATGATGACGAAGACGAAAACCCGTCAGGCATAGACCCAGAAGAAGCCAAAGAGCGTTTTGACGCGCTGCGTGCGCAGCTGAAAAAAACCGACGCCGCCGTTAAGCGTTATGGCCGTGGCAGTAAATCGGTGGGTAAATCTTTAGACGCATTGGGCGAAGTTTTTAAATTCTTTAAATTACCGCCACGTCAATTTGACCCTATTTATTTAGGCATTCGTGATGTGCTTGCCTATGTGCGCGGAAGTGAGCGTCAAATCATGGCGTTGTGTGTGCGCAAAGGCCGCATGCCACGTAAAACGTTCATTAAAGAATTCCCCGGTAATGAAACCAATGAAGATTGGATTCCGTCCCTGGTGAAGAAAAAGCGCGATTATTCAGATGCGCTCAGAGGCTTAAGCGACGATATTATTCGCCTGCAGCGTAAACTCGCTGCGGCTGAAGAAGAAGTCGGCATAGATTTGGGTAACATCAAAGAAATCAACCGTCGTATGTCTATTGGTGAGGCAAGAGCCCGTCGCGCCAAAAAAGAAATGGTAGAAGCCAACTTACGTTTGGTCATCTCCATTGCTAAAAAATACACCAACCGTGGTTTGCAGTTTTTGGATCTTATCCAAGAAGGCAACATTGGTTTGATGAAGGCCGTGGACAAATTTGAATACCGTCGTGGTTATAAGTTCTCAACTTACGCCACCTGGTGG
>CAYZQH010000047.1:0-15713 GCA_964480055.1 uncultured Cellvibrionaceae bacterium
TCCGTCTAAGGCCTTACCCGATGCAAGCGTCAGTAACCCTATGCCCGTTGCAGGCTCAAATAGTCATGAACAGTCGGTGCCAGTGGAGGGTGCCGACCCTGTAAAAAAGCCTGAACCGTCGCCCGTGGCCGAAGGGGCCAGGCGTGCTATTTTGACTGAGTTAGCCACACCGGCGCCTGCCAGTGAGAAACCTTCGGTGGCGCAATTGCAGGCTGCGGTAGATGCCGTGGCCCCTAGGCAAGCCCCAGTTGAAGCACGTAAAGATACCACTGGCGCGGTGCAAACCACCAATCAGTCGAGTGAAACGACCAAAAAATTCGAAGGCACTTTAGAGTCTATAAAACCAGAGGATTGGATAGCTTTGTACGTTGCTTTGGGTGTGAAGGGCGTGCTGCAAAGCACCGTGTCAAATTGCGTGTTGGTTGGTAAAGAAGGCAACCAACTGATGTTTTGGCTGGATGAATCCAAAGCCAGTTTGTTTGATGACGCGCACCAACAGCGGCTATCAGATTTGCTCTCTGACTTTTTTGATCAGCCAGTTAAAGCCTTTATAGAGCTCAAAAGCTTGGGCTTAGATGTTGAATCTCCGGCGCAGGTCTATGCCAGAAAGCTGGGGGAAGCGAAGCAGAATGCCATAGATCTATTGTACGCGGACCCAATAGTCCAAGCGCTGCAGGCAGAGTTTAGTGCAGTATTAAATGAAGAAACGGTAACGTTTGATAAAACCGATTTAATGTGAGGTGAACCATGTTTGGCATGGACGATATGATGAAAAAAGCCCAAGAAATGCAGGGCAAAATGCAAGAGCTTCAAGATGAAATTGCCCAGTTGCAGGTAGAGGGTAGCTCTGGGGCGGGGCTGGTTAAAGTTACTATGACCGGGCGCAATGACGTAAAAAAAGTGGATATAGACCCGTCACTTTTGAGTGAGGCAAAAGAAGTTTTGGAAGATTTACTTGCTGCTGCTGTGAATGATGCCGTGCGCCGTGTAGAGGAAGCCAAAAAAGAAAAAATGAGCGGGCTAACCGCAGGGCTTAATATTCCGCCTGGCTTTAAAATGCCATTTTAAATGGATAGCCCATACGCTAGGCGTTACATCAATTAATCACTGGGTGATTAATTATTACATGAACCATACGTTATACGAGTCGCTTTAGTGTTCAGCCCGTTAATTGATCAACTAATACAGAAGCTTAGAATTTTGCCTGGTGTTGGGCCTAAATCCGCCCAGCGTATGGCTTTGTATTTGTTACAAAAAAACCGAAGTGGTGCATTGGCGATGGCCAACGCCATCCTTCAGGCCGCAGAACACGTTAAGCAGTGCGAGAGTTGTAGAACCTTAACGGAAGAGCCCATTTGTGGGCTATGTAGAAGCGCACGGCGTGATGCGTCGATTTTATGTGTGGTGGAGTCACCTGCGGATATCATAGCCGTAGAGCAAGCGGGCACCTACAGCGGCAAGTATTTTGTGTTGCATGGGCACTTGTCCCCAATTGATGGCGTTGGCCCCAAAGAGCTTGGAATGGGGCTGCTTGCCCAGCGTTTGTTGCAAGGGGTTAACGAGGTCATTGTTGCTACCAACCCAACCATGGAAGGCGAAGCCACGGCTCACTACATTGCTGAGCTTGCTAAAGCGCACTCCATACAGGTGACACGCATTGCTCACGGCGTACCAATGGGTGGAGAGTTAGAGTACATTGATGGCGGAACCTTGGCTCATGCGTTGAGCAGTCGGACGGCGTTGTAATTGATCGTTTTTTAAAGTGGTAGAAAATATTTTGAGTTCCAACCCCAGCGCTGACCTACACCCCATTCTCTGGGTTCAAGACGCGGCCGAGCTTGCCACATTATGTGAGCGTTGGCTGACTTTGCCCTTTATTGCCGTCGATACCGAGTTTATTCGTACCAGTACTTACTATCCCATTCCCGCTTTAATTCAAGTGTTTGACGGCCAAGCCAATTATTTAATTGATCCTACCGCAATAGAGGCGCTATCGGCATTTGCCGAGGTGTTGGCCGCTCCAACAGTAATTAAGGTTTTTCACGCGTGCTCGGAGGATGTTGAAGTATTTTCACATCTACTGGCGGTCACACCCGCGCCAGTTATTGATACTCAGTTGGCTGCCGCTGTGTTGGGGTATGGCTATTCTAAAGGGTTTGCGAAATTGGTGAGCGCTTTGTTGGGGGTGGAGCTTGGCAAAGAGCAGACACGATCAGACTGGTTGCAACGCCCCCTTAGTGAGGCGCAGCGTGACTATGCAGCCAGTGATGTAGAGTATTTACATCGCGTTTATTTGATACTCGAACAATCCCTGCGTCAGCAAGGACGGTTTGAATGGGTGCAAGAAGATTCCAAACGGTTAGTGTCACAATCAGAGAGCATTCAGCCGCCTGAGTTGGCGTACACCAGATATAAGGGCGCTTGGCGTCTAAAGCCAAGAAACCTAGCCTTATTGCAAAAGCTAGCGAAGTGGCGCGAAGAGCTTGCGCAAAGTAAAGACCTCCCAAGAAGTCGCGTGGTAGATAATAAATCGTTATACACGATTGCTGAGCGATTACCCAAGAGCATGGCCCAGCTACGAGGTATAGAGTCTCTGCACGATGCGGCCATTCGCAGGTACGGAAAGTCAGTGTTGGATGCAGTGCACCATGTTATGGCGCTAACGCCTGGCGAATTACCGGAACCCATACCGCGTCCGCCATCCAGTGAACTGCAAAAGCAAATGAAACGCTTGCGCGAAGCGGTGGATGCAGAGGCTGAACGCTTGAATTTGGCACCAGAGCTATTGGCTACGCGCAGAGACTTAGAAGAGGTAATAACCCTAGTGAACACCGAAGATGACAACCAGCTGTTATCCCAGCAACTGAGTGGTTGGCGCGCCCCAATTTTGGAGCGGGTGGTGAATCAATTTCTTGCGAAACAACCCGATAACTCTTCGCCTCAGGACCCAGACTGAATCATGACAAAGCTCATTGCCAGTATTTTTCGCAGCCCTAAAAAAGAAGGGATGTATTTATTTGTAGATAAAAAATTGGGCCTAGAGAGAGTGCCGGTCGAGTTGCTAGAGTTGTTTGGTCAACCTGAACATGCAATGACCTTGCTCATAACCCCTGAGAAAAAACTGGCACGCACAGATGCTCAAACCGTATTGGATCAAATACAGGTGCAAGGCTACTATTTACAAATGCCGCCGGTGGAAGACAATTATATGCAGGTAATTAATGAGCAGAACAGTAAGCTTTCTGCTGGCCCGTAATTATTTTGCATCATTGGTTATTTAGCACAATGAGAAAGCCTCCAATACAGCCTCCATTTTGGCAAACTAAAACTTTAGATCAGATGTCCAAGGTTGAGTGGGAACAGTTGTGTGACGGGTGTGGTAAGTGCTGTTTACACAAGCTAGAAGATGAAGAAGATGGGCAAGTTTATTATACCAACATCGCTTGCAAATACCTGAACCTGGATACCTGTAAATGTAATGATTACAGTCGCCGCCTCAAGAATGTACCAGGGTGTTTAAGTTTAACGCCTCAGACTGCTTCTTTGTTATCGTGGTTGCCTTCTACATGCGCCTATAAATTACTGGCCAATAACGAGCCTTTGCCGGCTTGGCACCCCTTGGTTGCAGGTAAAAAAACCAAAATGATCAAAAAGGGCGTTAGCGTTGCGGGTAAGGTGCTTAGCGAGCTGCAGGTGGCCGAAGAAGATTACCAAGAGCACGTAGTGCACTGGGTAAGCTAAGCGGTTTGTGAGTGGGTGAAAATAAACTGGGTTGATGAAAGATACAGTAGCAGGCATAAGTGCAATGAATATAGATCAAGGCGCGGCTGATAACTTGGGTGATGGCAGCAGTCACAAGAGCATCGAAGATTTACAGGCAAGAGTGGCTTTTCAGGAGGACGCTATTACCGCGCTTAGCAATCAAATTGCCAAGCAAGATGCAGAGCTGCACACGTTACGTACTCAGCTTATCGCCGTGAACAAAAAGCTGAATGAATTAGCCTATGATGCGAATGGAGCTGCGGCTCCAACCCAAGAGGTGCCGCCACACTATTAAGTTGGCGTGATATAAGTTGGCCTATCAGTTTGGGCAGCAACAACATAGAGGAATTAAATTAGCATGTATACAGAGCAAGATTACCTTTACGGGTGGCTGTTTTACCTAATTGGCGTGTGCCTGATCATGCTTTGCGGGTGGCTATTAACCGCGAAGTTACGCTGGCCAGTATTGCGTCATGTATTGCGTTTGGTTGTTGGCGTGACCTTAGTGGTCCCTTGGTACGCATCGCCTGAGTTAGATTACTTGGCGCCAGCATGGTTAATTGCTGGATTTGAAGGTATCTTCGAAGGCGAGGGCGCCTTCTGGAGGGCAGGCACCGCCGTGGTTTGGTCTGTGACTTGTGCGTTGGGCCTGTATGTCTTAGCCACCTGTGGATGGTGGTACCTAAAGCGTAGCCCAGCCGAGTAACCCATAGCCTTTTGCCTCTTTGTTCACGTAATGGCACAACCCTATTGTTTTGTTTGAGTTTTAATCAAATTTGCCGGCTGTGCGCCTCTCGTGTCGCTAAGAGGTTAGTGGTACACTTGCGCGCTATTTTCTGGGCAGCACCTTTCTATTGATATGAACCTAAATTACCTCAGTTTTGAACAGTCTATTGCCGAATTAGAAGCCAAAATAGCAGAGCTTCAGTTGGTGGGTACGGACAACGACATCAATATTTCAGAAGAAATCGAGCGGTTACGTGAAAAGAGCGTAAAAAAAACCGCAGATATCTACTCCAGTTTGACGCCTTGGCAGGTTGTGCAGGTGGCGCGTCACCCACTACGCCCTTACGCCTCGGACTACATCGAGAGAATTTTTGACGACTGGGATGAACTGCACGGCGACCGGCACTTTGGTGATGACAAGGCCATTATTGGTGGTGTTGGGCGTTTAGATGGTAAGCCAGTGATGGTTATTGGCGAAGAAAAAGGCCGCAGTGTTCAGGACAAAGTTACCCGTAACTTTGGTATGCCCAAACCCGAAGGTTATCGCAAAGCCTTACGTCTTATGGAGATGGCAGAGCGCTTTAAAATGCCTGTGCTGACACTTATAGACACACCGGGCGCTTACCCAGGCATTGATAGCGAGGAGCGTGGCATTAGTGAGGCAATTGCTCAAAATCTGGCCGTGATGTCTCGCCTAAAAACACCCATTATTTGTACCGTTATTGGTGAGGGCTCCTCCGGTGGCGCCTTGGCCATTGGTGTTGGTGATCACCTGAACATGCTGCAGTACGCGACTTATTTTGTTATCTCCCCTGAAGGTTGTGCCAATATTATTTGGAAAACCGTGGATAAAGCCCCTTTGGCGGCAGAGGCTATGGGGGTAACTTCCAGTAATCTAGAGGAGCTGGGTATTGTGGACGAAACTATCCCAGAGCCGCTTGGCGGCGCTCATCGTAATATTGAATTAATGGCTCAAACATTAAAAGCAAAATTGGTAGAGCAGGTGGACGTATACCGTGCGATGGATATTGACACATTGTTAGATAAACGCTTTGACCGCTTAATGAGCTACGGCAACGACTAGCCTGCCTTATACCCGGCCGCATCCAAGACCAGCCTCTTTGATACTGGTCTTCTTCTAAATCTTTCTTTGGCGCCATCCTGGCCTATCCATCTGTATACCGTTATTAATGTCATGTTGTTGAGGTGTGTTCAAAACCCTTTTGTAGGATTCGACACACCGCAGATTTGAGGCACCTGGTGAGCGCGTGCTAGAGTCCACTTCGTTTGCGTATAAAAAGGGGCTGAGGTTTTGCCAATTAAAGACCGACTCAATCAAATAATTTTTGGTACCGAAACACCTGCCGGTAAGGCATTTGATGTGGTATTGATTTACGCCATTATTTTTAGTGTTGTAGCGCTGATGCTAGATTCGGTAGAGCATGTGGCAACTCGCTTTGGGTTGGCGCTTGTGGTGGCGGAGTGGTTTTTTACCTTGTTGTTTACTTTGGAGTACGGCTTAAGGCTCTATTGCTCTCCCAAACCTTGGCGATACGTAAAGAGCTTTTACGGGGTAGTGGATTTATTGGCTGTAATACCCAGTTACGTCAGTTTGGTTGTGCCAGGCGCAAACTATATGTTGATGGTGCGTTTGTTTAGAGTGTTACGAGTTTTTAGAGTATTAAAGCTTGCGCGCTACTTAAACGAGGCCAATACATTAGTGCGCTCATTATTACAGTCACGTAGAAAGATTTTTGTGTTTTTTATGGTGGTGCTTGTCTTTGCCACTATTTTTGGGTCGATCATGTTTGTGGTGGAGGGGCCGGCCAACGGCTTCTCTAGCATCCCAAGAAGTATTTATTGGACAATTGTTACAATCACTACCGTAGGCTACGGTGATATCACGCCGCAGACGGTACTTGGCCAAATGGTGGCGTCATTGGCTATGTTAACGGGGTATTCGATTATCGCAGTACCTACGGGTATTGTTACGGCAGAGTTGGCCAATGAAATGCGAAGAGAACGCTCCTTCATTCAATGCGCTAAGTGTGCAAAATTGGGGCATGAAGCCGACGCCAGTTACTGCAAACATTGCGGCAGCCCTCTGAATCAATAGCGTTCTGGCCGGTATGTAAGGTGAGGGTGGTTAGGTGCACTAAATGTTGTAGTCCAAAGGAATCTTACGGGCGTGTGTGGCCTCTAAGCGTTTATGTACAGCGCGACTTTTGCGCTTTTGATTAGGGTCGTCTAGCCAGCTCAATAATTCCATTTTACCGTCATGATGCTCGATGATGGCAGTACACGACTCTACCCAGTCGCCCGTATTGTAATAGTCCACATCGTGTAAACGTTTTATTGCTGCGTGGTGAATGTGGCCGCAAACGACGCCATCCAACCCTTGCTTATGGGCACCGTAGGCTACGGCTTTTTCGTAATCCAAAATATACGCATGCGCGCGCTGGACGTGCTTTTTCAAAAAGCTACTAAACGACCAATACCCGTAGCCGTAACGCGCTCGTAGCTTGTTGCACCAACGATTCACCCGCATAAGAAATTCGTAGCCGACATCGCCCACCCACTTCAACCAAGCGCTACAGTGCGTCACACTCTCGAATTGATCGCCATGTATCACCAGTAGGCGTTTGCCGTCTGCTGTGGTGTGTATCAGCCGGTTAGTTAAGTGGATGTTTTCAAATGAGTTATTGGCATATTTACGCAAAAATTCGTCATGATTGCCTGTGATGTAATGAATGTTAACTCCACGCCTAGAGAGCTTTAGTAGCCTTCTAAGAATCTTGTTAAAGCTGGGTTTCCAAAATATGCCCGAGCGCATTTTCCACCCGTCAAAAATATCGCCCACTAAAAACAAGTTTTCACAGCGGTAGTGCTTCAAAAACGCATTGAGCTGGCCGGCTTTACAGTCTTTGGAGCCCAAATGCACATCAGAAACAAAAATACTTCTAAAGTGAGGCTCAGAGGAAGGCGAGGCGCCAGAGTCAAAACTGGAGTAGCGTTTAGCATGACGGGCGAGCTCGGTTACATCTAGAGACTGTTTCATAAGCGCATTGTTTGGTACCAATGTGACCACTAAATGAATTTTAGATGACGGTTATATGACGAAAATTCGCTCATATTTTCATGAGCGCCTTTGCCTTGATCCAGGAGGAGGGTGATGATTGTCTAAGTAGCGCAGCGGGCTAGATGGTTGGTTTTTTCGCTTAAACCTTTATATTTTAAGGTTGCTGGGGTATGTGCGTACACACTTATGGGTTTGCCTGCATAGTCGAAGAGTGAGCATAACTGTAAAATTATTTGTATAAGCATAATATTTACCGCGTAATTTTGGTAACCTGTTAACCGAGTGCCGTGGTTTCATTAATAAAAACTTGAGGTCGCGCATAACTCCTCATTGTTAAAAAAATAATAGGCGCGCCAAAAAATGGCCTATAATGAACCGAAATAACAACAGATAAAGCTGAGTTTTAGGGTAAATGTTTCAATTTAAAAGGTGCCAGGAAGCATGTGTGCAAGATGACCGATTAATAGGCTCTGCATAGTTTGATCAAAATGCCTATTGACCGGATTCTTGTAATGTCTTTTAGTGAAACCTGCAAATGTAAGGTAAGGTAATGTGAGTGAATGACCAATATCGTCACTCGAGCCTCTCAGAAGTAGCACCTATTTCTGATACCTCGCCCGTCGAAATGCCTCATGCCCAACATGCATTGCTAGATGCGCTGCGTGATATGGTGCTGTACTGTGACCGCTGGGGGACAATCATTAGTGCGAACCAACGAGCGCGCCAGTGGTGGGGAAGCGAATCGGTTGTAGGGGCAACCTTTTTTGAGGTTTCCGCATGCTGGGACGATAGTGCAGAGCGCCATAGAGAGCTATTACAAGTGGCGCGCACGGGGCAGCCTCTTTTAGATTCTCGTGAGTGTGTAACCAAAAACGGCAGAGATTTTTGGTTTAGCGTGGATAAAACACCCATTAAAAATAACGACAGTGTCGTTGAGGGTGTTTTATTGGTGTTTTCTGATATTACTCAATCTATACGTCGTGAGCGTGCCGTCTCAGAAAGTGAAGCTAGGTATCGCGCATATATTGCCAACAGTGCAGACGCTATTTGGCGTTACGACATTTGCCCACCCATTGACACACAATTGCCTAAGGTCGAACAGGAAGAGGCAATTTTAAAGCGTGCAATTCTAGCCGAATGCAACAACAAACTGGCACAACTCTATGGCGTGTCTCGCCCCAACGACCTGTTGGGGTTGCCCATTCATCATAACGGCTCACCTAATATTCGAGAGGATATCCAGATATTTGTCAGCAATGGATATCGCTTAGAGGGCCGCGACTATGAGCGCTTCGATAACAATGACCAAGCCATGTCACTGCAAAGTAGTGCAATTGGTATTGTTGAAAACGGGTACTTAACGCGTGTATGGGGTACTACTCGCAATATTACCGATACGCGTAATTATTTATCGCGTTTAGAGTACTTGGCAAATCACGATGTTCTAACGTCTTTGCCCAATAGAAGCGTCCTGTATCGAACAGTGAGTAAGGCCCTGAATGACCGCGGTGCGCACCAAAAAATGGCGCTGATGCTCATTGACCTAGACCGCTTCAAAGAAATTAATGACACGCTTGGTCATTTGGCGGGTGATAAAGTATTAAAGCAATTGGGCCCTCGTCTACAAGAGCAGCTGGCGGCGCTCAATGGTGTGGTGGCGCGCTTAGGTGGAGATGAATTTGCAATCTTTCTACCTTATATTCGAAACGCTCAGCATTCGGTCATTGTTGCCCACAAATTATTGGATGCCATTTCGTTGGTGTTTGAAGTGGAGGGTGTACGCACCGAAATTAGTGCCAGTATTGGTGTCGCCATCTGCCCAACTCAAGCGAGTGATGTAAGCACATTAATGCGATATGCCGATGTGGCCATGTATCGCGCTAAAACCAGTCTTCAAGGGGTTGCGGTGTATGACTCCGCGTTTGATCCTCATTCTCCAAAGCGGCTAGAGCTAATGGGCGCCCTAGGGCGTGCCGTGCGCGAAAATGAATTGGTGTTGTACTTCCAGCCCAAAATAGATCTATCCAATAACCAGCTGCATGGTTTTGAGGCCCTTTTAAGGTGGCGGCACCCAGAGCTGGGCTTTATCCCGCCCACCGAGTTTGTTCCTATTGCAGAGCATTCAAACCTTATTTATGACATGACCTTATGGGTACTAGAGCAGGGCATAAAGCAATGTAAAGCTTGGCAATCCTTAGGGCATGACGTTACGGTTGCAATGAATTTATCGGCTAGAAATTTACTGGATGACCGCATCGTATTGGATTTAAAACGCTTGCTTCGTCACTATCAATTGCCGGGCTCAAAAATTGAATTAGAAATTACAGAAAGCATGATATTGGTGGATCCAACGCGTGCCGAAGCAGCATTAGAGCGAATCAATACATTGGGCGTTCGTTTGGCGGTGGACGATTTTGGTACGGGCTATTCGTCGTTGGCGTATTTAAAACGGTTACCCGTTCAGGCGTTAAAAATAGACTCTTCTTTTGTGTTTTCTATGTTGCACAATGAGCAGGACGAAATTATCGTTAATTCGACCATTCATTTGGCGCACAATTTAGGGTTGTATGTTGTGGCAGAGGGCGTTGAATCGCAAGCGGTATACTCGCGGTTATGCAACTTAGGGTGCGACAGTGCGCAGGGTTACTACATGGGTATGCCAATGCCCGCTGAAGAGACCAATCAGTGGCTCAAAAGCTCCGCATGGTGTGAGCATGCAGGTGCTATAGCTAGTGAGACTGATGAATCTAACGTCCCTACTGTTTAAAGGCATTGGATTTATAAAATACCCTCCCACATTAACTGATATCTTCTTTTCGAAGTTTTCTAACGGTTTTGAGGCGCTGCTCTAATTTTGCTTTGGCTTGAAAATCACCGGCTTCTATCATTTTTAAGGCGTTTTTAAGTTGAATTTCAGCCTTATTGTAAATACCCAGTAAAATAAAATATTCCGCTCGCGCTTTGTGCACATCTAATATATTCCCCGCCAGGCCGTGAACTTCAGCCAGCAAATACCAAACGTAAGAGTTACGAGGTTGGCGTTTAACGTGCGCTTTTAACACAGACTCACATATTTTATATTGGCCTGCTTTCATCAAAAGCTCTGCCAGGCGCACATTCAGTGGGTGATTCTGCGGGTGTGTTTTTAATGCTGCTTTTAACCGTTTTAAGGCGTTTTCTAACTCGCCTGAGGCTGCTTCAATGTCGGCTTGTGCAATCGTAAGCGCCATATTTTTAGGCATAAGTTGTTCTAGTTTTTTAAATTCTTTGTGTGCTTCTTCAATCTCTCTTGCTTCAGTCAGTGCCAGAACCAGGCCGTACTGTGCCGCCAACGGTGACAAGCTGTTGCCACTGACCTCGTCCCTAAAGCGTTTTACCGCCACGTGCGCATTGCGTTGGTTTTGTACTATTACGCGGGCTTTTACAATTTGAAAATTAATATCATCTGGGTAGTGGCGCCTAGGGTAGCGAGAAGCCCGGTTCATGGAGTCGGAAATACGGCTTTCTGTGACGGGATGAGACATTAAAAATTCGGGTATTTTCGAGCGAAAGCGCGTTCCTCTTAACATAACTTCAAACATTTGCGGCATGCCGTATGGGTCAAAGCCGGCATTTAACAGGGTTTGCATGCCAATGCGATCGGCTTCTTTTTCCATGTCGCGGCTGAATTTCAAGTTGGACTGTATGGAGGCGGCTTGCACTGCTGGAATTGCAGCAATAGCTGCGTCACCACCTGAGTGTGCGGCTAAGACAATGCTTGCAAGTAAAGCCGCCATGGTGACGATGGTGTTTTGTTTGCTTTGATGTACTTTTCTCGCGTAGTGGCGTTGGCTTAAGTGTGCCAATTCGTGCGCTAGAATGGACGAAAGTTGCTGTTCGGTCTGAGCCACTAAAAAGGTACCGGTGTTTACACCCACAATGCCGCCAGGCGCCGCAAAAGCGTTCAAAGAGGTATCTTCAATCACCAAAATCTCAAGGTGAGGGTCTGTTAGCTCGCTGTACTGAACCAATTTACGTAACAGTTGGGTGAGATACTCCTCTATAAATGGGTCGCTTGACTCTGGTAGTCCAGCGCGAAATTTGCGGATTAGCTTCTGGCCAAATTCATACTCTTGGGTGGTTGAGATCATCCCCGCGCTGGTTTCGCCCAAAGTGGGGAGCTGTAAATCAGAGCTGGCTGCGGTTGCATAGTTGCTTATGCATAGAGCCGATAAAATGACCAGCGCTTTGAGGGTACGGAGTGCTGACACAAATACACCTTTGTTAGGTAAACTAGGAGCCTTAGCGCAAGCATAGGGCAATGATCGCTCTGCTTCTACAGTAATAATGAGCTCTGTAGGGCTCTTATATACTCTGGCGTGTGCTCTAGTTAAGTTACATGAGCCTTATACTTTTGAAATCTACGAGCGGTATACCTTACAAGCCTTCAAATATTGCCCTAGGCCAGCAATTAACGCAAAACCTTGGGGTGCCACGAATCTGCGGGTTTTATCCGTGTATAGACACCACAGCACGAGCACTTACACAGCGATATAGGCCACCGATACCATGACTGCTTCTAGAACTAACGTCACCCCTGAAGGTTCAAGCGATGTACCCGCTCAGACTGTGGAGGCTCAAGGGTTACGTTGCCCACTGCCGTTATTACGGGCGAAACAAGCGTTAAATCAAATCCAAAGCGGACAGTGCCTGAGAGTCTTAGCGACGGATAAAGGTTCCGTTAAGGACTTTCATGCGTTCGCGCGCTTAAGTGGTCATACTATAGAAGCTTTCGTAGAGAACGATGGTGTGTACGAATATGTAATACGTAAGCTCGACGTCTAATGGTTGGAATAGGTAAGTGGCATGATCAAAGTATTTGAGCGGTGGTTAGAGCGCTATTTCGCTGAAGAGGAAGCCGTGCTGGTGGCGGTGATACTGATTGGCGCGGTGGTCATTGTTGTGACCATGGGGGTAGTGTTGGCACCGATGTTTACCGCCATTATCATTGCTTTTTTGATGCAGGGGTTGGTGGCCAAGTGCGTACGCATTGGTATTCCTCACATTGTTGCCGTCATTATTGCGTTTTTAGTTTTGGTGCTCAGTATTTGCGTAGGCTTGTTTGGTTTGTTACCGGCAATGTGGAAGCAGGTGCTGACGTTGGCCGGCGAGGCCCCGCGCATGATCAAAGAGGGGCAGCACCTGCTTTTGCTTTTACCAGAGCGTTACCCGCAATTTGTGTCCCCTGAGCAAGTAACCCAGATGACCAGCGCAGTGAGCACTGAGTTTGGCAAGTTTGGTCAAACCGTATTGACCTTCTCTGTGGCTCAGCTGCCCATATTGGTTGGGATTCTTATCTACTTGGTTTTGGTTCCTATTTTGGTGTTCTTCTTTTTAAAAGACGGCCAGCTCATGTTGTCTTGGGTGGGGAATATCTTGCCTAAAAAGCGCCCGGTAATGAAACAGATTTGGTGGGAAATGAACCAGCAAATTGCCAACTATGTGCGTGGCAAAGTGGTAGAGATTGTCATTATAACCGTGGCGACGAGTATCGCCTTTAGCTTCTTGGGCGTAAATTACGCGTTGTTACTGGGGATTGCCGTGGGGCTGTCTGTACTTATACCCTACATCGGAGCGGCCGTGGCGACTTTACCTGTGTTTCTTATTGGTTTTTTTCAATGGGGATGGAGTAGCGATTTACTTTACTTGATGATTGCTTACAGCATCATTCAAGCATTAGACGGGAATGTGCTGGTGCCTTTACTTTTTTCAGAGGCGGTTAAAATGCACCCAGTAGTGATTGTTTTGGCGGTATTGGTATTTGGTGGTTTATGGGGGTTTTGGGGGGTGTTTTTTGCAATTCCTCTGGCAACCTTGTGCAAGGCCATTCTCAATGCCTGGCCCACCAAGGCGGCCGTGGCGTCTATTGACCGGCCAGAACCTGAATAAAATCAAGGCTCTTAGCTAACTCGTTGCCGCGGTACATGATGCGCTTAGCTGGATAAATCATAACGAACTGTGTAGAATCGTGGCGCCGCAGCGGCAGGGGCGATAGCGGTTTATTGCCTATCGGACCTTTGTTGCGTGCCTTTACACAAATAAAGGTATCAAGGCCGAACCTTTCTTACTTTACCCATCAATGTTGCCCATACAACATTACTTATGTAATGCGGGGTTTATTTGGTTTGAGATAAACCGGGGTATCAGTAGGAAGGTTTGAACGGAGGTGTGTACCCGTACACCTACCCAGAATGATTGATAATGCGCACACTCACGCGCACTAGATTGAGGAGACTTAAATGGTCGAGGAAATCGATGCTCTTGAAACCCAAGAGTGGCTTGAAGCTCTAGAATCTGTCGTCCGCCATGGGGGTTCTGAGAGAGCCTCTTATTTGCTGGCACAGCTAGCAGACGCGGCAAAACAGTCGGGCGTTGGGCTACCTTCTGCGATTACTACCCCATACAGCAATACCATAGCTAAGGCTGATGAGCCTAAAAAGCCTGGTGACAATGCAATGGAGCGGCGAATACGCTCATTGACGCGCTGGAATGCATTAGCGATGGTCATGCGGGCCAACCAAAACGATGATGGATTGGGCGGTCATATCTCCACCTTTTCTTCCGCCGCTACCTTGTATGATGTGGGTTTCAACCATTTCTTCCGTGGTAATGACGGCGACCAATTAGGCGACCTTATATATTTCCAAGGCCACAGCTCACCAGGAATGTATGCCCGATCTTTCTTGGAAGGCCGGTTTAATGAAGAGCAGTTAGACAACTTCCGTAGGGAAGTGGACGGCAAAGGGCTTTCTTCTTACCCACACCCTTGGTTAATGCCTGACTATTGGCAGTTTCCAACGGTTTCTATGGGGTTGGGTCCAATTTGTTCCATTTACCAAGCGCATGTTATGCGTTATATGTCTGCTCGCTCTGTTGTTGCCCGTGGTGACCGCAAAGTTTGGGCGTTCTTGGGCGATGGAGAGTGTGACGAGCCAGAAACGCTTGGTGCTATCTCTCTGGCGGCCCGCGAGCAACTAGACAACCTTATCTTCGTGATCAACTGTAACCTGCAGCGTTTAGATGGCCCTGTTCGTGGTAATGGCAAAATTGTTCAAGAGCTAGAAGGCGTCTTCCGTGGTGCCGGCTGGAATGTGATTAAGCTCCTCTGGGGTGGTGGCTGGGATGAATTACTGGTCAAAGATAAGACTGGTCTATTGCAAAAACGCATGGATGAAGTGGTCGACGGCGAAATGCAAAACTTCAAAGCCAATGGCGGTGCATACACGCGTCAGCACTTCTTTGGTAAATACCCAGAGCTTCTAGAGTTGGTTAAGGATATGACCGACGACGAGATCATGCACTTAAGCCGCGGCGGCCATGACCCGCAAAAAGTGTATGCCGCTTACGCGCAGGCCACCAGTCATAAAGGCCAGCCTACAGTGATCTTGGCGCAGACCGTTAAAGGGTACGCCATGGGGTCATCCGCTGAGTCTGCCAATGTGGCGCACTCCGTTAAAAAGCTAGACTTAGAAAGCCTAAAAGCCTTCCGTGATCGCTTTGGTATCCCGGTAAGCGACGAAGACTTAGAAAAAGTCCCTTATTACCGCCCATCGCCAGACTCTCCTGAGATGAAGTACTTGCAAGAACGTCGTGCTTCTTTGAATGGCTATGTGCCTGCAAGGGTTAAAGACTTTGACCCATTAGCCATTCCGCCATTAGAAAAGTTTGCACCACTGTTGAAGTCTTCGGGCGACCGCGAAATTTCTTCTACCATGGCCTTTGTGCGCTTTTTATCTACCTTGGTGAAAGATAAAGCCATTGGTAAACGTATCGTACCGATTGTGCCGGATGAAGCCCGTACTTTTGGTATGGAAGGTATGTTCCGACAGTTGGGTATTTACTCTTCTGAAGGTCAAAAATACGTGCCGCATGATTCCAACCAAATCATGTACTACAAGGAAGATAAAAAAGGTCAAATTCTGGAAGAAGGCATTAATGAATCCGGTGCTATGTCCGCGTGGATCAATTGCGCAACGGCCTACAGTACCTACAAAGAGCCCATGGTTCCGTTTTACATCTATTACTCTATGTTTGGCTTTCAGCGAGTGGGTGATTTGTGTTGGTTGGCCGGTGATATTCAGGCGCGTGGGTTCTTAGTTGGCGCTAC
>CAYZQH010000048.1:0-9689 GCA_964480055.1 uncultured Cellvibrionaceae bacterium
AAAAACGGGGCCAGATGCACGTTATACCCCTATTCACATTAACTCTTTGATTTCACTTTATTCCATTGAAACAACCAAACCCCCGCCCGGTCACATGGCCATGCAAGCGGGTAAGCTGTATCGCATTTATTGTGACTGGCCTCAATGTCAAGCACACGCGATTCATCCATAATCAGCCAGTTATCAACAACATATAACTCGACGGAGCTTTTGTAATGAAAAACACCTTTACCTTGTCGGCCGCTCTAATGACGGCATTGCTTCTAAGCGCATGTGGCGGACAACCCAGCGAAGGTGCGGGCAACACCCCAACCAGCTCTTCATCTTCAAGCTCATCATCGTCCAGCTCGAGTTCGTCGTCGAGTAGCTCATCAAGCAGTTCTTCATCATCAAGCAGCTCTTCCGGTGCGCCGAGCGTATCATTAACGATTCAAGAAAATGAAACAGGCTTTTGCAGTGCGGTGGGCGACGCGCAAGAAACCATACATAGTGGCTATACCGGCAACGGCTATGTGAATGTTGATAACGCATCGGGTACCCGTATTGTTTGGCAAGTCGCAGCCGCAAGCGCCACCACCGCTGAGATCGAAGTTCGCTTCGCCAATGGTGGCGGAGCCGCGAGGCCCGGCCGCTTAGACGTGAGCGGCGATACTTCTGGCAGTTATACAGTAAACTTAGCCGCGACTGGCGGCTGGACAACGTGGCAAACAGAAAAACTGCTTGTGCCCATCAGTGCCGGCGAACTCACACTTACACTGAGCGCTATTGGCGGAGACGGCCTTGCAAATATCGATTACATCAAACTCAGTGCCCCTGGCATTAGTGCAAAAAGCTGTGTGGGTAATTCGGGCGGCTCGGGTAACACAAACCCAAACACAGAGCCCGGACTGGCCTTCCCAGGCGCGCAAGGCTTTGGGCGATTTGCCACTGGCGGGCGTGGTGGTGATGTTTACAGGGTAACAAACCTCAATGATTCGGGCTCCGGCTCTTTGCGAGAAGGTATCAATTCTGCCAGGGGGCCGCGCACCATCGTGTTCAATATTTCCGGCACGATCAATCTGCGGTCGTCACTGAAAATCAATCGAAATAATCTAACCATTGCAGGGCAAACGGCGCCCGAAGGCGGTATTACCGTAGCCGGCTACAACACACTGATCGAAGCCAACAATGTGATTGTGCGTTTCATGCGCTTTCGTTGCGGCGACTTCAATGTGTACGATACAACCGGTAAGCTACCCTCACGCGGCCGTGGTAACCTCAAAGGCAGTTCGGCCGACGCCATCAGCGTAACCGATTCGAAAAATGTCGTTCTAGATCATGTGTCTGCATCGTGGAGTGTTGATGAGGCACTGTCGGTCACCTGGAGCAATGATGTCACGATTCAAAACTCAATAATTTCTGAACCCCTTAACAACTCATACCTGGTAAAAACCAAAAACGGCGAATCGTATTTGCAACCCCATGCCTTTGGCTCACTTGTACGCGCCAATGACAATAACGACGGCGGTTACACCTATTACCGTAACCTGTACGCGCACTGTGATATGCGTAACCCTGGCGTCGGACCAAATCAAGGTGAACCAACACGCTACCCAGTAAAACTCGATTTTGTTAACAATATCATTTACGGGTGGGGTCAACGTCAAGGGGAATCTATCGACGGCTCTAAAGGCGGCCGCGCAGAAGTCAATATGGTCAATAATTACTATATTGCCAACAACGATTCCGATGACCCCAGTGCAATTTGGGATGATGAAAAAAATGAAAGCGTTTACGCTTACCAGTCGGGCAATAAGGTTGATAGCAATCGTAATCGCAGCCTCGATGGTTCAACCGCAGGCTGGGGTGCCTTCCAAGGCTTCGGCAGTAATCAACGCGTTTCATCTCGCTGGAATTACCCGATGGTAGACACACTCAGTGCAGACCAAGCCTACAATTGGGTACGCGCTAACGTAGGCGCATCACTCAGCCGCGATGCCGTCGATTCACGCATTATCAACCAAATGACGAATAACTCCGGCAGAATCATCGACAGCCAAGACGAAGTCGGCGGGCTGCCCAATATCAATACCAATCGACGAGCGAGCAACTATGACAGTGACGGCGACGGTATGCCTAACACTTGGGAAAATGGCAATCAGCTAAATCCAAATGACGCGGCTGACCGCAACGGTTATGACTTAGACAGTCAGTTTACCAATATAGAGGTATACCTAAATAGCTTGGTTAACTTTTAATAGGTAGCTATCCATGGAGGTACCTCAATGGAGGTACCTGAAATGAAAGCCACCCCAACCATAAACATAACTCAATGCCCCGACGACTCGGATTGATGTAACAATGCCTATTTCACGTTTAACTCTTATTTCTGCCGTTGTACTTGCGCTTGCGGCTTGCGGCGCATCCAACAACGAGGCGAGTTCTTCGTCCTCAAGCACGTCATCTTCTAGCAGCAGTTCATCAAGCAGTAGCGCATCTTCCAGTAGCTCTTCCTCAAGCAGCTCCAGTTCAGGGGCGGTTATCAGCGCCTTAAATATTGAGCTTTCAACAGGTAACCTTTGCAGCTTCTCTGGGGTTTATGAAATGGAGCATGGCGGCCACAATGGCGGCGGCTATTTTAATGCCAGCAATGCTCGTGAAGCAGGTTTTAGCGTAGCAATACATGCCGATACAACAGGCACACATTCCTTAACTGTTCGTTACGCCAATGGAGGAACCACGCCACGTAACGGTAAGGTATACGTAAAAGGCACCCGTCAGGGTGACGTAAATTTGCAAACCACCAATGGCTGGGATATATGGCGTGAAAGCACAACAAACATCACATTAAACGCCGGTGAAAACACACTACGACTGAGCGCATCTGAAGAACAAGGCCTGGCCAACATTGACTCTATCCGAATAAACGGCGATGGCTTAAGTCTTGGTACCTGTGACACGCAGCCCGCTGTTACAGTGGATTACATGGTTGGTATGGACATTTCCAGTATTCCAGAGCTGCGTGATTTCGGCTCACAATTTAAGGATACAGACGGCACGGTAAAATCCATTTTAGACATTATTAAAAATCACGGCGTAAACACCATTCGCCTACGTACATTTGTGGAGCCGTGGGCGCAATACGGTTACGCATCGGCAGACGGTTGTACCAAAAAAGCCGAACCCTACAACGATCAGGCGCATTTAGTAGAGTTTGCCAGAGAGATCAAAGCCGCTGGCTTGGCGCTGTTGGTAGACATTCATTACAGTGACACCTGGACAGATCCCTCCAAGCAAATCATTCCGCAAGCGTGGCGTCACATTACAACGCTATCTGGCTTGGCCGAACAAGTTCGCACCTATACTCGCAATCTGGTCAGCGCATTAGATCAAGCCGGTGCCCGCCCAGAAATGGTACAAGTGGGCAATGAATCCACGCCAGGCATGTTGGTACATATACCCACAGCAGACAGTACCTGCTGGGGCGACAACGTAGTAGAAAACAGCATCAATGGCAGCTCTAGTAACTGGGATAACCTAGCTGTATTGTTAAAAGCTGGCATACAGGGCGTTAACGACGTAAGCAACGACATTCTTGTAATGCTGCATATTGAAAACACCGATAGCCTCAGTGGCATGCAATGGTGGGTGGATAACGCCTTGCAACGCAACGTAGAGTTTGATGTATTAGGGCTATCTGCGTACGAGCCATTCCAGGGGCCTACCAGCGAATGGAAAGGTTTAATACAATCCATGGCAAGCCGTTACCCCAACCTAAAATTCGCCTTTGCAGAATACAACCAAGAAATAACCTTAGTAAATGAAATAATGATTCAGCTGCCCAACAAACAAGGTTTAGGCGCCTTCTTTTGGGAGCCCACCCAATCGGGGTTCTGGGGCGATGCGATTTTTTCTTGGTCTGGCAACACCGCTACAGCAGACAGCACTAAGTTTATTGAATTGGATAAATTCACAGAGAAATACGGATTAAAATAAAATGTGATGCGACAGTTAACTTGTATTCAACAGCAAAGTAACTGTCGCTATGCACAACCTATACAATTGGTATTAACACACCCAGCCCACCACGTGCGTAATTTATAGAATTCGACCACAGCACCTATTGTACGACAATAGCGCTACCTTTATTATCTCACCACCTATATCGTAAAAACTCATAATAAAAATGCGTAATCGTAACCTGTCAGCGATTTATTAGGCGCAAAGCACTCCATATATAATGAATAACAAAACCAATAACGGGGTCTCATGAAACTCACTAAATGCACAAGTGCTTCCACACAAAAAATTTTGACGCTGGCCATTAGCGTCATCATGTTTGGTTTACACACATCAAGCGTTCGCGCTCAAGACGCAATAGGCACACAAACAAACAGTAGTCCAATTGCTGAAGAAGTCATCGTCACTGGACAATACCAAAAGAGTTTGCAATCGGCACTGGAGCAAAAACGTAATTCCAACAGCATTATTGAAGCCATATCCGCAGAAGACATAGGCCAATTGCCTGATGTTTCTATTACCGAAAGCCTCGCTCGCCTGCCCGGCGTAGCGCAAGACAGAGACCGCGGCAACGGCAGCCAAATATCCATCCGTGGCATGGGCGGATTATTAAGCTTAACCACATTAAATGGTCGTGAAATAGCCACCGTCGAGGAAGACCGTAACATTCGCTACGACCAATTCCCCTCGGAACTCATCAACGCCGCCCAAGTGTATAAAACACCGCAAGCCAAACTTACTGAAGGCGGCGTTAGTGGCACAGTCAATTTAGAGACCATTTCCCCCATAGAGCACGGTGAAACAACCGTTGCTTTAAGTGCTCGCGGCTCCATATATGACTTAGGACAAGAAGTGGATGATGCCGCCAACAGCGGTATTGGCCACAGATTAAGCGCCTCGTACATTGATACCTTTAATGACGACACCCTTGGCCTAGCAGTAGGCATTGCCCAACAAACACAACCCATTGCCACACAGCGCACGGAACTTTGGAACTACGGCGATACCTGGCACAACAAACAGTGGAATGATGCTGCAGGTATTAACATTAACGCGCCCTGGGGTGGGCAAGCCTTAACTCGTGGCGGTGAAGATTCACGCATTGGCGTAATGGGCGTGGTCGAGTGGATGCCGCAGAATTCCCTGACCGTTAGCTACGATGTATTTTACTCAAAGTTGGACATTGAAGAAGAACAGCGCGGTTTTGACTTTCAAATAGACAGCACCTACGAGCGACAATGGGCACCTGCCAGCACCGCTCCCACCGCCTACAGTAACTCCGATCCAGGAACACTGGATTTAATCAGTGGTCGTGTAGGCTTAAGCTCCTTGCGCAACTTAAACGAAGAGTTTACTCAAACCGACAATTTAATCAGTCACGGCTTAAATGTAACCTGGGAAACAGACGAATGGATATACAGTCAAGGCTTGGCGTACTCTAAAACACAAAGAGACCGTCGCTGGTACTCTGTGCGTACAGCCAATAACACAGTAGACCCATACGGCACATTTGGCGTAGATACAGATGGCCGCATGCTATTTACACCAGACGCAGGCATTAGCCTTACGGATATAACGCAAAATACCATTAGCGACATAACCATAGCACCACTCTCACACGGTGAAGACTCCATCACCTCGGTAGATTTTTCGATTACACGTAATTTAAATGGAGTGATCAGTGCTGTAACCTTTGGTGGCCGCTATTCCGACCGAGAAAAGTTTTTAGATGCGCAACTGTGGGACCAATTTGTTACAAGTGACAGCAGTGTTATAACACAAGACCTGATAGAAAGTGCAGATGTGGACAGTTACTGGAACGACCTGCCGCAATACCTTACCTTAAACCGTCAGGCGGTTGTAGATTTTTATTTTGGCGGTCTAGAAAACCCAGCGCCAAACGATAATGACGACAAACTGGCCAGCTGGAAAGTTAACGAGGCGATCTTCTCTGTATTTTTACAAGCGGATATTGATACCGAACTCGCCGGCTTACCCTTGTCCGGGAATGTGGGTGTGCGCTACGTAAACACCGAAACACTCGCCAGCGGCCATCAGATACTAAGCACCAGTGTATGGGTAGAAGAACCTGCAGGCTCTGATAACTGGGTAGAAATGCCAGCCACACCTATAGCGACCACAAGCGAACACAGCTACGACGAACTTTTACCCAGCCTAAATTTAATTTTAGAAGTGATACCCGATCACATAGTGCGTATGGCAGTGGCCAAAACCATTGCGCGGGCGCCACTGGATTTTTTAAGCCCTTCTGTAGATATTGGCTTTGACCAATGGGGTGACAACCCCGGTGAAGCCGGTACCGGTAACCCCAAGCTAGAGCCCTTCCGTGCAACACAAGTGGATTTTACTTACGAGTGGTACTTTAACGACAGTAGCTCTGTGGCCACCACCTTGTACTACAAAGATATGGAAACCTTTATTGCTCGCCAAGCCGGCGCAAAAACCATAACAGTAGAGGGTACCGATTATGACTTATCCCTACCCGTAAACGGCAGTGGTGGTTATATTCGTGGGTACGAGTTAATGTACCAACAAGCCTTCGACTTTTTACCTGGCCCCTTAAACGGCTTGGGCGTTTATGCCAACTACGCATTTACGGAATCCAACATTACGCAGGGTACGCCACTGTACGCTACACCCTTTGCGCTTACAGGATTATCCGAACACGTTGGCACAGTAACGCTTTGGCATTATTTAAACGGCTTTGAGACGCGTATTTCTTACAGCTACCGCAGTGAGTTTCAACGTGATGTTAACCGCCTAAGTGCTGAAGAAGGTATAAACGATGACGAAGGTTATGCCGACTTAAGCCTTTCCTACACCTTTGAAAATGATTTAAAAATTATGTTTCAAGCGCAAAACATTACGGACTCCCCCTATAAAATGTACGGCTTAGAATCCAATAGCCCTACACATGCAAACCGCTATGAATTATTTGGAAAACGCTTTTCTTTGGGTATAAGTTATAAATTCTAACCAACCTATTATTAGGCGATAATTCGAGGGGCGCTACGCCCCTAAATTTTTACTTTTACCTTTCCACCTTCATTTTTATCGAGCTCACCATGAAATACTTGCCCCGCTTTTTAAGCGTACTACTATTGATTGGCTTAACCGCCTGTGACTCAAAAACAACACCCGATACAAAGCCCAAAATTCAACCTAAAAAAACCGAAATTCTTATTACCGCCCCGGTATTATTTAATAACCACTGGCAATTTAGCCGTGTTGAAAAGCCTCTGAGCTACCAACAAGCCGAAGCAATAAGTACATGGGAGCACGTCACCCTACCTCACACAACAAAAATAGAACCCTTAGTTGTTAATGCACAATGGCAGGGAGAAGCCTGGTACAAAAAAACAATAACATCTCAGCCTGAATGGAAAAATAAACGCGTCTATTTAGACTTTGAAGGCGCTATGAATGTGGCGGATGTGTATTTAAACGGTCGTCATATTGGCCAACACTTCGGTGGTTATTTGCCATTTACTGTAGAATTAACACAACACCTTCAAGAAGACCAAAACCAATTAATGGTACGCCTAGATAATACCGACAACACCACTACCGGGCCCAAGCCTCTTAAAGTTTTAGATTTTAATATGTATGGTGGCATATACCGCAACACGTGGCTACGCGTAGAAAACACCACCCACATAAGCAATGCTATAGCTGCAAACGAAGTAGCCGGCGGCGGCATTTTTGTACAATACCCAGAAGTGTCCAAACAACGAGCCAAGCTGAATGTAAAAACGCACATTAAAAAAGAACGTGATGCAAAAAATATTGCGGTGTCACACACATTATTTTTTAACGATAAGAAAATCAATCATACCCTAATAGCATTTGATGCCGGCACAAATACCAGCGCAATCAATGAGCAGGTTTTAACGGTGGCAAACCCGAAGTTGTGGTCCCCTAATACGCCTAATTTATATTCCTTAAAAACTGAAGTGTTTGAAAACAACCTACTAGTAGATGTACAAACCACTCAAATTGGTATTCGCACCTTCACATTCGTCAATAACCAATTGCACATAAACGGGGAAAAAACATTTTTACGCGGTGTTAACCGACATCAAGAATACCCTTACTTGGGTTACGCCCTTTCCAACGCTGCGCAATACCGTGATGCCGAGAAAATAAAAGCCGCAGGGTTTGATTACGTTCGTTTATCTCACTACCCACACGCCACAGCCTTTATGAAAGCCGCCGATGAACTGGGCATTGTTTTAGTGGATGCCATACTCGGCTGGCAGTACAGCAACGACACACCAGAGTTTGAAAAACACGTTGTTCAAACCTGTCGCGACATGATCCGCCGCGACCGCAACCACCCCTCCGTTTTAGCGTGGGAATGCTCACTGAACGAATCGTGGATGGAAGAGCCTTTAATCGACCTGTTTCATATAGCCGTGCACGAAGAATACCCAGGTAATAATGTGTATTCCGCTGGCTGGCAAAGCTACGGCTACGATATTTACTTGCAAGCCAGACAGCATCGCTTAGAGCACTACGAAACACCTAAAAAGCCTTATCTGGTTTCTGAATACGGAGATTGGGAATACTACGCAATGAATGCAGGGCTAAACCAAGATAGATGGGGTAATTTATTACAAGCAGAGCGCTCCAGCCGACAACGGTTAAGTGATGGGGAAACCCGTCTACAACAACAAGCAGCAAACATTACTGAGGCCCACAACGACAACTTCACCACACCTGCGTTTGCCGACGGCTACTGGGTGATGTTTGATTACAACCGCGGCTACGCAGATGATTTAGAAGCCTCCGGCGTTATGAGTATCGAGCGCTTGCCAAAATACAGTTATTATTTTTACCAAAGCCAGCGTGATGCCAGAGCCAGCGCAGGCCCACTAAGCGATTTGCACACATCCAATGGCTACATGGCTTACATCGCCAGCAATTGGTCTGAAGGCTCTAACCTAACGTTTTATGTATACAGTAACGCAGATACCGTAGAGCTAAAACTGAACGGCAATACCATTAGTCAAGCAACGCCAAGCCGCCAATTTAAACACTTAGCACACCCACCGTTTCAATTTACCGCACCCCAGTTTACCCCCGGCGAATTAGAAGCCATCGCCTACGTAAACAAAAAGCCGGTAGCCCGCCACAAAGTGGTTACCCCCGGTAAAGCAAGCTCATTAAAAATACACCTAGAGAAGACCAGTATTCCACCACAAACAGGGGTTAACGACAGCGTGTTTGTATATGCCACATTGCAGGACGACAACCTCAACCCAGTGCGCAACAATAATGTAGAAGTGCGTTTTACAACAAAGGGAGACATAGAGCGCATAGCACCAGAAACGACTCTCACACAAAACGGTACGGCTGCTACGTTAATACGTATTGGTAAAACTTTAAACGGTGCCAAAGTGCAGGCTGCCATAACAATAGGCAGCAAAACAGTAACGGCGGAGCTCTCGCTGTAGCGGGTTATTTACCCGCTACAGCGTTGCCACTTCAAACTGTACTACGCATAAGGTCTGCTCTTTTGTAAACAAGCCAGCCTTTTTATAACGCTTGGCCAAGTAAAAACGGAAAAACCCGAAAAAAGGGCGTACATTAAATTTAGCATATAGGCCTATAAAAACAGTACAAGATACATTACAGACAGTCATTTGGATTATTGGCCTAGTTTAAAT
>CAYZQH010000048.1:9789-15539 GCA_964480055.1 uncultured Cellvibrionaceae bacterium
AAGACTATGACCACAGACGCCAATGGGTGCAAGAGCATACCTTTTTAGGGGGAGTGTTCTGTATTGATATTTTCGCTTACTCAGTCCTGAGCAACTTCCAGCAGATGATTTTATACATAAATATGGAGGATAATTAAGAGGCCTATGAACGCTGGTAATAGCTCTACAAAGGCACGCTTTTAACGCAAAAGCTCGTAAGAGACGAGCCATTGAATGGCGCACAATGGTTGGCAGTAAAGGAACTCTGGATCAGTGGAGCACAGAGCTAACCAGCATCGACAAGTTGATGTAGGCCTTGAATGCCCCCAGAGCCAGAAGGTTTTTAGTGTAGGTCTATGCTCCCCGATCTATGCCCCCGCAGGGGGCAACATCTCATTGAGAAGACTGGATATTAAAGCCCGTTATTTGGCTAAAACGCTTTTGATCATACCAACAATAACCATTAAAACACCGCCGCCTACTCCACCACTGGCAAGGCTACCTACGATACTTGCAACGTCCATGCCCCCTGTACTGGTAGCAACACCCAACATGCTCAATAATTGGCCACCGATCCCTCCGCCTAAAATTCCTACTATTGAATTCCCGGCTGTACCGAGAGAAAAGTTTTTTAAAAGACCACCGGCCACGTTTCCACCAACGGCGCCACTAATTAATTGAACGATTAAAGGTAATAAGCTTTCCATTTTAAACTCCTACTTTTTGTAACTTTTCAGGCTGAATGAACGTATTAATATACAGAATTGACAGCTAAAAACTATTTGAATAGCTCTGTGCAGGGTGAAATTTTACGCCATTTTACAATTGGTTTAGAAAATCCCTAACTCTTTAAAGTCAAAAATAACATTGTTTTAATCCTTTAGTACGAGGTTTAAACCACTTAATCGAGTTTGTTAGAATGGAGCTACCTAACAATGAAAAAAGCAAGTAGCATTTATACTCAGCGTAAAGCGTAAATTTGCTTATGAGTTTTCCAAAGCCCACTGCAACGCGCTAGCATGAAGCCATAGTACGGCTAGTTAACGGATATAAAATATCCAATAATTCACTGACATTGCGTAAAATCCTATGACTGCACCTCAACAAAGTGACCGCTTCATTCCTTATTCGGCTGATGATGTTGCAAAAATGTGTATGACTGAAAATACGCTTGCCAATTATTCAGATAATCAGCTCCTAGAGCTTTATCAGTTGTTGTCACGTCAATTTGGTATTGAAGCCTTATCTACCGTTGCACGACTAAAACAAGCCTATAAATTTAACGACCCAGACACAGATTTGCGTACGCCAAAATTATTTGATGAAAAGTCTCAACCACAAGTATTTGAAGATCTACTGCAAAGTTTGCTGAATCAAGCAAATTTTGAACGTATCAGTGAGCAAGAAATACAGGATTCACTAGGTAGTTCATCGGTTTTCAAGTTGCGCTTGAAAGTAGACTTTAACCCTTACGAAGAGGTACTAATATACTACCGTGGCGAGAGTAAAAAATCTGAAGAGCTTAAAATGCTAATGGGTTTAAGGACACGCACTGTGGAGTTCAATAATTTCGATCGAGTTTTTATATATATTCGTTTTAAAAAAGCGGCTCATCAAAAAAATAATAAGGTACTCCTGCGCCTTTTTCAAAATGTTCCTAAAGCTGATTTGGAAATGCTTTTTCCAGAAACGAAAGTTGGGTTAAGGCCCGTTGATAAATTGATGATTGGTATTCCTGCGCTGGTGAGTGGTGTGGTCGTTATTAGTACCAAACTGGGTGCAACGCTTGTGTTGCTAGGTTCACTTTTGGGGTTTTACCTGGGGTGGCGTTCACAACCTGTAACGTTGGACAAAGCGGCACTGTTGGCCCTAGGCGCTGGTATTGGTGCGTTAGCTGGCTATATTTGGAAGCAGTTTTCTAATTTTAAAAACCGAAAATTAAAATTTGCACAAACACTAACGAGTAATTTATATTTTAAATTATTAGACACCAATGCGGGTGTTTTTCACAGGATCGCAGATAATGCCTCTGAAGAAGAATTGAAAGAAAGCCTATTAGCCTACTATTTTCTTTTGAAAGCGGGCAAGCCTACGTCAATGACCGACTTAGATCATTCAATTCAGCAATGGTTTTTGGAGCGTTGGGATTGCGACTTGGATTTTGAAGTGGAAGACGCATTGGCCAAATTGAAGCGTTTGGGTCTAGCAAGTATTCAGCCCGCATCGGAGAACAATGCACAATCTGACAGCCTGAGCTTATGGCAAGCCGTTGATATGAATGCCGCCAAAACCCTATTATCTCAACAAGCTGGAAGAATCTAGCGGTTCTTTTACGTACTACATTTTACACAGTTTTACATGATTTAGTGTAATTTCTAGTCATTAGCTCTTGAGCACAAGCATGACTAGCCATATATTGAGCACTCATCCACTATTAATATAGTGTTCTAGTTAATTCGAGTTGGGAGTATCAAACAGTGAATTCAAAAATTACGTTGATTATGGCTTTAGTGGTAATGCCAATTTTTATCTGCTCTTGCAGTAATGATGACCGAGCAGCAACCGAAAGTGATGTTAGTAACGCTGTAGAAGACACGCTCAAAGATGTCAAAAAGAGTACGGAAGACTTTGCCGATACATCAAAAAAAGTTGTCACTGAAAATCTTAAAAAGTCGTCTGATTTCACCAAGAAAACGGCTGAATCAGTAGCCTCTGAAGTATCTGACTATGCTGAGAAGGGTATGGAAAAATTAGAAGAATCAACAGACAAAGTTGTAGAGGCAGCAAAAACCGGAGTCAAAGCAACCAGCGATTTTGCAAAAGACAGCAAAGCAAAAGCTGAGGGTCTGGTAAAAGACAGCAAGGCGAAAGCTGAGGATTTGGCAAAAGACGGCAAGGTGAAAGCTGAGGATTTGGCAAAAAAGAGCAGCGATGAAGTCAGTAAACTATTAAACGACTAGATATACGGTTATCAATTATACAAATTTCAGTATTTGAAAGCATAGTCGCAAAACATGTTATTCTAATACTTTGGTTTATATTGCAGATATCCAGTCACATAAACATGAGTATGGGGGGCACATGCAAAAGTATCTTGAAAACGTTGAGTTGCATCAGTATTTACCAGGTGTGATTGCTTGGGCGACTAATATTCTACTAGCGATAGTCATACTGATTATTGGTATTTGGTTTGCAAATCGAGCATATCGACTGGTCAATAACCTGGGTAAAAAATACGATAATTTAGACGATACTTTGTTTAGATTTTTCGGTAGCCTAGCTCGGTACGCAATTTTGGCGTTTGTAGGCATCGCTGTACTCAATCGTTTTGGTGTTCAAACCGCTTCGGTAGTCGCTTTACTGGGTGCGGCAGGTCTGGCAATCGGGCTGGCCTTGCAAGGGGCCATGTCAAATCTGGCTGCGGGCGTTATGCTACTCATTTTTCGGCCATATAAAGTTGGCGACTTTATTAATGCAGCAGGTCAGTTTGGCAACGTTACAGAAGTAGATATGTTCACTACAATATTGCAAACATTCGATAAGCAGCAAATTATTGTCCCGAATAGTAAAATTTGGGGCGAACAAATTATCAATCACTCGCACTATGATATTAGAGGGGTAGATATGCATTTTGGCGTTGCTTACAGTGCCGACTTGAAGAAAACACGCGAGGTTATTGAATCAGTATTGGAGCTTCACCCTCACATATTAAAAGACCCAAAACCATTTATTGAAGTGGAAACACTCAACAATAGCTCAGTAGATTTTTTAGTTAGACCTTTTTGTAAGGGCGAGAATTACTTTAACATCTTGTATTCCGTCCCCGAAAAAATAAAGCTTGCTTTAGATGAAGCTAATATTGAAATTCCTTTTCCACATCGAAAGATTTTTGTGGTTAATGAAAATCAGGAATAATTTAAGGCCATAGAAAGACCTTGATGCGCTAAGCCAAGTGCCGTGCACCAAGGCCTTACCCCGTAGCTAGCATTAATCTAGCACCGGAAAAATTCAAGCTTCCACACACAAATAAAGCCCAGACTATAGCGGGCTTTTGTGCCCTCGCTACTCGATTGATCATCCACCCATCACTGCCAAATTGTGGTTTATAGTTCACTACCTAGTCAAAGTCGGAGGAGACATGGCCTACATCAAGCAATATATTCATGGTGAAACCTTAAATGTGTTTGAGTTTGATGGGCCAATGACTATAGGTCGTGGTGCTGATTGCGATATTGTGGTTGATGACCCTACCATTAGCGGTTTGCATGCCCGTATTGAAAAGCGCCCAGATGGGTTGTACTTAGTTGATCAAAATAGTACTAACGGCTGCATGGTACTGGAGCAGAAATTGACAGAGTTTAAACTGCTGCCCGGCACAGCCTTTCGGCTAGGCACTTGTGAATTTGAGTTTCTGGAACATTTACCTAACGAGCTAGAGAAAACCCTAAAAATCAAAAAGAGCTGGATCCCCGGCGTTTACTACACCTCTAGCTCTAAAAGCGATTAATGAGCCAATCGATGGTATTGGCACCCACGGCGTCAGTTTCGATTGATAAAATATGATTCGCCTTGCCATCATTTATAAAATTCATAGGCATGATATTTCGATCAATAAGTTTGCTCATAACAGGGTGTATTCCGAATGAATACACCGCAGGTAAGTTTTTGTTAGTGGGGTGTACGCGCTGCAATGCTCTAGCTCAGCTATGTAGTAACATCTTCTAGATGGAGTACATGATGCCTAAATTGAATAAATTTATTTTAGACTTAGGAAGGGTACGCGAAATTATTTGGTCCGTTGCGCCGTCACTATAGCTGTATGAATCGCTTAAATCGCTATAGCTGTGTTGTTCAACTAAACCGTAGACACTAAGATTGGGGAATAATTTATAGTGAGCACCAAGGCTCAGCTTGTAGGATAATCCACGGCCGTCCATACTGCTGTTGCCAAAACTGTCATTTACGTGTTTGAGTTTTTGAAAGCCGTACCCCACACCTGCGCCTACAACGGCACTTATGCCGTAGAACGCTTCAGGCACCCAGTAGCCACTGTAAAAAAGTGCTCGAGTGGTCATTTCTCCTTGCTCAAAGCTTGCAACGTTGGCATCGGTATTAATTGAATAATACTCGAATGAAAATAGTGCGCTATCTTCCTTAAGGCCCCAGGCTAGGCTGTAAGAATGGTTTCCTGATTGATTAACCTGTAGTGCATTGTATTCCTCTGGTACGGAGGATGCATTTATCGTCATATTCCGGTTTTTTGTATCAGCCATACCGATGCTGGCAGTAAATACTTGATGGGTGTCCCGGCTGTAGGCGTTAAGTGGCCCGGTAAATGCGAGGAAGGTTAACGATAGTAAAAGTATGCTTTTTGGGCCCACTGGTTTTATATGCACAATTATATTCCTTGTCTTTGAAGTAACACTTAATATGGCGACTAGATATTAAAACCCTAAGTCTTTTTAGGTTAAGTTAACAGCTTTTGTTATTGTAATCGCGCGGCTTTAGATTTGGAAGTTCTGTTCATTGTGATTATCAAAGGCGCTAACTTACTGGTTTTTATTTAACCATCAACAAGGTTGATCACAGTAAAATTAGGCCCGTATCTGCACGCATCAACACAGTTCGCGAGCGCTACAACGCTATGAGTGCCATTTGGTGTGAATGCGTGATTCACAACTCAAAAGCTGCCCCTGCGGCCGTTAGCTTAACAATTAGTTATTTCGGTTAGTGTTAGAATTACACGCCTATTAGCCCTTCGGCACTTTGCT
>CAYZQH010000049.1:0-15523 GCA_964480055.1 uncultured Cellvibrionaceae bacterium
GGGCCTTTCAGTTGGCTTGTCTGAGTTTTTCTCCTCCAATCTAGTTCCTTCAAGCCCAGTGATTGCACCCAGTGAATTTGTACATTTGAACAAACATAATATCAATAGTTGGGTGCAAGGCGCTGTTGGCCAAGCGGGAGAACCCTTTATCGTTAAAGACGTAATCGCGCCGGGAGCCTGTGCTAAGCCCGCATGGGCAGGTAAGGCGGGTATGATCAAAGGTTTTGTGATGTATGGCGTGTTGTCGCTAAAAGTCGATACCGATACTTACAGTATTGAGGAGGGGGCAGGGTATCAATTGGCCTGCGGTCAACCATTCGAGTTTGCTAACCCTGCAACCAAAGAGCTGGTGCTGGTGTCTATGATTGTGGGGTAAGGCTGGCCTGTCCTTAACCGTCAGATTGATCCATACTTACGTTAGAACAAAACTCAATTCAAATTTAGAATATTGTGTCATTTTATATTCGCAAAAATTATGAGGATGAAATGATTTATCAAGGCAACTCCATTCGCGTTTCCGAGTTAGAAAACGGTATCGCCGAGCTGTGTTTTGATTTGCAAGGCGAGTCAATCAACAAGTTCAATGGTGCAACATCGTTAGAGTTAGATCAGGCATTAGATGCTCTTGAGGCATGGGCGCCGCTGAAGGGGGTTTTACTCACTAGCGCCAAGGACGTATTTATAGTGGGTGCGGATATCACCGAGTTTGGCCCAGTGTTTGCCAGTGGCGAGGAAGCCATTGAGTCACTCCTTGGCAAAAACAATGCTACTTTTAACCGTCTAGAGGATTTACCGGTGCCAACGGTTGTTGCCATAAACGGCTATGCACTGGGTGGGGGATTAGAAGTTTGCTTGGCGTGCGATTTTCGAATAATGAGCCCTAAGGCAAAAATTGGCTTGCCTGAGGTAAAGCTAGGCATTCTCCCTGGGTGGGGCGGCACAATTCGGCTGCCACGCTTGGTGGGCTTGGATACTGCCATAGAGTGGATTGCGACCGGCTCCGAAAAACGGGCAAACGATGCATTAAAAGCGAGTGTGGTTGATGCGGTTGTGGAGCCAGGTCAATTAAGATCCTGTGCCATTACCATGCTGGATCGTGCGATAGCCGGAGATTTAAGCTTCGTGGAAGTTAGAGTGCGCAAGACCGGCGTGCTTCAGCATAATGACACCGAAGCGTTATTGGCTTTTGAAAGCAGTAAAATGTTTATTAAAGCAAAGGCCGGTTACCACTACCCAGCCCCGGTAAAAGCCATTGAAGTCATACAGCATGGGGCGCGATTAACACGAGACGAAGCGCAAAAAGTAGAGACCCAAGCATTTGTAGAGCTGTCTAAAACACCACAATGCAACGCGCTATTGGGTGTGTTTCTCGCCGATCAGTACATTGGTAAAAAGGCCAAGTACTGGGAGAAGCAATGCGCTCATCCAGTAGAGCATACTGCCGTCTTAGGAGCGGGCATTATGGGAGGTGGTATTGCCTACCAATCTGCTTACAAAAATGTTCGTGTAAAGATGAAAGATATTGCCCAAAGTGGTTTGGATTTGGGTGTACAAGAGGCAACTAAGCTATTAAAGAAGCGGGTAGAGCGTGGCCGCATGAGCTTGGACCAAATGGCAGAGACGCTTAATCGAATATCATCAACGTTATCTTATGAAGGCTTTAATGATATCGACTTGGTGGTGGAGGCTGTAGTTGAAAACCCCAATGTAAAAAAAGCGGTGCTCAAGGAGTGTGAGCAAGCAGTGACACCAGATACTGTAATTTGTAGTAATACCTCTACTATTTCCATTGATGAGCTGGCCGGTGGTTTAAAGCGCCCAGAAAATTTCTGCGGCATGCATTTTTTTAATCCGGTTCATGCTATGCCTTTGGTGGAAGTTATTCGTGGCACGAAAACGTCAGAAGCAACGATAGCGCGTACGGTCGCTTACGCCAATGCGCTGGGTAAAAAGGCCATTGTTGTTAATAATTGCCCTGGGTTTTTGGTAAACAGAGTGTTGTTCCCATATTTTGCGGGTTTTGCAATGTTGGTGCGCGACGGCGCGGACTTTCAAAAAATTGACAAAGTTATGGAGCGCTGGGGCCTGCCAATGGGGCCTGCGTACCTTATGGATGTGGTGGGGTTAGATACCGGCGTTCACGCAGAAGAAGTTATGGCCAAAGGCTACCCCGAACGTATGGCCAAAACTTTCAAAGCCGCTTCAGATGTACTTTTTCAGGCGGGGCGATTCGGTCAAAAAAATCAAAAAGGTTTTTACAACTACGAGCAAGATAAAAAAGGTAAGCCTAAAAAACTGCCCGCGCCGGAGGTTATAGAGTTGTTGGCGCCGCATGTGGCAACCCCAACAGACTTTGATGAACAGACCATTGTTGCTCGGCTAATGATTCCAATGGCAACCGAGTTGGCGCGTTGTTTGGAAGAAGGCATTGTAGAGACACCGATGGAAGCAGATATGGCGTTGCTATATGGTATTGGGTTCCCGCCGTTTAGAGGTGGCGTGTTTAAATGGTTGGATGACTTAGGCTTGGAAAACGTCGTTAATCAAGCCCAGCAACTCACCAAACTAAGCCCGTTATATCAGCCCACCGATGGCATGCTGCAACGTGCCCAACAAAACCAAAATTACTATACGCTTGGAGGCAAAAATGAAATTTGATCCACGCGATGCCGTTATTATTGATTATGCTCGCACGCCAATGGGGCGCGCAAAAAACGGGTGCTTTCGTTTTCAGCGTGCCGATGAAATCAGTGCCAACTTGATTGATGAACTGCTAAAGAGAAATACTTCAATAGACCTTAGTACAGTGGATGACCTCATTTGGGGTTGTGTCATGCAGCGGGACGAACAGGGATTTAACATCGCACGTAATATTTTATTACGCACTCAGTTACCCCATGAAGTACCAGCCCAAACGGTGAACCGGTTATGTGGTTCATCTATGTCGGCCCTACATACGGCAGCGGCCAATATTAAAGCCGGTTTAGGCGATGTGTATGTCGTTGGCGGTGTGGAGCATATGGGCCACATTGACATGAATGCCCATGTGGACCCAAACCCTTTGCTTGGGTTATCGGTAGCGCAAGCTGCTGGTTCTATGGGGTTGACGGCGGAATACTTATCGTTACTTCATGGCATTACGCGCGAGCAAATGGATGCCTTCGGTGCTCGATCGCATCAGCTAGCAGCCAAAGCAACAGAAGAGGGTATCTTCGCCCAAGAAATTATTCCTCGTTATGGCCATGATGAGCTAGGTGCCTTAATGAAAGTGAAGCACGATCAAACCATTCGGCCCGAGACAACTGCTGAAGGTTTGGCGGCCCTTAAGCCTGTGTTTAACCCCAAAGGTGGAACCATTACCGCGGGGACCTCCTCACAAGTTACTGATGGCGCCTCTAGTATGATTGTAATGTCGGGCGAACGTGCAAACGCACTTGACTTGGCCCCCATAGCCAGAATACGTGCTATGGCCGTTGTTGGTGTGAACCCTTCCATTATGGGATATGGCCCGGTGCCGGCCTCTAAAAAGGCATTAGGCACTTTGAATTTATCCATGAGCGATATTGACGTGGTTGAGCTAAACGAAGCTTTTGCGGCTCAGTCTTTACCGGTTTTAAAAGACCTTAAATTGATGGACGCTATGGATGAAAAGGTTAATCTATATGGGGGCGCCATTGCGTTAGGTCATCCATTTGGTTGTTCTGGTACGCGCATTACTGGAACCTTACTGACGGCAATGAAGAATAAAGATGCTACGTTGGGCTTGGCAACCATGTGTATTGGATTGGGGCAGGGGATTACAACCGTTGTGGAGCGTTTGAATTAATCTATCCCGTTGAGGGCAGTATTCTCTTCTACTTATCGTGGCGCAATATGAGTGGTCGAATTATTATTCTTATCGATAATAAACCCTTTAATTCGATCACTTAACGCCTCAATAGCTTTGTAAGTTTTATAGTCGCCCGAAACTCAATTTGTGCCGTTTACTTATTGGTTTTATTGATGTTATTTAGTGCAAAAAAAGTTTATTTAACCTTTTATTTGTGTATATATTTTGTTTGTTTGATTACTTGCCCGGTTGCGCACGCCAGCCAAGGCAGTGCGCCCGCGTTTTGGAAAGTGACTGGCAAGGGTGAAGCCACGGTATATTTAATGGGGTCTATGCATTTTGGTCACCCAAATTTTTACCCTTTACCTAAAATTATTTTAGATAAATTCAGCACCTCTGAAAAATTGATTGTTGAAATTGACATCACCAAAATTCAACCCATGGCCGCAATGGCCGCCATTATGAAGCATGGCCGTCTTGCGCCAGGGCAAACCTTAAATGCACTGCTGTCAGAAAAAACGCGCAATGCACTAAAAGCACATTGCGTAAAAAATGGGTTGTCGCTGGCGACGATGCAACCATTTCAGCCATGGTTTGCCGCCCTACAAATTGTTGAAGGGGAGCTGCGTAAAACGCCATTTAAGCAACATCTGGGTTTGGATATGTACTTTTTAAACCGCTCAAAGGGTAAGACCGTTGTTGCGTTAGAGACGCTTGATGGCCAACTCAGCCTGTTTGCAGGCTTAGATGTGAAAGCTCAAGACAGTTTCTTGTTGCAGACGTTGACGGATTTATCGCAAAGCAATGGCTACCTATATAAACTTGCCGCGCAATGGCAAAGCGGCGATGCCAGCGGTATGGCGCAATCTTTGATTGAACCATTCAAAGCCGATGTAAATACTAGGGCTTTGTTTGACGCATTATTTACTCGACGAAATATTACAATGACCAAAGCAGTAGAGGGACTGCTTAAGGGCAATGGCAGCACTTTTTTTATCGTCGGTGCTGGTCACCTGGTTGGAGAAGAGGGAATCGTAGATCAGCTAAAAACTAAGGGCTATAAAGTTCAGCGTGTAGGCGTAGGTAAGGTTCATTCTTCAAAAGTGCTACATTCTTTATCGACAACAAAAGTTGGTGAGGGTGTGAAGCCGTCTAACGTTGAGCCTACCCTGATACCACCAGTAAAAAAGCCTTCTCGGCGCGGTGGAGTTAAAAAGTAACCGGTTGTAGCGTTTTTGTGTACAACGCCTGAATTAAAATGTAGTAAAACCGCTTTTAAAACGGTTGAACACTGTCTATAGCTATGGCAAAATGCGCAGCCTCTTGCATGTGACGTCTTGGATTCATAAAACTTTGTTAATAAAAACAAAGAGTTACAGGGTGTTACTCAAAGATTTGCGGTCGTGGCGGAATTGGTAGACGCGCTGGATTTAGGTTCCAGTGTCGAAAGGCGTGAGAGTTCGAGTCTCTCCGACCGCACCATCAACTTGGTTTATTGCGTCAACATAGGTGACGTTACTCTCTCATAGACAAAGATCCCTTAGAATTTACGAGGCTAGCAATGCAGGTTTCTGTTGAAACAACCAACGGTTTAGAGCGCCGTCTGACGGTAGGTGTCCCGGCTGATCAAATAGATGGCGAAGTCAATAAGCGCTTAGAAGAAGCCGCCAAAACGGTGCGTATTAACGGTTTTCGTAAAGGTAAGGTCCCTCTGAAGGTAGTACGCCAAAAATTTGGTCAGGGCGTACGTCAAGAAGTGATTGGCGACACCATTAACAAATCCTTCTACCAAGCGGTGCAAGAGCAATCACTGAAGCCTGCAGGCCAGCCTTCCATTGAGCCAAAACAAATAGACGAAGGTAAAGACTTCGAGTTTGTGGCTACCTTTGAGGTTTACCCGGAGATTGACCTTAAACGTATTGATGGTGTTGATATCACCCAGTTTACAGCTGATATTAATGATGAAGATATCAATACAATGATAGAAACTTTGCGTAAGAATCAAGCGAAGTGGGAAGACGTAGAGCGCGCTTGTGCAGATGGTGACCGCGTTAACATTGATTTTGAAGGTAAGAAAGACGGCGAGGTTTTTGATGGTGGTGTTGCCACCGGTCATAACTTGGTGTTGGGGTCTAACAGCATGATCCCGGGTTTTGAGGAAGGCATTGTAGGAATGTCTGCTGGCGACGAAAAAACCATTCAACTAACCTTTCCAGATGATTATCAGTCTGACGCGCTAAAAGGTTCCGATGCTGAATTTTTGATCAAAGTGAATGTTGTTGCAGAGCAAAAGTTACCAGAGCTAGATGAAGCGTTTTACGCTGAATTGGGTGTTACTGACGGCGGTGAGGAGAAGTTCCGAGAAGACGTTAAGCAAAACATGGAGCGCGAAAAAGAAAAGCTCATCCGAAATAAGTTTAAGCAGCAAGTGCTAGATGCGTTCATGGATGCTAACGATTTTGACGTTCCCGCGGCTTTGGTATCTAGTGAGATTGATGTGTTGCGTCAGCAAATGTTGAGTCAGTATGGTCAGCAACCGGACGCGAGCGTAGATTACTCGTCAATATTGCCCGACTCCATGTTTAAAGAGCGCGCCGAACGTCGTACAGCGCTTGGTCTGCTTGTGTCTGAGCTGGTTAAAGCAGATTCCTTAAAAGTGGATCAAGACCGGTTGAAAACGATGGTTGAAAGCATTGCTGAGACTTACGAAGACCCAGAAAGCGTAGTGAATTACTACTATAGCAATAAAGAGTTGCTTTCAGGCGCTGAAGCCGCAGTTCTAGAAGATCAAGTGGTTGATGTTTTAGCTGCTGCCGCCGCCATTAAAGATGAATCTACCACTTACCAAGACCTGGTTAAGCCCGAAGCTTCTGGCGAATAAACCACTCTAGATTAATAAACATTCAAATCGTTCATAAAAACCGAATACAGCCAACATTCTGGCTGTATTCGGCCTTCCAAACTGGCATATCTAGCCAGCTCGAGTTAAGCTTAATTTCAGTGTTCTTATAACTTTAGGTGAGCATTCCTTTGGCCTTTATGCGGTCGAACGTGCGCCCCTCATAAGAGCCTCTCCCTTTATTGCCCTATTTTTTAAGGAATAATAATTTATGTCGATGATAGATAGCGGTGTTTCTCCTCTGTCGCCACAAAACTTAGGGGTGCCCCTAGTCGTTGAGCAAACTGCTCGTGGAGAGCGCACATACGACATTTACTCCCGTTTATTGAATGAGCGAGTGATATTTCTTGTTGGTCAAGTCGAAGACTATATGGCTAATGTCGTCGTAGCTCAGCTGTTGTTCTTAGAAGCGGAAAACCCAGATAAAGACATTCAT
Organism: uncultured Cellvibrionaceae bacterium; assembly: GCA_964480055.1. Lineage (GTDB taxonomy): Bacteria > Pseudomonadota > Gammaproteobacteria > Pseudomonadales > Cellvibrionaceae > CAYZQH01. The sequence goes on from CAYZQH010000049.1 coordinate 7,165, forward strand.
CTGTACATCAACTCGCCTGGTGGCTCGGTAACCGCAGGGTTGTCTATTTATGACACCATGCAATTTATTAAGCCGGACGTCAGCACCATGTGTATTGGTCAGGCGTGCAGCATGGGCGCGTTTTTACTTTCAGCGGGCGCCAAAGACAAGCGATTTTGTTTGCCGAACTCGCGCGTGATGATTCACCAGCCCTCAGGTGGCGCTCAAGGGCAAGCCAGTGACATTCATATTCACGCACAAGAAATTTTAAAAATTCGTGAGCGGCTCAATGCCATCATGGCGGAGCATACGGGCAAGAGCGTGGAAGATATCGCACGTGATACCGAGCGAGACAACTTTATGAGTGCCGAGCAGTCAAAGGAGTACGGTTTGATTGACGAGGTTTTGACCTCTAGAGTGTCAGCGAGCGAGTGATTTGCCCGTTAAACGCAATACTAGCCGTTTGTGGCGGCTAATTTGCTTTAATGTTTGGCTTGAGTGTGGCCAAATACACACTTTGGTGAGGCTCACTCTGCTTGGATAGTAGAAGCGCGCCTAATGCCAGCAGCATCTATATGAAATTGGTCTAAACATGGTTAGGTGGAGTATTTTGCCAATAACTATGGTTAAACTAAGATAAATCGAATTGAATTTGGCGGAGAGGTTTTAATGACCGACCATACAAGCGAGAGCGACGATAACGGTAAGTTACTTTATTGTTCATTTTGCGGAAAGAGCCAGCATGAAGTACGGAAGCTTATCGCAGGGCCATCAGTGTTTATTTGTGACGAATGTGTGGATCTTTGTAATGACATCATTCGTGAAGAGATCCAAGAAAGCACGTCCGAAGGTTCTTCTGAGCGATTACCTACGCCCAAAGAAATTGCTGAAACCCTAGATGACTATGTAATTGGTCAGTATGACGCGAAGAAGGTGTTAGCCGTTGCGGTGTACAACCATTATAAGCGTTTGCGTTTTGGCGACAAGAAAAAGTCCAAGGACGAAGTCGAGCTCGGGAAGAGTAATATTTTGTTGGTTGGGCCAACCGGTAGTGGTAAAACGCTGCTGGCTGAGACGCTAGCACGACTGTTGAACGTCCCGTTTACCATTGCCGATGCCACAACGTTGACCGAAGCCGGTTACGTCGGTGAAGACGTAGAGAATATCATTCAGAAGTTGCTTCAAAAGTGTGATTACGATGTGGAAAAAGCACAGCAAGGCATCGTCTATATCGATGAAATTGACAAAATTTCTAGAAAGTCAGACAACCCCTCGATTACACGTGACGTGTCTGGTGAGGGCGTGCAACAAGCGCTACTGAAGCTAATAGAAGGTACAGTTGCCTCTGTTCCGCCACAAGGGGGGCGTAAGCACCCGCAGCAAGAGTTTCTCCAAGTCGATACCTCTAACATCCTTTTTGTATGTGGTGGTGCGTTTGCAGGTTTAGATCGCATTATTCGCGATCGCTCTGAAAAAGGCGGCATTGGTTTTGGTGCTGAAGTGAAGAGTAAGAACGCTAAAGATATTGGTCAAACACTGAAAGACCTAGAAACGGAAGATCTTGTGAAGTTTGGCTTAATCCCCGAGTTTGTTGGGCGTTTGCCCGTTGTTGCTACTTTAGAAGAGTTGGATCGTGAAGCTCTAGTTGCCATCTTGAAGGAGCCTAAAAACTCTTTGGTACGCCAGTACAGCAAGCTGTTTGACATGGAAGGCGTGGAAATTGACTTTAGAGACGAGGCATTGGACGCAGTGGCGACAAAAGCCATGGAGCGCAAAACAGGGGCTCGTGGGTTACGCTCTATTATGGAAAACGTTCTACTCGATACCATGTTTAAGCTGCCATCAGAGGCTGATGTTGCCAAGGTGGTTGTGGATGCGTCTGTGATTGCAGGTGACTCCAACCCAATCCTAGTGTACGAGCCGCAAGAGCAGCAGCAGCCCAAAGCTGCACCAGAAGAATAATCAGTGTTCACTCTACGCACAAAAAAGGGCCTTTAAGGCCCTTTTTTACCCCTGTTGCTTGCATTTAAAGGGGCGCGCCCCCACTGTAGTTACAGTGCTTAACCCTGCGAGGGCTTCCGATGGATACATCCTTAACCAGTACACTTGTTTTACCGCTATTGCCACTTAGAGATGTGGTTGTATACCCGCATATGGTCATCCCGTTGTTTGTCGGGCGCACCAAGTCAATTGCGGCACTAGAGCGTGCCATGTCTGACGACAAGCAGGTTTTGTTAGTGGCGCAAAAGCACCCTTCGGTGGATGAGCCAACGGTGGAAGATTTGTATTCGGTGGGTACAGTTAGTCAGATATTGCAAATTCTGAAGCTGCCTGACGGCACCGTAAAAGTACTGGTTGAAGGTAAAGAGCGTGCAGAGCTACAGGGGATAGAGCCTGCGGAAGATTATTACCAAGCCTCTGTTGAGGTGATAGAGACGCAGGTACCCGATAAATCCAAAACTGAAGCGTTGACGCGCACCTTGCTCAGTGGGTTTGATCAATACATTAATTTGAGTAAAAAAGTACCTGCCGAGGTGTTAACGTCTCTCACGGGTATTGACGAGGCGGGCCGCCTGGCGGATACCGTCGCGGCGCACATGTCGTTGGACCTCGCACAAAAGCAAGAAATTTTAGAAGTGAGTGAAGTGGTTTCAAGGATAGAGCATTTAGTGGGCCTGATGGAAGCCGAGGCCGACCTATTTCAAGTAGAGAAACGTATTCGCGGTCGCGTGAAAAAGCAGATGGAAAAAAGTCAGCGCGAATACTATTTAAATGAGCAAATGAAAGCCATTCAGCGAGAGTTGGGCGAGAACGGCGATGAGCCAGCAGAAGCTGAAGAGCTGGATCGAAAAATTACTGAATCAGGCATGCATAAAGAGGCCGAGAAAAAGGCGCGGTCTGAGCTAAATAAATTAAAAATGATGTCTCCTATGTCGGCGGAGGCTTCTGTGGTTCGCTCGTATATTGACTGGATGGTGAATGTCCCTTGGGCCAAGCGCAGTAAGGTTCGTCATGACCTGGATAAGGCCGAAGCAATTTTGGAAGCCGACCATTACGGTTTGGAAGAAGTTAAAGAGCGTATCTTAGAATATTTGGCGGTGCAAAAGCGCGTTAAAAAACTCAAGGGGCCAGTGCTTTGTTTGGTGGGGCCTCCCGGTGTGGGTAAAACCTCCCTGGGGGAGTCTATTGCGCGCGCCACTAATAGAAAGTTTGTGCGTATGGCTTTAGGGGGTGTGCGTGATGAAGCTGAAATTCGCGGTCATCGTCGTACGTATATCGGTTCCTTGCCGGGTAAGCTCATTCAAAAAGTTTCTAAAGCTGGCGTTAAAAACCCTCTGTTTTTGCTGGATGAAGTTGACAAAATGGGAATGGATCACCGAGGCGATCCGGCGTCTGCGTTATTGGAGGTTTTGGATCCAGAACAAAATAATGCATTTAATGATCATTACCTCGAAGTGGATTACGACCTTTCAGACGTAATGTTTATTTGTACATCAAATTCTATGAATATTCCCGGCCCTCTGTTGGACCGCATGGAAATTATCCGCATTCCAGGCTATACAGAGGACGAAAAACTCAACATTGCTCAGCGTTACCTTATTCCTAAGCAAATGAAAAATAACGGCTTGAAGGAAAAGGAAATAGAAATTTCCGAGAGTGCTGTTCGGGATATTGTGCGTTATTACACTCGCGAAGCGGGCGTACGTAACCTGGATAGAGAGATCGCAAAAGTTTGCCGTAAAGTTGTAACACAACACGTTAAATCCACTGGTAAAGTGGTTGCTAAGGTGGAAGTTTCTGCCGAGCAGCTAGAAGATTTTTTGGGTGTAAGAAAGTCAGATTTTGGGCGTGCAGAGGAAGAGAACCAAGTTGGTCAGGTTACCGGGCTTGCCTGGACTCAAGTGGGTGGCGAGCTATTAACCATAGAGTCCTCTGCTGTAAAAGGTAAGGGCCGAGTGATAAAAACGGGGTCCTTAGGTGACGTGATGCAGGAATCCATCCAGGCGGCCATAACCGTTGTGCGTTCTCGCTCGCAGGTGTTGGGTATCGCCCCTGATCACAGCGATAAGCATGACTTACATATTCACGTCCCAGAGGGTGCTACGCCAAAAGACGGTCCAAGTGCCGGTATTGCAATGTGTACCGCACTGGTTTCGGCTTACTGCCAAATCCCGGTGCACTCGGAAGTGGCCATGACAGGGGAGATTACCTTACGCGGCGAGGTGTTGAAAATCGGTGGTTTAAAAGAAAAGTTACTTGCGGCCCATCGTGGTGGGATAAAAACTGTGGTGATTCCTAAAGACAATGAAGCAGATCTGCGAGATATCCCTGAAAATATCAAACAAGACCTTAAGGTTGTACCTGTCAAATGGATAGATGAGGTGTTAGAAATCGCTTTAGAGAGTCTCCCAAAAGGTTTTTCAGACGAGGAGTTTCAAGCCTTAGAGGCTGAGGCCTTTAGTCTCCCTAAGGGTGAAGACCGGATCAGCACACATTGACGTGGATAGTAGTTTTTCTGAAAAATGAATCAAAAGGTGTACGTCTAGACTACTTAGTGACCAACAAGCGAAAAACTTTTTGTAATTGGCATGTGTCGCCTTGACCCGTCCCTGTGCAGTTGGTATAAATCTCTATCCATCTGATATTGCGTAAATGCCGCGTGGCACGGGCCCTTCAGCCCTACGTGTCAACCCCATTGGGTGTTTTTAAAAACTATAATTTATTTGATTCGAATAATAAGAGAGGTTAGCAACGTGAACAAATCTGAATTGATCGACGCGATTGCCGCATCTGCGGATATTTCAAAAGCAGCCGCTGGCCGCGCCCTTGATGCTGTAACAGAGTCAATCACTCAAGCGCTAAAAGAAGATGATCAGGTGTCACTGGTTGGGTTTGGAACATTCCTAGTGAAGGAGCGCGCTGCACGTACTGGCCGTAACCCGCAAACGGGTGCCCCAATAGAGATTGCTGCGGCTAAAATTCCGTCGTTTAAGGCCGGCAAAGCATTGAAAGATGCAGTGAACTAATTTAGTTTGATCGGCTTGGTTTCTTGGTAATTAATAATACCAAAGACCTGGCAAAGATCACGAAGTAAAAGGGGCGCAACGTTGCGCCTTTTTTCATATTTAAGTCTAATGTTTTAATTGATAGAGGTGCATGATGCTGCAAAACTTGCGCGAAAACTTAAAAGGCGCTGTGGCGGTATTTGTCTTGCTGATATTTATTGTCCCGCTGGTTTTATTTGGGGTTGAACAACTTTTTGTTGGCTCAGTTGGTGGTTCAGATACGGCGCATGTGAATGGTGAGGGCATAAGCGATCGTGACCTACAGCGTCAAATTGTATTCGACAAAATGTCGCTACAGCAGCAATATAAATTAAGCCCCACAGACCCAATGTTGGATGATAGCGCTTTGCGTGAGCCAGCCTTGAATCGATTGGTTCAGCGTACGGCGCTTTATCAAGCCGCGCAAGATGGCGCAATGGCAGCGTCTACGGATGCCTTGTGGAAGGACATTGCCGCCAATGAAGCTTTTCAGGTTGAAGGGAAGTTTGACCCTCAATTATTTAAGCAGAGAATCAGCAATTACTATACGCCTGCAACGTTTTTAGAAGCTTCTGAAAAAGACTACGTGCTACGTCAAATGAACGAGGGTTTGTCGGCCAGTGGTTTTGTGACAGAAAGCGATATTGCACTTATCGCCAGTATCACTCAGCAAAAACGGTCATTCTATGCGGTTGAAATCCCAAGAAAGCTCGTAGAAGAAGCAGTTGAAATAAGCGACGAAGAAATCCAAAGTTTTTACGATGAGAGTCAAGATAGATTCAAAACACCCGAGCGCATCAGTATTGAATATGTTGAAGTAACGCTTGATGCACTTGCCAAAGCCAACCCTGCCAGTGACGATGATATAAAAGCTGCATATGACATGGAGGTGGCTGAATTTTCTGCAGACCCAAAATACCACGTAGCCCATATTTTAATTGAAGCAGGTGATGAAGCCGCAACAAATGTTTCCAAGGTGCAGGAGCGGTTGGCCGCTGGCGATGCTTTTGGTGATGTGGCCAAGGCGCTATCTGAAGACTTAGGCTCAAAAGATTCCGGTGGTGATTTAGGCGTGATGATTGCGGATGCATTCCCCGCAGAGTTTGTGGCTACCGTAAAATCATTAAGTGAAGGTGAAGTATCTGGTGCGGTAAAAACTGACGCTGGAACCCATTTCATTGAGCTAAAAAATATTACTAACAACAATCCGCCAAGCTTTGACGAGCGTAAAGATGCCCTTGCTGGTCAGCTATCAAAAGAAATGGCCAGAGAAATCTATATCAGTCAGATTGCAAAATTAGATGAATTCACGTTTGGTAAGCCAGACCTATCAGAGGCATCGTCAAAGCTAAATTTGGAAGTTAAGGTTTCTTCTAAATTTACTCGCGTAGGAGGCACCGGAGTTGCTGCGGACAAACAAGTGGTTGATGCTGCGTATGCAGAGGATGTATTTTCTGAAAAGCAAAACAGTAAGGTGCTGGAATTGGCTGGTGACAGAGCGATTGTGGTACGTTTAAAGGAGCACGAAGCAGAGGCCCTAAAACCTTTGGAAACAGTGAAAGCAACAATAGAAACGGAATTGAAAGATAAAAAGATAACAGATTTATTAGAAGAAAAAGCGGTTTCACTGCAAGGGCAGTTGGCGCAAGGCGCAGAAGCGGAATCCTTGTCAAAAGAGTTGGGCTATGATTATCAACTGATTGAAGAGACCAAACGCAATGACTTTGAATTAGATCGTTTGGTTCTGAATAAGGCGTTCTCAATGGCACGTCCAGCAGGCAGTGTGGTTTTAGATCGCGTTGAGTCTAGTAAGGGCATGAGTGTTGTTGGCGTGATTAAAGTAGCAGATGGTGTTGTAGCCGATTTGTCTGAGCAAGAATTAGCAGGTTTAAAAGGGCAGCTGAGTTTTCAGTCAGGCCGAACAGACTTAAGTAATTTTGAACAGGCGGTGATCGCCGGCGCTAAGGTGGAGAAAGAGTAGCACCCTAGAATTTCTATAGCCGTAAAACGCCAGTGCAGTGATGTATTGGCGTTTTTTTATGAGCGCTCGATAGGCAATTGCATTAAGTTGGCTTCACCAAGAATGTTTTCTATTCTGTCCGTGTTATATGGGAAGGCAGCGCCAGTATAAAAAAATAAGTTCTTATAAGGTTGGGGGAAGTGCTCTCCGTCATGCGAGGAACAAGGCTTTAGTAAGTGTTGTGTGCGGCGTGCAATGGCTTCACCAGAGTCGACCCAATGATTAATTTGAGGCGCAAGCTTGGTGAGTTCGTTTTTTATAAGTGGGAAATGAGTGCAAGCAAGTACAACGGTGTCCATATTAGGTGCCTTGTTTAAGAGCTGAAATAGCTCTTGCTCGACGTTTTTCATGTCGATCGGTACGCCTCTCATCCATCGCTCTATGGTATCTACCAATATGCTTGAGCCGTGTAACACAACAGTTTTGTCTGCGGCGAATTGCTTGATCAGAGTGTGCGTATAAGATTGATCAACAGTGCCTTTTGTTGCCAATATGCCGATAACGTTGTTGGCGCTATCTATTGCAGCAGGCTTGATTGCAGGGACCACGCCAATGATTGGCGTGGTTAATAGCGCGCGTAACTCTTCAAGTACTTGTGTACTGGCGGTATTACAGCCAAGTACGATGACGCTGGGATTTAGCATTTTGTTTGCGGCAGTACATACTTTAATAATGCGGTGCTGAAGCTCTGGTTTGCTTTTTGTGCCGTAAGGAAAGTGGGCGTCGTCGGCGATATGGGCTATTGGAGTGTTGGGGAGTTTCTTACGTATCTCTGAGGCTATACTTAGGCCGCCTGCGCCAGAATCAATTATCATTACTTGGTGCTTGTTCATATACGCTCGATACGCCAGTCTGCCGTTATATTGTAGAGTGTTTTTTGTTTTTGAACTATCTTAAGCGCGCGAATTATTGAAGCGGTAAGAGGGGTCTATGTATATTCCAGATAGTGTGTACTTTGTTGTCTCAGGCCTTTTAGTGCTTATTCTAGGGTGTATTACCTACCAGCTTGGGCGCTGGGGGGAAGCTAGAAGCTTTAGATCGCGTGAGGCTGAGTTGGAAGTAACGCTTAAATATACCAGTGACCAAGTTGCAGTGTTAGGAAGCCAGAGCAAAGATACCTTAACGGAGCTAGTCGCAGCTCAGAGCCGTATTTTATACCTTGAAAAGCAGCTGTCTGGGGCGCAAGTTCGGCTTGAAGATCAATTAAAATTTGCTCAGCAAGAGCGAGTACACCAATCGCAAACTAGAGCTACTCTTGCTAGCGAATTCGAAAACCTAGCCCACCAAATTCTTAATCGTACGCAAAAGCAGCATC
>CAYZQH010000050.1:0-15408 GCA_964480055.1 uncultured Cellvibrionaceae bacterium
CGTGTAGAGCGTATTCTCTAGTTTGAAGTTGCAATATTAAGCATTGACGAGCGCTGATACTGCGCGGCGCTTGTCTAGTACCTGATGTTTTAACGCTTCACGGTTTGACAACCGCTCTTGCAACACGATCCGCATCGTTGGTTTGAGCGCCTAGCGCATTAAACAACCTTGAGACGGTGCTTTTTCCAGTGCCCTATGTCACCAGTTAAGCCAACAACAATCGCTGGCTACATTTAGCGTGCAAAAGACGATAAGTAAGTGTCCATAAGTCCGTTGCCTCAAAAAGGTGCTATGGCACCTGCGATGCCAGGTATGGCCCAAACGGCTGTGGAGTGGACTTGTCTTTACCCCGTATTAATAAAATGGCAACGCTTAATACCGCGGGTCAACCGACAACACTTCCAACAGCCGTTACGATTTGTATAGTTTTGGTGGTGTTTCGTGAATGCTTGAATCAAAGCTTGTAATAGATGTAAAGAATTCAAACTCAAGTTTGGGCACTGACGGATGGGGATGATGTGATAGGTTTTTCCCATTAACGATTGTTACTGACTTGCTGATAATTCTAGGTCTTGTGCCAGATTTTGGTGCGGCGAGGTAGCATAAAGAGGTGCTTCACCGAGCATGAGCATTGGGCAAAAACTCCCTAAACCCTCTCTTCTGCAGTCCAGTCAGGTCAATTCGCTTGAAACCTGACTAAATGGTTAAGAATGGTATATGGCTTGCTTAGGTACGTGTATTCGGGAAACTAGAGCACGTAAAATGGCCCCATTCAGATTATCTCAGCCACAGTTAGCGCTTAAAGTTTTTTTAATAGGGCTTTGCGTTAGTGTTTCAGCCTGTAAAACACTTCAAGCAAGGTTTAATTATCCGGGTGACCCAACCTTTTCTTCGGCGTCAGCGGGGTTGATCACACCGAAAGTAGTGATCATCACCATGTTTGAAGTGGGTGAAGATGAGGGCGATGCACCAGGGGAGTTCCAATTGTGGAAAACTCGCCGTGATCTCAATACGAGAATTCCCTTCCCACAGTCCCATCACGATATTTTTTACAACCCAGATTCTGGCGTTATGGCCATTGTTACGGGCATGGGAACGGCTAAATCCAGCTCTGCCATTATGGCCCTGGGCATGGACCCACGATTTGATTTGCGTAAATCCTATTTTTTGGTAGCGGGCATTGCTGGCGTTGACCCGGAGGATACCACTGTGGGCTCGGCAGCTTGGGCCAAATATGTGGTCGATGGTGATTTGGCTCACCATATCGATGCGCGGGAAATTCCAGAAGACTGGGAGACCGGGTACTTTCCGCTGTTTTCTAACGGACCATTTGCTAAAAGAGCACGCGACCCTCTTGGAGAGGTGTTTGCCTTGAACGACTCTATTGTGCAATGGGCCTATGAACTTACCAAGGATATGGTGCTGCCCACTTATTCTCAGCTGGATAAAACGCGCAAGCTATATACAGATCACCCAAAAGCTCAAGCCGCACCCAAAGTTATTTTGGGCGATCAATTGGCGGGGATGACTTTTTGGCATGGGGCTTTGCTTAATCAATGGGCCAACAAATGGGTTAAGTATTGGACGGATGGCAAGGGCGAGTTTGTAACGTCAGCAATGGAAGACACTGGCACTTACCAAAGCCTTTTTTATCTTGATCGTGCGGGGCGCGCTGACGTGCATCGCCTCTTAGTTTTACGCACTGCCAGTAATTTTACTATGCAATCGCCCGATAAAACCGCGGCAGAAAATCTGACCCACGAAGGTGAAAGCTATGAGGGTTTGGGCGCAGCCTTAGAATCCGCCTATTTGGTGGGCAGCAAGGTTGTGGACACTTTGCTCGCAAACTGGCACCTCTACGAAAATACCACGCCTTAAAATTAATTTAACGGTACCCTTAATAGGAGGTTGAAACCGTGAAACAAAGTACCCTTTTGTTTGGCCTTGACGATAAACCTCGTCGTGAGATTGCTCTACTTGCTGGCTTCCAACATTTATTGGCCGTTTTTGGGGGCATTATCACCGCGCCTTTGATTATCGCCAATGGTATGAACCTTTCAGTGGACGACACCAGCTACGCGTTGACTGCCGCTTTACTTATCTCCGGTGTTGCTACGGCCATTCAAATTCGACGATTAGGTGTTTTTGGCTCTGGTTTACTATCAATACAAGGCACAAGCTTCACCTTTATAGGGCCCATGTTGTATTCATTTTGGGCCTTGCCCGAAAGCATGGGTTCCTCGGAGAAGCTCGCCGCAATTTTTGGCTCGTCCATCGTCGCTGGATTATTGATGTTACCGGTGTGCGTTTATGCGGTTCAACTTCGCCGTATATTTAGCCCCGTGGTGACAGGGACAACCATTATTCTCATCGGCTTGACGCTTTGTTGGACAACTTTTAATAATCTTTTTCGCGCTTACCAAAGTGCGGCGGATGCCGGTCAAGCCTGGATCCCCGTTTTACTGGGCGGCAGCGTATTCTTGGTCACTGTATTGATGGCGTATTCGCGTAACCCATGGTTGCGCTTGAGTAGCATCATAGCTGGATTGGGTGTGGGGTACGTGTTGGCTTTGGTTTTGGGGCAATGCAATTTTTCGATTTTTGATGAGCTTTCTGTATTCTTTATCCCCGAGCCTTTACGCTACGGAATGAGTTTTGATTTGGCCGTATTTTTTGCACTTTTGCCCGTCTTTTTGGTGACAGCCACCGAATCTGTGGGCGACTTAACCGCCACCAGCTCCCTCAGTGCCCAGCCCACTAAAGGGCCGGTTTATTGGCAAAGAATTCGCGGCGGCTTATTGGGGGATGCGCTCAATACGGTCATTGCTCTGATTTTTGCGACTTTCCCCAATACAACTTTTAGCCAAAACAATGGGGTTATTAAATTAACGGGCATTGCCAGCCGTCGTGTTGGCTATGTGGTGGCCATTTTATTGATCGTATTTGGTCTGTTTCCTATTATTGGTGGTATATTTCAAGCCATTCCAGCCTCGGTGGTGTATGGCAGTACTTTGCTGATGTTTTTTATGGTGGCCTTGGCCGGAGTGAATTTAATCCGCAAAGATTCCCCCACGCCGCGCAATATTGCTATTGTTTCATTTGCCGTTGCCGCAGGTATTGCACTTAGTGCATGGATCCCCAAGCAGGAGTGGATCCATGATTATCTAAAAATGTTTTTGGCATTCCCGGTTTCTACTGGCACATTTATCGCGCTCGCGCTTGAATTAACTATTCCCCGCGGCCATACCCAAACAGATAATAGTGAACAAGAAGCACTTGACACCAAGCTCGCCAAACAGGAACCTAAGCCCTAACTTATTGTTGTCAGGTACTATATGAGTGAGAACTATCCCCGCAATATGGTTGGCTATGGGGCCGTAACACCACCAGAGCCGTGGCCTAATAAAGCACGTATCGCAGTGCAGTTTGTTTTGAATTACGAAGAGGGGGCAGAAAATTGTGTGCTCCATGGGGATGAGACTTCAGAAATCTTTTTATCGGAAATCATAGGCGCCAAAGCCTATGCTGATCGCCATATGAGTATGGAATCCATATATGAATATGGCAGTCGAGCTGGTTTTTGGCGTATCCATCGCTTGTTTGAAGATCGCGGCGTGCCGCTTACCGTTTATGGTGTGGCGATGGCGATGGCACGAAACCCTGAGGCCGTAGCTGCCATGCAAGCAGTAAACTGGGAAATTGCCAGTCATGCTTACCGCTGGATTGACTATCAGTTTTTTGATAAGGAACAAGAACGCCAACACATGCAAAAGGCGATCAAAATTCACCAAGCGTTGTGTGGTGAGCGTCCTCTTGGTTGGTATACAGGTAGAGACAGCCCTAATACGCGGGCTTTGGTGGCAGAAGAAGGTGGGTTTTTATACCACTCTGATAGTTATGCCGATGACTTGCCCTACTGGGACACCCAATTCGAAACCCCTTTGTTGACTATACCCTATACCCTGGACACCAATGATATGCGCTTTGCCACCCCACAGGGTTTTCACACCAGCGATCAGTTTTTTACCTACATTAAAGATGCCTTTGATGTACTCTACGAGGAAGGGCAGCACGCGCCAAAAATGTTAAATATTGGTTTGCATTGTCGCATCATAGGCCGTCCTGGTCGCTTCAAAGCGCTGCAAAAAATTCTTGATTACATTTTGGGCCACCAAGATGTTTGGTTGTGCCGCCGCATAGATATTGCCCGCCACTGGCACAAAAATAATCCCCCAAAACTTAAATAATATTCAATTGTACTTGTCCAAGTCAGCACCTGCAGGGCAAAAAAAGGGCCTGTGAAGGCCCCGTCAACAAGGTGCGCTGGGTATTAATAACCAAAGTTGTATGTGAGTGTTAAAGACGCTGTTGCACCTTCAGAGGGTTTAACCACTACCGAGTCAAATAAGTCAGCCGAGGTGTAGTATTCCTCATCCGTCATATTATTCAATTGCACTAACGCGGAAAACTGATCTCTTTCGTAGCGAATAGAGCCGGTCCATACAGTGTAACTAGGCAGCTCCACGGATTCAAAAACGTCGGTGTAAGTTGAGGAGACATTGGTGAAGCCCAGACTAAATGTAAAGTCCTGAGCCCCCATTTCTAGTAAGTATGTGCCGTATAAACTGAATATGGTGTCGGGTAAACCACCACGATCCAGCTCTGCACCTTCGCCGACAAAAGTGGCGCGATCCCCAGCAACACGACCATCATATAAATCTTCTGGCTGAAGATTATTTTCTTCTGCAAAATCGGCTAAATTGACCACAGTGAATATGGCGTCGCCAATCTCGGTAGTTTCTGAATTGGTTGCGGTGGCGATGAGTGAAAATTCATCGGTTATTACAGCACGCAATTCCATTTCAACACCGCTGGCAAACACCTGGGTTAGTGCAGCGGTTTGGCCGGTACGCGCAACCTTTTCTTGATCATAATAGCTAAGCGCACCAAATAAACGACCATCAAGCCCCTCAAATTTCAAGCCTACTTCGAATAACTCACTTTCTTGTAAAAATGCGTTGCTCTTTACGGTGGCAGGCGAAATGCCACCCACTTGATTAGTTGCAAGCGAGGTAGATTCTGCATAGGTAATATAGGGCTTGAGCCCAAAATCAAAATTGTAAGAAAGACTGGTATTAAACGTGAAGGCATCTTTATCGGCGTTTTGCTCGCCAGCCCAATCCGTGACTGAATCAAATCGATTTTGCAACAAAGAGACGGCTATATCCTCACTGGTTACGTCGAATATGTCATAGCGTAAACCTAAAAGGAAATTAAAATCTGCAAAGGCAAAGTCCGTCAAAGAGAAAATACCCACATTTTCATTGGTTGAAACTTCGTGCAAATTAAAGTTGCGTAGGAGTGTTCCAGATTCTACACCAGTGTTGGTAACCCCATCGGTGGTGAACACGACGCCTTCAAATGGATTGTCAACTGCTGCGGCTATTCTATCATTGGGTGTAGCACCCACGCTGATATCTCTGAAATCAAATGTTTCATCGTAAAAAGCATGTTTTAATTCTATATCTTCTTCGCGATAAGACGCTCCAACAATGCTGGTTGCGGTCAGTCCGCCTGATTCAAATTTGAATTTATAACTGGTACGAAGTTCAAATAAATTCACGCCCGGGTAATCGGCGGTGAACCCCCAGCTTTGGAATTTAGTGTGATCCAAGTAATCATAGAAAAAGGCGATCTCTAATTCACTTTCGTTTTCGAAGGTTTTGGTAACGTCGGTATAGAATGTAACTGCAGTGGTATCGGCGTAATCCAGTTCATCAATAAATGTGGTGCTATGATCTAATTGCGTGGTGCCTACTGTTCCATCCTGTAATGGAAACCACTCTGCCGGTGCGCCAAGGCAATTAATGGGATGTTCGTTGTAAAACAGTGTGGCCGTCCCTGAATCGGTAGGAATACAAAAAGTTCCAACATTACTGAAACTGTTATTAATTCCCGTGAAAGCCGCTGAGGTTATAAAACCAGTTTCTTGAGGCAGCAGTTGTGTGGGATCGCCACCGGTATTTCTATCTGATGGAGTACCGGTTATGTAAGTACCGTTATCAATTAACGCTTGAGTCACTCGGTTCCAGCCGGGCACTTGAATACTGTCAGTCGTTTGATATTGACCGCCAAACTCGATTCGCAGTGAATCAGAAAAATTAAAGTCAAACGCGATTTGCGCCAGTTCACTGCTGGGTTCATATAAATCGTAGAACGATTCCGAATCTTCAACGTCAATAAAAATGTGCATGCCACCATCAACTGTATCTGTAGAGAGCGGTACGCTCAAATTAGCGGACGCAACGCGCTGATTGTAGGAGCCGACAGTAATGCTGGCGTCCCCAGTGACTACATCATCATATTTGGCGTCACGGGAGTTAGAAGATTTAGGGATATAATTCAATTGCCCGCCCACGCTTCCGTTACCGTATAGAGGGGAGACGGGGCCGCGAAGGATTTCTAATTTTTCTGCGCCTCTGACGATGGTATTAAAAGCGCCGGGGTTGGCTACACGGCGAAACCCACGAAAAAAGTTATCTGCCGGTTCGCCTCGTATATCCATGGCACCCTTGATGCCAAAAAAGGAGGAGGTAAAAGCACCTGGCGTTAGGCGTACCAAATCATCAACACTGCGAAGTGAAAACTTATCGATCAAGTCGGCGCTGACTTCCGTCACGGACCTGGGCGTTTCCGAAAGGCTTTTGTCTAATCCAAATGCACTGCTGGAATCTTCATCGGGCAAAATTGATAGGTAATCTGCTTCTCCTAAAATGTAAATTTCTTCTGGAGCTTCCTGAGCCAAACTGGTTTTACAAACAAAGCCTACGAGTAATATAAGACTACTGAAATGTCTTAAACGCAAGAGGTGGTTGCTGACAGAGTCGCGAGTCATTGTGGTTCCCCAATAAATAGTTTCAGTATTGCGCCACGAGCGGACGCTTCAAACGGTATATTGGTTCAGCACCTTCTGTGCCAATTTCTTGCCGCAGCGGTCAGGAATTTGTTTGGTACTAAAATTTCTTTTGGCCTTACCCAGCAGTCACTTAAAACGCATATAAATCAATGGGTTACAGCGTTGGGGCGCTCATCGTAGGGCCGTAAACTTTGTGAGCAGTATTGTAGGTTGCCAATTTAGCTAAACAACAAAACGCACCATACAAGAGCGGGGTTCTTAGTTACGCTTCATTTTTTGACTGGTAGGACAGGTTTTTCTGGTTGGGTTAGAGTTTGATTCGTTATCGTTGGAATAATCGCTGTGCTCGTTCCTTTCACTTTAAACTGTTGCCTGCTTACAAAAGCTAGAGGTTTTTTCTGGTATGCTTGCCGCCCCACTCGTCAGCGTATTTGATCACAGGAGTAAAACGCCACAATGCTATTGGATATAGCGTCGCATAAGCAGAATAAGCCCATTGGTAAAATTCGACAGCGCAATGAAGACATCATTATATCAGCCGCTGAATTCGAGTTTGCCGCACATGGTTACCACGGCGCTACCATGAATAATATTGCCAAGCGGGCAGAGCTTCCAAAATCCAATGTGCACTATTATTTTAAAAATAAAATGGCGCTTTACGCTGAGGTGTTAAGTAATATTCTTGAATTGTGGGACAACGCTTTGAATATTCTAAGCGTCGAAGCAGACCCTAGTTCAGCTTTACAAGAATATATACATCGCAAAATGCAGTTTGCCCAGGCATACCCTCTTGCATCAAGAGTATTTGCCAAAGAAATACTCTCGGGTGCACCGAATCTAAATGATTACTTTAGCGATGAATACCGAGAGTGGTTTAGTGGCAAAACGCAAGTATTTTACGACTGGCAAGCACAGGGCAAAATAGAAACAGTAGACCCTGCTAGCGTAATATTTCTTATTTGGAGCAGTACTCAACATTATGCGGATTTTGCCGTTCAAATAGCTGCCGCTAAAGGGAAGGCGCAATTGGATCAGGATGATTTTGAACAAGCTGAACAAACCATCACGCGTGTCGTGCTGTGTGGGCTGGGCCTTAAGTATCTAGATTAAGCTACTCGTTCAAAGATTTAATCCACTGGCCTAATTGCGCTCGTTCTTCGGCTGTTATGCCAGTTTTATTCATCATGGGCATGTCTTCACTCAACACCGCTCTGGCTAAAATTCGCGCTGACCATTGCTTCATCAGCTCTGGTGTATGCAGCATTACCCCTGCAGGCGCAACACTGAATACTGGGTCGCTATTATTGTCTGAATGACAACTGATGCAATGGGTTTCAATGATTTGAAAAGCGCTTTCTTGAGAGACTACCTCAGTATCCATTAAATTGGCTTTGGGCATGCGTGGCGCAATAACTGCAGCGAGTAGAGCAGTGGCCAGGCCTGCGCTCACCAATATCATCGGCTTGACTACGCCTTTGTGACGCAAATTAAAAAAGTGCCTTGTCCAAGCACCAATAACAATGATGGTCAGCAAGACTGCCCAAGCGTGCGAGTGACCGTAAGTCATAGGGTAGTGATTACTGATCATTAAGAACAGTACAGGTAGACTTGCGTAGTTATTGTGTACAGATCGCAGTTTGCTGGCATTGGCAAATCTTGGGTCTGGGGCTTGACCGGCTTCTACGGCTGCTACCAACGCGCGTTGTCCTGGCATAATCACAAAAAAGACGTTGGCAGCCATGCAAGTACCCATGAGCGCGCCCATGTGCAGAAACACGGCTCGGTCGCTAAAAATGTTCCCTAAACACCATGCCACAAAAGTTATAAAGGCTAAGAATATGAGCGCCAGTACCCAGCCATTTTTAGCCAATGGGCTCTTACACAGAGCGTCGTATATGAGCCAACCTCCAGCTAGGACTCCTAGGCTGCAAGCAATGGCCATCAAAGGATGTACATTCATCTTTGATGGGTCTATCAAATAAGTATTGGCACCCACGTAATACATCAAGACAAACAGAAAAAAACCACTTATCCAAGTACTGTAGGCCTCCCATTTAAACCAATGCAGGTGCTGTGGCAAAACTTCTGGGGCGAGTTTATATTTGTTGATCTCATAAAAACCGCCTGCGTGAATAGAAAAAAGCTGACCGCCAATACCTCGCTTGCGAGTTGCTTCGTCGGGTTCGGCCAGTGAATTATCCAGCCAGATAAAATAAAAGGATGAACCAATCCACGCAATGCCGGTAATTAAGTGAATCCAGCGGGCGAGAAGATTAAGCCAATCGATAAGGTAAGCGCTCATTGCAGTTTTCCGTCGCGTTCATAGACACATTTACCGGCTGAAAAACAGTATTGAATCAGGCGATCATCACCCAAAATACTCAGCGCAAAAAGCGTGTCTTGGAGGTTAAAAGAATTTTGCATGCGGTGTTTGATTAAGTCTGTTGCTGCTAAATCAATTATTTGAAAATCGGCTTCCTTTCCGGTGTTAAAATTGCCGATCACAGAGTCAATATCCAGGGCTCTTGCCCCGCCCAGTGTTGCTAAATAATACGATTGCATGGGGTTGAGCTTTGCGCCGCGCAGTTGCTGAACTTTGTATGCATCAGACATAGTACCAAACATTGAAAGTGTCGTTCCTGCACCAACATCGCTGCCTAGGCCAATTTTAATGTTGTGTTTCTCTAAAGCATCCATTGCGAATAAACCTGAACCTAAAAAAAGGTTGGAGCTTGGGCAATGCGCGACGACCGATTGTGTATTAGAGAGGCGAACACATTCGGATTCACAAAGATGAACTCCGTGGGCGAAAACGCTACGCCTTCCTAATAGCCCGGCGCGGTCGTAAACATCCAGATAGTTATCGCACTCAGGGAATAATTCTTTTACCCAACTAATCTCGTCTTTATTTTCTGCCAAGTGGCTATGCACATAAACATCCGGATATTCTTGCAAAAGGCGCCCGGCGTTTTCCAGCTGCTTTTTACTGGAGGTAGGGGCAAAGCGAGGCGTTATCGCATACTGCAACCGGCCATGCTTATGCCATTTGTCTATTAATTTTTTGCTTTCCAAAATCCCTGTTTCTGCGCCGTCTTGCAATTTTTCTGGGCAATTACGATCCATTAATACTTTGCCGCAAATCATGCGCAAATTTAGAGACTCTGCGGCACTAAAAAAAGCGTCTACAGAGCAACTGTGGACGGTAGCAAATACTAGGGCAGTGGTGGTGCCATTGCGCAGTAGCTCGGTCAAAAATTGCTGACTGATCGCAGATGCATACTCATAATCATCAAAGCGCATTTCATTCGGAAAGGTATAAGTGGAAAGCCACTCTAATAGTTGTTCACCATAAGCACCCATCATATTAAGTTGAGGGTAGTGCACATGGGTGTCAACAAACCCCGGCAGAACTAAATGATTGGGCAGCGCTTTGACTAAGGTATCTTGTGGAAGTTGCGGCAGTAAATCTTCTGCATTGCCAACCTCGGCAATTTTGCCGTCTACCACATGTAACAAACCGTCGGGCCAATACTCCCAGGCTTGATCACCAGCAGCGTTGGGAGAGTCAACAAAATGCAAAACCCGCGCTCTTAATGCGTAGGCCAGACAATCTTGGTGCACCAGTGGCTCAGCCTGCATAAGATGACCCCAGCGGACCAGGAATGTTACTAATGACAATGGGCTGGTTCAAATTACACTCATCGCAATTTGAGGGTTGCTGCTGATTGGGCGCTTGATTGATGCGATCTACCACTAAAAAGTCACTGCTATCATTTAGCGCTAAACTGTAATGGTGCCAGGTACCTGCGTGATAATTTACGCCTTGATTAGCGCTTGCTATAAATACTCGAATGTTGCTTTCCACTAATTTGCCCGCTGGCGCGACCATTACCAGATAAGGGTTGGCTGACAACGGATAAAAACACTGTGATGAAAGTGGATGGCGCTCCATCTGCTTTAATGTCAGAGGAAGCTTCTGCGGCATTGACCGAAAAATACTTAAACAAACCTGACCGTTTTCAGCAAGTAAGTCTAATTGAGCCAGATCGTGGAAGCGCTGTGTGAACCCTTCGTTAATTAAACGGTGAGTATCGCCTTCTCTTACTTCAATCACATCCCCAAAAATTTTAAAATTTTCACGATTGAGTGGTTCTGGTTGGAGTTCAAGCTGCATAGATTTAACTCCCTCGATAGGTGGAGTAACTGTAGCTACTCAGCAGTAGGGGGATATGGTAGTGCTCGCCTCCGGCAGCCACATAAAAAGTGACATCAACTTGAGGATAAAATACCGGGCGAGACTGAGCAAGAAGATAGGCTTCTGTTTCAAAACGCACGCGGTAAGTGCCCGCATCCAACGTTAGGTGATCCGCCAGTAAATCTAATGCTCTGCCGTCTGCGTTGGTCACACTTTGGGTTATGTCCTTCCAGTTTGCGCCTTCATAAACTGCGAGGCACAGTGCCATGCCTGCAGCGGGCTTGCCTGCCATAGCGTCCAGAACATGTGCGGTAATTTGACTCATTATTTATCCTTAGTGTGCCACCGAAAATAGTTTTTTAAGGCGCAGTAAAGTAATTTTGTTTTGCTCGGCTGCAGCGTTTTCTAGTTCTTGGGTTCTAGAGTTGACAAGGCGTGTCTGTAAAAGAGACAGCATTTGTGCAGCACTTTTGCCACTGGCAAATACGATAAAAATAAAACCAAATTTATTTAAATAATCTTGATTGCCTTTGACCAAAGAAGTAAGCACAGATTCGCTTGCGTCATTCACTGAGTTCTGCTCGCCGGCGGCCATTTTTTTTGTCGCTGCGTATTTCTGCCGCAGTGAATTAATATCACCAATTTGTGGATGGGCCTCAAAGGCCTGCAGTAAATTACACTCGTCCATATTTTGCCAAGCCGATTCGGCACAGTCCAGCAATGCTGCTGCACTGTCGAAAGGCCGTGCGTTAGCAACAGACGCTACCCACAAACTTGCTGCACAGCATTGGCTGAGTTGGCGCTTAGCATCTTCATCACTCATTTGATTGAACGCCTTAATATTCATTTTGGCGCGGCCTCGGGGTAGCCAAAAATGCGCAGACGACTAATGCCGCCATCGGGGAATATTTGCAAACGAATAAAATTAAATGAATGGTCTTGATTCAATATTTCGTCTTGAAATATGTGTTCACTGTGGGCCTTGAGCGGGTGTTGCTCCAAGATGGTATCCCATTTGACTTGCGTGTATTGGTCGCGATGGGCAGCGGCTGCGGTCTCCTCATTGAGATGCGCAGCTTCAATCAAAAAGCTTTCGGGGAAATTGCCCTTAAAATGCAAGGTATCCACAAGCAGGCGCATAATTTTACCAGGGCATGCTAGCCGAACGACTATCCAATCATAGCCTGGTGTTCGGCGTCGTCGAGTTTCCCAGCCGTCGCCCATGTTTATTCCGCGGTTAGGCGCTATAAGGTTATTCATGGGGCTAAAAAACATATCGGAACAGGCAACGGCTCGCCCTCCGTTTGTGGATGCTGCAAGATCCACCAATTCATGGGGCAGAAGCCTTGACCAATCAACTCGTGGCTCTCCCCATACGCGCAAACGTGCCACGCCACCATCGGGGTATATTTTTAATCGTAGGTGGGTCCAGCTGTGCGGGTTTTTCACCTCAAACAAATTTTGACTATGAGCATTGACCGGTCTTTCACTGACAATTGTTGTCCACGGGGTGTCGGCAACGGGGTCACCAATAATTTCACAGGCCTCTAGTGATATGGATGCTGGCGCATTGCCTTTAAAATGCGTTGTGTCTATGTTCACCGCATTGATAGTTCCTGCGATGCCTAGCCGCAATACGCACCAGTCGTGACCAGGTGTGCGTCTTCGCCTGGTTTCCCAGCCGTCCATCCACTTGCCACGATCAGTGTATTTGTCGTGAATGAAAATGGGTTCGCTGCGTTTGACTAAATTATTGGCCCCTGCAAAAAACTCGTCGTTGCAGCTAAGAGCTTGCCCACCGTAGCGTTCACTGAGTAAATCTATGTGGGTTAAATCCCAGGCGAAGGCTTGATTGTCGTTACTCATAGAGAAACTATTCCTACTTTTGCACGTAGTCTAAAGGGGATTGGCTCCAGAGTTGATCGAGCCATCGAGAGGTATCCAGGTCTGGGTTGGCAGTTGACGTTTGCCGCTGCAATGTTTGTTGAGGCTCTGCGCCTACATCACAGTTTGGCATTAAATTGTGATAGCAAGCGATAATTTGGGCGGCTACTGAAACGGCTATCTCCATTGGGCGTTTACCTGGAACGTCTGCTAAACCAATTGGGCAATGTACATGGCTGTCGTCCAGTTGTTGTTTTTTGAGTCGCATACGCATGCGGCGGGCTTTTGTTTGTGACCCAATGACCCCCAAATATGCTAAATCATCGCGCCGAATACCGGCTTCACACAGGGCGAAATCCAAAGGGTGGTTATGAGTCATGATAACCACGAATGAGCCGCTTGGGAGTTTGGCCAGCTCTTCAAGCGGGTTTTCATTCATTTTACAGGTAATACCTTGGGGCAATGGGTCGGGGAATTCTTGTGCTCGAGAGTCGATCCAAATACTACGTAAAGGCAAGCTGGGTAAAATGGTGGCCAAAGCGCGGCCAACATGACCTGCGCCGAACAGTGCAAGTGTTGCCCGCGGCGCAGGAACGACTTCGTATAACAGAGTAATCCGACCGCCGCAGCACTGACCCAGCACGGCGCCAAGCGGGTAGTCTTCAGTCAACGGTCGAGAGTCGTTGCCCTTTAAGCGCATTCTGGCATTTTCAATTGCGATATATTCCAGGTGACCACCACCAATTGTGCCCGCTATTAACTCCGCGCCCACCAGCATTTTGGTACCCGCACAGCGGGGCACAGAACCATGGCATTCAAGCACCGTTACTATGGCAAACGCCTCGCCTTGGCTGTGCAGGCGCGCTGCGGTTGCAAGCCATTCTTCATATTTGGTCATAGTGCTTCTCGTACTTCTGCGAAGTTTTTTATTTGTGAAGAATTTTGTTGTACGTTGCGTAGAAGTATTCGTTTTTTCATGACTTCAGCATCTGTTGAATGCCCCAATAGACGCGCTCTGGTGTTGCCGGTGGGTCAATATTAGGGCTCAAGCGATAGTCACTTAAGCTACTGACAGCATCGCGCAGCGCAGACCACACAGAAATGCCCAACATTAACGGCGGTTCACCAACGGCTTTGGAATGAAAAACTGTATCCTCTTCGTTGGGTCTATCCTCCATTAATTGCACATTGAACACAGGTGGTAGCTCACTCAAGGTGGGAATTTTGTAGGTGGATGCGCCCACGGTTTGCAGTTGACCTTGGTCGTTCCAAGATAAATCCTCGCTGGTAAGCCATCCCATGCCTTGAATAAACCCGCCTTCTATCTGACCGATATCCAAAGCTGGGTTCAGGCTGCGGCCTACATCGTGCAAAATATCCACACGATCAACACGATATTCCCCTGTGGTTATGTCGACGCTTACCTCACTCACCGCCGCGCCCGTTGCAAAATAATAAAAGGGTTGACCACGCCCCATCTTACGGTCGTAGTGAATTTTTGGCGTACGGTAAAAGCCGTTGGCCGAAAGATTCACTCTGGCCATATAAGCTTCGTTAACCAGTTCAGCAAAGGACAAAGTTTTTTCATCCTTGTTTTTGCAGACAAAGCGAACTTGATTGTTGGCAAAAGATACATCTTGGCGGCTGCAGTCGTATGTCTCCATTAAATAGTCTATCAAACGCTGTTTTAAGGTCATCGCCGCCGCCCTGGCGGCATGACCATTTAAATCTGACCCACTGGAAGCGGCTGTGGGCGAGGTATTGGGTACCTTGTCTGTGCGCGTAGCAGTGATTTGGATACTGTCTATATCAATTTGCAGCACCTCGGAAACCACTTGGGCTACTTTTGTGTTGAGGCCCTGACCCATTTCGGTACCGCCGTGATTGAGCTGAACACTGCCGTCGGTGTACAAATGAATGAGTGCGCCAGCTTGATTTAAATGTTGTACCGTAAACGAAATGCCAAATTTAACGGGTGTTAAAGCCAAGCCTTTTTTTACCACATTGCTGCTTAAGTTGAAGGCCTTTATGGCGGCGCGTCGCGACCAGTAGTCGCTGTCAATTTCCAGTTTATTCACCAGTTTTGACAAGGTGTTGCTGGTGATCTGTTGATGGTAGGGCGTAATGTTACGATCTTCGTGGCCATATAGATTCGCTTTTCGTATTTCGAGCGGGTCTTTGCCAACTTTGCGAGCAATGTCATCCATGGCTCGCTCGATAATCAGCATACCCTGGGGGCCACCAAAGCCGCGAAATGCCGTGTGCGAAACCTTATTGGTAAAGGCTCTGTGCCCCTGTATTGATGCGGTGGGCAAATAGTAAGCATTGTCCGCGTGAAACATGGCGCGATCTACGATTGCATCGGAAAGATCTGGCGAACAACCGCAGTCGCCGGTAACGGATATTTCTGCAC
>CAYZQH010000051.1:0-15299 GCA_964480055.1 uncultured Cellvibrionaceae bacterium
TCTAATTCTGTACACACAAAAAGCGGGAACCGAACACGATACTCAAACTCTGATTGAGAAAGCTCTGCACCGGTAATAATGGTATGGTTTGACAGTGCGTATTCAAGCGCCCCTCTGAAGGATAAGTCGTCCAATGTGGTGTTGTTAACATAGCCTTGCCCCCACAATAAATTGTATTCGTATTTGTAGTGCGCAAATATTGCTTGAACCTTCAAGGCCTCGCTCAAAGACGTTTCCCATTGAATGCTTTGACTGTTAAATAAGTTGTCAATCTCAGCGTCGCCCGCAAAATCAGGGTTTTCAAAAACATATTCTGATACTTCTGTTAGTTCAGCTTCTGTCTTGTCATTGGCGCCGACCATGTTAAATGATAACCGGTGATTGTCTGGGGCCCATAAATATTTGAAAACGTAATCTGAATCTTCTGGTGGGTTTGAAAAGTATATGCCATCGTTATCGTCGTCTTCGGTTGCCTCGTTATTGGGCGTGTTTGGGTTATCGACTGGCGGGTCATCTTCGGGGATAAAAAACTGAATAAGACTTTTGCGCATGGATAAATAGAAAGCGCTATTTTCGGTTACCTCAGATTCTAGTAATACCCCCGCGCGCAGCATCGAAGCGCTGATTGTGGTAGTCAATGGTTGTTGTGCTGGGTCGCGCAGACGAATATCAAATACCGCACCGGTGGCATTACTGAATTCTGCGCCAAAGCCCGCCGGATAAAGCTGAAAGTCTTGAACGATGTTCTCGTCAAAAATACTGGTGTTAAATTCGTGAAAAATATACCCGGCAGGCATGCCGTCTACAAAGTAGCGGTTATCCGCAGGTGAGGAGCCTCTAACGGCGGGTGCGCCACCGCCAGCTGGAGTAATGACACCAGGCAGCGCAGAAATAGCACCAAGCGGGTCGCCCAATGCACCAGGCATGTCAACCAGTTTTAGGGTGTCCTCCGTAATAATGGTGTAGTTGCCTTGGCGTTTGCCTATGATGTGCACGGTTTCTTCAATCTCGGGCGTTGTAGTCTCTTGCGCCTTTTCCGGTGTTTGGGCGGCGGCGCCCAGTGAGAGCAGCGGGCTGAATAGGCAAAGGTATGTTGCCGTGGTCGCTAGTATGGAGGTTATGTGTGCGGCTTTCATAATAGTCCTTGAGTTAAGGCTCCTTGAGCTGGTAGAACGAATGTTCATAGAGTAAAAGTAGCGGGCGCTACTATGGCGATATTTTCCGCTGGGTACAACCTTGTTTTTGTAACAAATCGTAACCTCCTGTAAGCTCTCTTAGAAGCGAGTAATCGATGTAGGCTGAATGGGAGCTAAGCGTGCCTAAAACAATAAAAAGTGATGCGGATCAATTAACAAAAAAGCATGCCGATTTAATTCACTCAGAGGATCAAAAAGTGCTGTCTCATACTCAAAGGGATATAGGAGAGTGGGTGTTGCACTCGGTAATGATAGAAGGGTGTGATGTGCCCTTTAAGTTCAAGCGTAAGGATAACTACCAATCTCTTAAGGGTGCCAGGGTAAACATGACTTACTACCCAGGGACTGAAAGTGTTGCAGGCTTAGATTTTGAAGTGATGCAAGTGGTACGCATTAAACGCGCCTAGCAACTCACAAAGCGTCCTGGTTATGATGCCGAGTGTTGATGGCTAATTAGCTGCGCAGTATGGGCCGTTATTTGTGAGTTTATATTCGTCATTTGATAGTGATTTGGAGGGTTTGATATGCACAGTATTTTACACCGGTTAGTGATTGAAACAGAACCAAAAAAATTGGTGGCGGCATTTTTGGAGCCAAGTCAGTTAAGTGCCTGGTGGACCAAGGCACAAGGTAATGATGGACACATTACGTTTGTATTTGGCCCAGAAGGCGAGCATAAAGTAGTGATGAAAATTTTGGAGGTGCACGACGATTGTGTACGCTGGCAGTGTGTAGAAGGGTCATGGGTGGATACTGGGGAGTTTGAATTTAAAATCAGTGAGGATGAGCGTGGGACTGTACTGCATTTTGCGCATCATGGGTGGCAGGAAAACGGAGATTTTTTTCAGCATTGCAATAGCAAGTGGGGGTATTTTCTAGTCACTAGCCTGAAAAACTATTTAGAAAAAGGAGAAGGTGCTCCGCACCCAAATGACCCGAGTATATAGAAGGTTAAGTTTATGAGGTATGTATCAGCATAGGGTAATTAATCATTTTAACCGAGCTGTTAGCTATAACACGTCGGTGGAGGCAGGGCAGCAGCTTGGGCAGAGCCTCAGCTAAATAATTGATAGCGCTCTAATTTTTATCAATTATTTGGCTGAAGTGATAAATACATTGTACGAAGTAAGACGACTGCCCAGCTAATGCTGGCAATCATCAGTAAGCAGCCAATCAAAAAACTGCCATTGGCTAACGCGCTTGCAGAATCAAGGCTGTTGGTCATGGTCAACAAATTACCCCAGTCGTGTGCTTGCTCTCCCATGCCGCGAATAAGGGGAATGGCCCGGTGAGGGGCATCTTTTATATAGGGTGCCACGTCAATAAAATTTTGCCCACACCACCAGAGCATTATACTGGCGGCAAAATTATCCCGTTGTTGAAAAGTAAATGCCGCGAGCGCAATGAGTGGCATTAGGATTTGAAATAAACTGCCCCCTAAAATTGCCATAAAACGACCAAACGGAGAAAACAGCACATGGCCAAATTCGTGAAAAGGCAAGTTGGCGTTGTGTAAAAATGAACTGCCTATAAACGCCCAGTCAACGCCTGCCCAAATAAAAGCCAGCCCCCATATAGCGAAAAGCCCCGCTAGAATTGCGCGCCACCAAATGCTTAAAGTGTCGGTCACTTTTGGCACGTACAAGAAGGCCTCTTTAAGTTGCGCTTTAACGCTTGGGCCTACTTCTTGTTCCTGTGATGCCTGTCCGTCTTCAGGTGGGTTGTTTTGCTTAAGTTTCCATTTACTGTAAGCAATGCCGCATTTTGGGCATATGCCATGCATCACCCCAGAATCATGGGGCTTGCTTATGTAGTGGCATTTGGGGCACGGGGTGCTTGAGCGCTTGGTCATATTTTAAGTGTAGCAATGGGGCATAAAAGGGGGCGACTACGGTTAACGCGAAATTTCTCTAACCTTGTGGTCGCGCGGCGCTCATTTCTTACGTTGTACTCAGATACCACCAGTTGCCTGCTCTTAGGCCGTCTGGCTACAATCTATTACTACCCTATTGGAATATAACAGGCCCTCTCAAGGAATCTAACATGCACCTATTGGACGGTTTTGCTGCCATCATTGCTCTGGATGAGAATGGACAGAGAAAAAAGTGTGAATATAAGCCTCCTA
Source organism: uncultured Cellvibrionaceae bacterium (assembly GCA_964480055.1). GTDB lineage: Bacteria > Pseudomonadota > Gammaproteobacteria > Pseudomonadales > Cellvibrionaceae > CAYZQH01. The sequence continues at coordinate 3,322 of CAYZQH010000051.1, forward strand.
AGCGAGATTGGAAGGCAAACTTAGAGGGTGATAGCGCTGCGCTGGCTGACAACTTAGGGAATAAGCCAGACGCTAAATCTGAAAAGGCGCTAACCGCTGCTGATTGGCCCTCTCAGGCGCACCATATTATTCCTCATAAAACGCTGAAGGCACATGATGTTGCCAAGCTACTGAAGAAGGGCGATTTACTCTATGAGGATGCCAACTACGATGTGGATCATGAAAAAAACGGCATGTGGTTACCCTATGCATCCAGTTTGCCGGAATGGAAAGCCCGTGATGCGACTGCGCGCAGAGAGCTCATGTTCAAAGTCATGAGATTGTCGGGGTTACAACTTCATCAAGGGCCACACAGCACCTCAAAATACGGTGCTAGTGAGGCGGGGTATAAGCAAAGGGTAAGGGAGTATTTAGACAAAATTCAAAATAACGCCATTTCGCACTACGCCGGTACCGGTGGCATGCCACCTTGCCCAGATTGTAAAAATAAAGCGCAAGCGGGTAAATACCCGGCAACAGATAACGCGCGTATGGCAGTGGATATGACCTCTAAGTGCCTAACCAGCGATATAGAAACAAGAAAAATATTTGTCTCAAAAATTGCTGCCGAGTTTGCAGAAGCTGGCGGATTTTAAGAAGAATTTATGAAATATTACACGTTAGCCAGAAAAATGCCGGATAACCCCACGCTCGTTTCTATCAAGAATAATCAGTGGGTAGCGTTGGGACAGGGCCATGTCTTAGCAGAAAATTTTGAGTCACCGGTTATGTGTGAGCTGGACGAGGAGTTTGTGAACGGCGAAATGGCCTCTCTCTATCAAGCGCGGGGGGTTATTTGTTTACAGGCGTTAGTGGATGAACTCGTCTCACTTGGTGTTGATAATTTTGAAGTTAAGCCTGCCATTATTCGCAGCAAAGGCGGAGCAAAAGAGTATGACCAATATGTATTGCTGAATATCTTGGGTAGAGTGGTGGGTGCGGATATAGATGCGAGCGATGCTCAATGTTTAGGCGAGGGTATGAACCTTATTGATTCGTTGGTATTTGCCAAAGACGCTTTGGAGGGTAGAAAATTATTTTTAGTGGACGAAGATACCAATTGTATTGTGGTAAACGAACAAATCTACACCGTCCTTGAGGCAAAATTCGATGATTTATTTTTTGAAGAAGTCGTGCTTGTGTGACGCATACTGTCAGCACACACATTTTACATCGGACCAAATTATTTTTTGATGTGAGTATGATTGCTGGGCACTTTTAATAAAGCATCAAACGCGGGTTTGGGCGATAAATCTCTATTGAACAATAACGGATAGTTGGTGCGCCCTGGAATAGGGTAACCGTTTTTCCATGACATACTGTCGTGTACCCCCCAAAAAGTCACGCGGTCAATTTTGTCTCGGTTTTTGTAAAAAAGGTCAAATAGCTCTTGGTACCTGATTGTGAGTTGCTGCTGAACAGGTTGGGGAAGGCCGCTTTTATAAGGGTCTAAAAACGCTTCAAATTCTTCTAGTTGAAACTGCGGGTGCATCATGCCGGTGCCAATAACTTGCCCTTCTTTTGTCAGCGGCAGCACGTCAATATCCAGCTCGGTAATCATCACCTTGAGGCCCAAGGCTGCGTAAGCATCAATCGCAGCTTGGATATATTCTGTTTTGGGGAAGTTCAAGCCCCAGTGCGCCTGGATCCCAATACCATCTATTCGGATGCCCGCATCCTTAAGCACTTGTACCATGCGTACAATGCCGTCGCGTTTAGCGGGCCGCCAGGCGTTAAAGTCGTTGTAGTACAGCTCGGTGTTAGGCGCGTATTTGCTGGCGTATTTAAAAGCCTTTTTTACCAGCGTGTCGCCGTCACCCACGGCTTTTACCCAGGTGGTGGGGCGGTAAGAGCCGTCGTTGTCGATCACTTCATTCACCACGTCCCAAGCGTCAACCTTGCCAGCGTAGCGCCCGGCAATGGTTTTGATGTGATCATGCATTCTAGCCAGTTGCTCTTTTGACGTGTTGGGTTTGCCTGCAGAGTTGGTAAAAAACCATTTTGGCGTTTGGTTATGCCAGACCAATGTGTGCCCAATAATAAACATGCTGTGTTCTTTGCCAAAACGAACAAAATCATCGGCTGGCTTATAGTGGTATTGCCCCGGTTGCGGATTGATGAGCTCCGCCTTCATCACGTTTTCAGCAGTTATGCTGTTAAATTGCTGGGTAACAAGGTTTGCGAGCGTTTTATTTTCTTTGGTCTTAGCTTCAACAATCCCCTCATTGAGAGCCGTGCCTATTAAAAAGCTCTGCTCAAAGGTGTGTTTCAAAGTGCGATTTGGGGTCGAGTTGCTGCTGGCGTATAGCTCAAAGGAGTAAAAACATAAAAAAATTGTAAATAAGCCACGTATTAGCATGTGTTCTACCCAGGTACTCAGAATGATAGTGTGCGGTCAAAGGTAAATTTGAACGGTCACTATAGGGAAGATGTAGTGGCTTGAAAAGAGACGTTGGGTGGTGAGCGTGTCAGCGTACAGGCAAAACGCCCCCACAGTTAGTGAAGCTAGAGAAGTCCTTAGGTTATGTATGATTTGAATGCAATTCAGCTCTACACGCTCCATTTCCGGCGTCCAAATGGTAGTGATGGAATAAATTTTTTGCAGTGCGTCAGTTTGCGGCGAACAACAATAGCACCTAGAAAGTCTCCAGGTTAAAACTTGTCGTATATCACGAAAAACAACCCTAAAACCATGATTTTTGAGCAGGTATTTGGGTTTGGTACCCCAAAAATTTTTAAAATTACCTTTTTGTGCAGCAGTTCTATCTTTGTTTTGTGAAGTTGAATTAGCCTAGGGAGCTATAGGTTAGTGCGCGATTAAGGCTTGCGGTTGTACTTGCCAAACGTCTGATTTTACAAGAGGTTTGACTAGAAGTTTCGCGAAGTATTCTAAACGCTATTCGCCTGGTTGTTTTATAGAAAGTTCTAGATTAATTGATGTTATTTTTGTTGTGCGCTTGGTGTGCCAGCGAAACCTTAATTGCTTGATTGGTGGAGTGACCATGAACAAGTCGTCATTGTTAGTATTGTGTTTCTCAATATTGATAGTTAGTTGTGGTGGGGAAGATGTGGAGCCTGGGTCGTCCTCTGGGGCAATGTCTTCGTCCGGAATGTCCTCATCAGGGCAGAGTAATCCAGTTGCCAGTAAAAGTGGGGCGCAAATTTGGGCCCAAAGCTGTGCAAACTGCCATGGCGACTTTTTAGGTGGCCCTAAAACAACGGGTGGTTCTTTACCTGGGTTTAGCGCCAATGTTGCGGTGCGTTTTGACGCCGCCGGTGGTGGGTTGAATAAAAAGGGAGACAAAACTTATCACACACTACAATCCTACTTAACAGCGGAAATGCCACGCGGTAGAGAAGGGTCATGCGGCGAAGAATGTGCAACCAAAGTTGCAAATTATATCCGCTCTTTCGTATCGCAATCCTCTCCTGTTGAGGCGCTCGCTTGTGATAATAGCGGCCCGCATTTATATGGTAAGCGCGAATTAAGACTACTTAACAGTAGAGAGTACCAAAATTCTATTGAAGACCTACTTGGTGTGGGCTCTGGGTTTGGTAGTAAAGTTGCCAACAATGATGGGCAGCTGGGTGGATTTGTGAATATGTTTGGTCGTGCTGTAGGAGATCAAGCAATGAGCGCCTACATGGCAAATGCCGAAGAGATTGCCGCTTGGGCTGTTAAAAGCAACAGGCCTTTTGCCTGCGCAGATGCCAGTGCTTGTGCCAGTCGATTTATCAACGAGATAGCATTTCGTGCCTTTAGGCGCCCTCTAACCAGTGACGAATCCTCTACGTACCAGGGCTTTTTTAGCCAATTTGGTGCATCGGCGGGTATGGAAGTGGCTTTGACCACATTGTTAAGCGCCCCTCAATTTTTGTATCACGACGAGCTGGGTATGGATATCGCCACCGCAATGGCTGAAGGGTATTACGACAATCAGGGTGCACAAACTACTATCGAAGCTGAAGATTACGACGCGGGTTCTCCTGCAGCTCCGTTTGCCGTGGAAACAGACGCTGGTCGTACTGTTGTGAATTGGCCCGGAACGGGAGGGCAAAACACAGACGCTGGAGACGATACAGCTGGGCAATTGTTTTATACCTTGGTTGCAACCTCTGCCAACCTGTCTTTTTACGTGACTGCAAATTTTGCAAACGCTAATGATGATAGTTTTCACTACAAACTAGAAGGTAAGGACGCAGGCTGGAGTTTGCAAAATCAGCAAAACACCGGGGGCTATGAAGAGGTTCAAGTTGCTTCATGGACTGGGCTAACCGTAGGCAACACATACACGTTAAAAATCCAACGCCGAGAAGACGGCGCCAAAATTGACGCGTTGCGCTTAAACGGCGGCGAGTTCGGCGCTACCGTGGCCAATGGCACTCCGGCCGCTAGTCCACTGCTAGAGGCAGATGCGGATGCTATGGTCTTGTCGCCTTATCAGTTTGCTTCTGCGCTTGCGTTTCGTTTAACAGGAAGCCTGCCCGATATGCAGCTGCTACAAGCTGCGCGTAAAGACGCCTTAACCACAGAAGCCCAAATAAAGGCTCAGGTAGAGCGTTTAATAGACAGCGATCGTGGGCGCGAGAATTTTGGTTACTTTGCTGGTGCCTGGATGGAAACCGATGCGGTTAAAAACGTAAGCCGCGCTATGGTTCCAGAGTTTAACGACGCCGTAAAAGCGTCTATGGCAGAAGAAGTTAAGGCCTTGTTCCGCCATGTTTTTTACGATGACTCTGTACCGTTTAGTGAGTTTTATAGCGGTGATTACACGTTTGTTGATAAAACACTGGCAGATTTTTATGGCGCGCAAGGCAATTTTAACGGTGAATATAAAAAGGCAACTATCCCTGGGCGGGGGGGCGTATTGACGTCTGGCGCCTTTATGGCAGTGAACGCTCATAGTGATCGAACCTCTCCCATTCAGCGTGCTGTGGATGTTAGAGAGTTAGCGTTGTGCCACCACATTGATCAACCTAATGCAGCATTGGACGCAAACCGTGATGCCGCACAGAAAAAGGTAGAGGCGCACGAAGCAGCCAATGGTGGTATAGACAGCCGTACCTTTTTTGAACTGTATACGGAAGACTCTGCTTGCGCTGGCTGTCACCAAAGAATCATTAACCCACTATTTGGTATGGAAGACTTTGACCAAGTAGGCCGGGTAAGAGAAGGCGCTGGCGCGGGCTCGGTTCTAGAAACCCTGGCCAATGGTAAGAAGATGGAAGTGTCTTTAGCCGGAACTTTATTTGGCGTGGAGTCCCCTAATGGTTCCGAGCAAATTGACTTTGTTGGAACGAAAGATCTTGCTAAAAAAATAGCGTCTACTGATGCCGTTCGTAATTGTTTGGTACGAAAAGGCTTCCGTTTTGTCACGGGTATGCCAGCTTCTCATCACGATTACGATTTAGAAGTACAAGAAAGATTAAGTGAAGATCAAGAAGCGGACTTCGCTTGCGCGACCAGCAAGATGAAAGCCGCACTGAAAAACAGCAACGAAAGTCCTAGAGAAATGTTTAAGCAGCTGGGTAGCTTGGAGCTTTTACGTTTTCGTAAGTAATGAAAGCGTGGAAGTTTAATTGATATAAAAAGCTTATACCTGGTGGTGCCAGGTGCTGACATAAAGGGTTTAGATGATGAAAGATACCAACAGATTAGTGAACAAAAAGCGCCGAGACTTTTTATCAATGGTGGCTCGGGCAAGTATTTCGACAGCGGCAATTCGAAGCTCCGCTCTGGTCGGGGGGCTGTTAGCAAACCGTTTTGCGTTAGCGCAAGGTGAAGTAAAGCGGCTGGTTATATTGCATAACCCTAATGGGTCGCCTACGGGGCATTGGCTGCCCAACGGCAATAAGCTTGCTGGGGCCACGGCGGCCTACGAAGGTTTGCAAAACGTGTGCAACTTTAGAGAAACTACCGTTGTGCGTTCTGGTCATGGTAATGCGCGCAAGGCATTAAGCTCTCTGCGTGGCAATAGAGATTGGACGGGCGATACACTGGACCAGCAGGTGGCCAGCATTATTGGCACCACAACACCGTATGAAATGTACGCATTGGGTGCTAACACTGAAATTGGTGGCGTAATCGGCAAAAAAAATGGGCGTTTAGTGGCATGTCAAGATAGCCCAAGCGAAGCTTACAAGCAGCTATTTGGTGGCGCGGCCCCAGCAGCGAGTGGCGGCGGTAATGGTAATTTGCTGGCAAGAAAGCAAAGTGTGTTTGATGCCAACCGCGAGGCGCTCAATAGCCTTAAAAATAAAATCGGTCAATATGAGCGAGAAATGCTAGATAGCCACTTAGAGGCGCTAGAGAAACTCGAAAAAAGAACAATCGATTTATTGGGTATGGATACGGGTTCTCAAAGCTCTGAAGCGTGTGAATCTCCAGCATGGAACGCAAACCATGATGTAAATACCAAGCAGTTTGGGCTTCAGGTCCAATTACAGGGGGATAACCTTGTGAACGCCCTAGCTTGTGGGTTGACGAACGTCATGACGCTGCAGATGAGTACCAGTAAAGGAGAGTGGACTGCCCACAACACCCGATACCGAGGAACCTACCATCGCTCTTGTCATGCCGCACCCATGAAAGACTACGTGGAGTTAACCAATTACATTAGTAGCTTGAACGCCTACGTTATTCGCCAACTTATGCAGCGTGACGACCCAGCGGTACCGGGCACTAAACTTATAGACAATACCGTGGTGTTACAAACCTCGGATATGGGAAGTGGTCGTACGCACAACGGCAACAATGGGCCAAGCATGTTATGCACCAAGATGTCAGGGTTTAAGCAAGGGACGGTATCGAGTGGCGGAGACAACCGTCAAATGTTAGAAGCCGTTGCTGAAGGCATGGGGCTTGGGCAATTCAAGGGCAAAGACGGCAATAAACACAAAATTTGGCCATTTGCTGACGGTAAAGTGACTCAAGAAGTTTTGGCGTAGCTTTAGTGTTTTTAAGGTTTAGTTTATTCAGGGCTTCGTTATTTCTGTAGGCTTTGCTTTTGAGCAGCTACCACAGCAATAGCACCATCATAAAAGCCCATTTCTGCCTGAAGTGGGCAGCGTTACCAACGGCTGTATATACAGCCGTTGGCTTTTATTGTAAGTTCCTTCTCTGCGTCTTTTAGACATTTTGAGCAGAAAATTTTCTGTTCCGCATGTTCCTTTATGCGCGAATGTGCCCCCAACCCTGATAATCACATCAATTTTTATATGTCCGTCAGGGGTTATTTAGTCTTCATTTTGAGCCGGTATACATAGCTTATCACTTACGGTTTGTTTAAGAGTTTTGTAACAATGGTAATGCGCATGCCGCTGCGCTTGTTCGGTTGTCAACGCCAAGTTTCTTGAAAAGCTGTTCTAAATGTTTGTTTACAGTTCTGGGGCTCAAATCTAAAATTTTCCCAATTTCACGGTTTGTTTTGCCTTTTGCAACCCAAGTCAGTACATCTGCTTCTCTGGCTGTAATGGACAAGTTTTTCATCAAGTTTTCTTGCTCAGAAAATTGATCGTTGTCCTCTATTTTAATTAAAAATTCCTGGTGCCTTGCTAAACCCAAGAAAGCAAATTTAAAATTTTTCAATTTGGGTAAAGGCGTCATGGTATCCCCTTTTGACGGACACCGTTCAACCCATTGGGAGATAAGCTCTGAAATTTCGGGTTTGAAAATAGTTGAGGTCATTAAATCGCTAAATTTGGATTGATTGAATAAGGTTTGTACCTTCGGTGTGGACCATAAAAGAACTCCTTGGGCGTTAACTGAAAAAACACTTTGCCCTGAAACGTCCAGTGCTGTTTTTACGCTATCGGTCGCACGAGCAGTATCCAAATGTACCTGTATGCGAGCGAGTAACTCTGAAGGGTTTATGGGCTTGGTAATATAATCTACCCCACCGGAATCAAACCCCTTGACGATATTAGGCGTGTCACTTAACCCCGTCATAAAGATAATTGGGATGTCTTTGAGGCTAGTATCGGCCTTAAATTTTTTGCACACCTCAAACCCATGCATACAAGGCATAATCGCGTCCAATAGAACTATGTCGGGTGCCATTTTTCGAGCAATATCTAATGCCTGCTCACCATTTAAGGAGACTAGAACCGTCATGCCTGCTTGGCTTAACGCAGTGTTCAAGAGGCCTAGCGTTTCCGTAGAATCATCTACCACTAAAATGACTGAAGGTACGTTGGAATACAAGTTCATTGGTGGGGCCCCAATGTGCTTTTAAAATCTTCCAGTGCAACATTTTGTAAAAGTTGATAGAGAACCTCCAGTAGCTCACGGCTAACTTGATTTTCCTCTTGCAATCGAGCTAAAACCGACTCGAGTTTACTGAGGGCACCGACTTCAGCCCAGCCCAGTAATTCGTCCACTGTCTCAGCGTTTGGATACACCCAGTCAGATCTAACCAGTGATTGAGGTTTCTTAGGTGAGTCGACAATCCAGTTTAGTTCCAAATGCTCGGCAAGTTTTTCGAGTAAGGTATTAAGCTTTATAGGTTTTAAAATATAAGCGTTGTAATTGGGTGTCGAATATTCGAAGGCGCTTTCCTCTTCTGCGTTAGCTGAAATCATTATGATTGGTTGTTGAAACCCCCTGACTCGAATTTCTTTAGCCAAAGACGGCCCATCAAGACCCGGCATTCTTCGGTCAATTAGAAAAATATCGGGTTGGTAGGATGCTAATTGTTCTAAGCAAGACAGACCATCGTGAGCCTCTGCAATAATAAAATTTAGTGGTGATAGTAGGTCGTGAATCAAGCCTCTATGAGCAGCATCATCGTCAATAATCATTAAAGATTTTCTGTTGCCGTGATAGCCAATGAGTGATTCTTTGATTTTAGGGGAAGTTACCTTGGGGTGTGCTCTGGAGAGCATTAACCAAATGGTGAAGGTGGTGCCACCATATTTGTTAGAGTCTATTGTTATGTCGCCGCCCATAATATCTATGAGTAATTTGGTGATGGTTAGTCCAAGGCCCGTTCCATTGATTGGTTGAGCACCAGGGTGCCTTATCCTTTCAAATGGGCGGAATATACGAGATTTTTCTTCCTCGGCTATGCCGATGCCGGAGTCTAAAATTTTGATCTCAGCCACTTCATTTCGATAGCTGATGGTGAATTCTACTTTACCTTTTTGAGTAAATTTAATTGCATTGGATAGCAAATTAATTAATATTTGGCGAATACGTTGTTCATCACCCATTACATAGTTTGGTAGCTGATTTAACGGTCTGTATATAAAATCTAGGTTTCTAGATGCTGCCTGGGGTTGAAACATATTTACAATTTGACTGATTAAGGGCTTAAATTCGATGACATTTTTTTGAATTTCAAGTCGCCCGGCTTCAATTTTAGAAATATCTAATAACCCTTCTATGATATCTGCTAAGTGTTCACCACTGCGACGAATGACTTCGATTTGATGCAAAGATTTTTTGGGTAGATTGTTATTAGATTCTAACAATTGGGCATATCCAAGAATTGAGTTTAAAGGGGTTCTTAATTCATGACTAATACCAGTTAGATACCGGCTTTTTGCGTTATTCGCGGCCTCTGCAGATTCTTTGGCTTTTTGTAGTTTCGCATCTGTGTGTCGATGTGCTTCGAATTCTTCAATGAGCAACTTTGTTTGATTGGTGGATTCTTGTTGCGCTACAATTCTACTTTGATGGGCAAGCACAAATAGCCAAGATAATACGCCGGCCACAATAAGTAGTATAAAAAATACCTTCCAAAGCGTTTCTGCTAATAGTTGATTGGTATGTGTATCTTGAGTTAGCGATGTTGAATAAATTAAAGATAGAAGTACACCTGTAATCGTGGCGATCAGGCCAAGTAACCCAATCACATTAATTAAACGAATATTAATGTAAACGCCCAACTTGTTTGGTAGCAGGCCGGCAGCTTTGCTGTAAAAAGACTGAATTGCAGACTCACTATTTTTACAGCTGTCGCGACAGCGAGAGTCTAATGAGCAACACAATGAGCAGATGGCGCCATCATAGGCCGGGCAAAAGGCCATATCTTGAGGTTCATAATCGTTTTGACAAATACTGCACTGTGTTACTTCACTGAACGATACTACATGAGGCCGTGCAATATAATATTTCCCTCTAGTGACGTAGGCGATAATGGGCGCGCTCAATAAACCTACGGCTAGTGCAATAAAATGTGCCAAGGCTTGAGCCGTAATTCCAAAAGTACCCAAGTAAGAAAAAATTCCAACAGAAGAAGCCAAAGTCATAGACACGACACCCACCGGATTAATGTCGTATAAATAAGCACGCTTAAATTCAATGTGCTTTGGGCTTAACCCCAAAGGTTTGTTAATGACTAAATCTGCTACCAAAGCGGCTACCCATGCCACAGCGATAATGGCGTAAACGCTTAGAGTTTGTTCAAAAGCGTGATAAACACCCAATTCCATTAAAAGAGTGGCTATGACAACATTGAAGATCAACCAAATAACACGCCCTGGGTGAGAATGCGTTAACCTAGAAAAGAAATTAGACCATGCAATTGAACCGGCATACGCATTGGTAACATTAATTTTTAATTGAGAAATAATGACAAAGATGCCGCTTAACAATAAAGCAAAATTCGGACTGTTGGTGATGTATGAGTATGCAACCATGTACATAGAGGTCGGGTCAGAAGCGTGCTCAAGTGTTGCTCCGTGAGTAAATGCAACAACGGCCAAGAATGAGCCAATTGAAAGCTTTAATGCGCCAAGCACAACCCAGCCCGGTCCAGCGCAAATTAAAGCTATCCACCATTTACGGGAATTCTTAGAAGTTTTTTCAGGTAAGAATCTTAAAAAATCGACTTGCTCACCGATTTGAGCAATCAGCGAAAACATAACTGAGGCAGCGGCGCCAAATAACAATATGTTAGTGCCCGCGGTTTCAGTTTGCTGCACTCCCACATGAGATTGCCATGATTCTATCGCAGAAAAGTCATGAATAATAATGCCGATTAAGGGGATCACCTGCAGAATAATCCAAAGTGGTTGTGTCCACAGTTGAAACTTACTGATAAATGTAATGCCGTGAAATACCATGGGGATAATGACAACCGAGCTTAACAGGTATCCATACTCCAACGGTAAACCGGTTAGTAGCTCTAGCGCTTTGGCCATAATAGCGGCTTCAAGCGCAAAAAAAATAAAAGTAAACGAGGCATATATGAGAGAGGTAGCCGTTGACCCTATATACCCAAAGCCGGCGCCGCGAGTTAGCAGGTCAATATCTACACCATATTTTGCTGCGTAGTAGCAAATAGGAATACCCGCCAAAAATATAAGGGAGCAAACAACGGAAATTGCGAGTATCGCGTTGCTAAACCCATATTGGAGGGTTATTGCTCCGCCAATGGCTTCCAGGGCTAAAAATGATATTGCGCCAAGTGCAGTGTTAGCAACTCTAGCTAAAGACCATTTCCGAGCATTTACCGCGGTAAAACGAAGAGCATAATCTTCTAACGTCTGATTGTTAACCCATTGATTGTAGCTGCGGCGAATTCTGAAAATCGATTGATGTGCCGACATAAGAGATATCACTGCCTAGGAGTATTGCAAGCTCAAAGCCAAATATTAAGCATTCAAAATTTAAATGTTCTCATTACTATATGAGTTGATTAACTCCTGCCCATCAATATTTCCGGTCTACTAACGAATAGGTTCGATCAAAGTTAACTTTACAACCGAATAAGCATCAATCCTGCCAGTTTAACAACTACCCCACCATAAATTTTCAATAACCAAAGGTAACGGGCGCTAGCGTGAGCGATAAGTGGCTAGCTACACATCCTATAAGCACCAAAATTGAACATTTGTAAGGGAGTGATTGAAAAGAGTGCGATAAATCTAGCGTCGTTTTTAGCCATGACTCTTAATTTTAGAGCTAGACGCAAGAAAATTAAATATGGTTTAGT
>CAYZQH010000052.1:0-11872 GCA_964480055.1 uncultured Cellvibrionaceae bacterium
TGAACTGATATCAATGTATGGATATTAAAGCGGTAACAGGTGGTTCTATGAGCACTCGTATTAAATTTAAAGTCTTAAGGGTTGAATGGGTTGTTGGCGCTTTGCTGTCTATGGTTTTTGGCAACCAAGCGGCATTTGCTTTGCCAGCAGTGAGTGATTATGAGGCAGTGCCACCACTACTGGCCGAAAGTGCAACGCCGCTTGTTATGTTGGCTTTGTCGAATGATCATCAGCTATTTTATAAGGCATTTACTGACTATGATGATTTGGATAACGACAACGAGCCAGAAACAACCTATACCAACCGCATAGATTATGAAGGGTATTTCGATAGCTATAAATGCTATATCTATAACAGTACAAATGGATACTTCGAACCTAGAGTATTCACAGCAACCAAATATTGTGATAGCAGCGCCAACAATTTGTGGAGCGGTAATTTTTTAAATTGGGCCACCATGACACGCATCGATGAAATTCGAAAGGTGTTATATGGCGGTAAGCGCTATAACGAATCTGCACATAGCGGTTATACCTTACTTGAACGAAGCATGTTGCCCAACGATGCACACAGTTTTGCAAAATATTATAACGGTACTGATTTAGCGGATTTAACACCATTTGGTGATAATACAAAAACGCACTCAGATGTGCCTACGGGCCTAGATAATACCCAGGCGACGGGATTAACCATATGCAATACGACGCCAGATACCGACAGTAGCTCTAATAATTCCAGTACGGTGGTTGCTCCGCCGTTGATTCGAGTTGTGGCTGGCAACTATCAGTTGTGGAATGCCAATGAGCGTTGGCAATGTTTGTATCATGAAGAAAAGTCGGCTTCAAACAATAATAACTCTTCTACTACTGGGTTATATGCTGCGTCGTCTAACCCAAGTACCTCAAATAAAGCAAAACAACGAGATAGCAAAACTATCGGCGATTATGTTGCGCGTGTAAAAGTGTGTGACAGTAGCCTGATTGGCACCGAAGATTGTAAGCAGTACCCTTCTGGCGACCACAAACCCATTGGTATTTTGCAACGCTTTGGTGATTCCGGCCAAGTCCATTTTGGTTTAATGACCGGCAGTTACAAAAAGAACAAATCCGGCGGCGTGCTTAGGCAAGAAGTGGGCGATATTTCCGGTGAAGTCAATGTGACAACCGACGGCAGTTTTAAGACTGGGGTGGGCGGTATTATTGAGACCATCAATTTATTTAAAATTGCTAACTACAATTATGGTGACGGTACTTACAATAGTACGGACGGTTGTTCGTGGGGGAAAACCAGTTTTACTGAAGGCAAGTGTACCAACTGGGGTAATCCATTTTCAGAAATATTATTGGAGTGCTACCGGTATTTTGCGGGTAAAAACTACCAAGGCACATTTGATGCAGACGATGGTTCTATTATTTCAGGGTTGACCAGAGATACCACGTGGGGTGCACCAATTGACAGTACAAACTTGTGTGCGCGGCTTAATGTTATTGCATTTAACGCAAGTTCTAACTCGTATGATTACGATGCTCTTTCTGGGTTTTCTGATTTGAATCCTAAGGCTAGTGAAACCGCTAAAACTATGACGAATAAAGTAGGCACGGGTGAAGGAATATCCGGTAAATACTTTGTAGGTGAACACGACACCGATAACAATCAATTATGTACTGCAAAAACTGTAACTAACCTAGGTGATGTGCGGGGCACTTGCCCAGATTCTCCGCGCTTAGGTGGGTCCTATCAAATGGCAGGTATTGCTTACCATGCTCGGATCAATGATATTCGTACGGACTTAAAAGAAGATCAGGTGGTACAAACCTACGGGGTGACTTTGTCGCCAGCGGTACCGAACGTGGTAATTAAAGTGCCGGGCTCTGAAAAAATTGTAAAAATTCTGCCCGCGTGCCGAACAATTATGAACGACGGTACAGAAGGGAATTGCGGATTAGTGGATTTTAAAATTGTCGAAAATTATTTGCCCACCGGGACTGCTGGCGAATATAAAGGTGCCTTCTACGCAAATTGGGAGGATACCGAGCAAGGCGGTGATTATGATATGGATATGTATGGGATGATTCGTTACACCATTACATCTACCACTATCAAGATAGAGACAGATGTGATGCATAAGTCTACGCCGTTCAAAATGGGTTTTGGGTTTGTGGTTAGTGGTACCACCAATGATGGCTTTAAAGCGATGTCAGGCATTAATGGCTATTCAGACTTTGATTGCTCTAACTGTCAGCATGGAGATCCTGCCAGGGGTAAATCGTTCACGATAGGTGCGTCAACGGCAAATTTATTGGAGCAACCCTTATATTATGCGGCTAAATGGGGTGGTTTTACGGATGTAGATGGCGACGGCACACCAAATTTAGCTGAAGAGTGGGATCAAAAAAACAACACCACAGGTACGCTTGGGCCTGATGGTATGCCAGACTCTTACTTTTTAGCCGTTAACCCCAAAGTACTTAAGGCGCAGTTAACCAATATTTTGGTGAATATTTTAGACAGAACTGCATCCGGTACTTCTGCGGCAGTGGTTGCCAATACAGGTACCGGCGAAGGGGCTTTTTATCAGGCGCTTTATAATCCGAGGTTTGCGGCTGCTGACGGAGTGGATGCTGTTGATTGGGCAGGGACGCTAAACGCACTATTTATTGATAGTTACGGGCATATTCGTGAAGACAACGCGGCGCCAAGCGGCAAGCTCACGGATGCAGATCATATTGTAGAAATTTTCTATGATCCGGTCAGTTTAAAAACCAAAATTCAACGCTACCTAATTAGTGCCGACGGCACAAAAGGCACGGTTGTGGGCATCCCTCAAGAAGTATCGGATATCGAGCCGATATGGAATGCACGAGAAAAATTAGGTGAAGTTACTCAATACGTTAAGCAGCGTGCCAACTACGGTAGTGATGCAAATTCTGGGAGATATATCTTAACAGCGATAGACTCCGATGGTGATGGGCAAATCAATTTTGATAAAAATGTTGATGAGTCTCTGGCCTTTGTCGGTGATATATTTGACCCTAGTTACGTCCAACCCTATTTTAGGTACTTAGGGTTAAAAAGTACCAATGCTGCAGAGGGTCCAAAAATAGTGAATTGGATCAGAGGGGAAGCGGTTGCGGGGTATAGAAATCGTCGCATTGATGTGGATGGCAACGGCGTCGATGAGCCGGTCCTTCTTGGAGATATTATTCATTCCTCTCCAATTTCTATCGGTCGCCCGTCTAAGTTTTATGATTTAAGTTATGGCGATGATACCTATCGAAGATTTCGCCAAACGTATGAAAACCGCAGGCAGGTGGTCTATGTTGGTGGGAACGACGGCATGATTCACGCTTTTAACGCCGGTTTTTATGATCCAGTCGCCACTGCGTACTCTAAAAAACTCACCACAGAGACGGCCCATGATTTAGGTGCGGAGCTATGGGCGTATGTACCTTACAATGTATTGCCGCACTTGCAATGGTTGACCTCTCCAAGCTACCCCCACGTATATTACATAGATGGCAATATCAAACATTACGATGTCAATATTTTTAATGATGATGCTACACACCCAGGCGGCTGGGGAACTATTTTGGTGGTGGGTATGCGCTTTGGTGGTGGCGAATACACTTTAGATCCAAAGTTCGATAACGACGGTGACCCCAGTAATGATGTGACTTTACGCTCTGGGTATGTGGTGTTAGATGTTACTGACCCTGAATCACCGCCAGAAGTCATTGCAGAAATAACCCATGAAAATATGGGGTATACAACGGCTGAGCCAACGCTCGTTAAAATGCGAGCATCAGACCCAACGACGGGGTCCTATGCAACGCCATCACTTAATGAATGGTTTTTGGTGTTTGGGTCTGGTCCGGCCGGTTCAACAGATGTAGCGCGTGAGAAAGCTCTAAATAAGGCAGTGAGTAACAAGCCGGCTATGTTGTTCTCGTTTAACTTAAAAGAGCGGGCCTTAAAAGAACACTCGACTGGTCTGGCCAGCTCGTTTGTCGGCGGTGTAACCACTGCGGATTGGTCGAATGATTACATTGATGACGCGGTATATTATGGCACCGTTGCAGGGTTGGCTGAGCTGCCTTCTGGCAGGCTTCGCAGGGGAGTTGTCTCTCTTGATGGGGATGAATTAAAAATTCCAATGTCAGATGTTTTAGATATTACCACCCAGCCATTTAGTGCTACGCCGTTAACCATCCGTCATAGGTTGGGCGGTTTATGGGTGTATTCTGGTACAGGGCGGTTCTTTGCGACTGAAGATAATTTTACTAGCCAGCAACAATCTTATTATGGTGTAAAAGAATCTTTGGCCAGTGACGGTTCCTTGGAGACAGCAGACATTGAAGTGGTAGATTTAATTAATACGTCAGACATTAAAGTGTTTGCCGATGGATCTATTGATTCTAAATCTTCCCCGGGTGCTAATATTTATTTGGGCGGTTCCGCTACGGCATCTAAGAGCTTTACCGATGTAGTGGCCGCTGTTGATGTTGCCGATGGTTGGTATTTTGATTTTGATAGGGAGCGTTCACGTAATATCACTAAGGCTGCTGTTTCCGATCAGTCTTTGGTGTTTTCAGAATACCAACCCAGCGGTTTGAAATGCCAGCCCGAGGGGTATGGATTTTTAAATGCGCCAAATTTACGCGCAGGTATTCCTGGCGAGTTTGCGCCTTTGGGAACAAACCCTGGCTCAAAAAATTCGGAAGGATCAGAAGAAGTGGTTATGAGCCAGTCATTAGGTTTGGGTAGTCCTTCAGCGCCAACAATACATAGGCGTGGCGATGGTAAAAAAGTGGCTATTGTTCAAAGTTCTACAGGTGAGTTAAGTAATACCGTTATTCATGCCGGTGAGGTGCAAGGTTCACGGGAGAGCTGGAAGGAGTTAGACATTGTTTGGTAGGCGTCAATGAATAAACAGTCAGGGTTTTCGATTATAGAAGTACTGCTCGTTGCATTAACTCTGGTTTTACTGATAGCAATAATTTACGCAAACTTTAGAGACGCCGTATTAGTGGAGCGGCGCTCTCTTGCCCAGCAGGCTTTGGTGACAACCGTTGGCCTGCAAGAGCGTTGGTTTATACATTTGTATAAATACGCACGGACGATAGACGACGTTGGCGGCGCCGGTGCCGCTGGCGAATATTATACTCTTCGTGTTACCCAAGACCCATGCGGCAGCACCTCTTGCTTTACGGTGATGGCTACAGCGGTAGGCGAGCAAGAAAAAGACCGCCAATGTAAAAATATGTCTATTAACAGTTTAGGTGTGAGGCGGGCGATCAGTTACGACAATCAAGATACCACACAAGAGTGCTGGAACAACCAGGTTTAGATGGGCACTGTAGTTTAAATTACGCACACCTTCCAAAGAAATAACCCGCTAAGGTTCGGGGTTAATTGATCCAATAAAGCGGTTGGCTGAAATATCTGTAAAGGCTTTATCTTTCTTGTTCGGTGAGGCCACTGACCAGTTCTTTGGCTTGTGCAAACACCTGAGAAATGGGTTTGTGGATGCTAATGATTGCAATATCTGGCTCGTTTTGTGGTGGGTCTAGCGCCGCGAACTGACTTTTTAACAACGCCGGTGGCATAAAATGACCTTTGCGCGCATTCATACGCCTTGCTATGTGCTCCTCGTCACCATCCAATAGAATAAATTGTACTTTAAACCCTAAGTGCCTAAAGCGCTCTCGGTGTGCGCGTCGCAAACCGGAGTATGCCATAACGCAATGCCGCCCAGTATTTTTTAGGGTTTTAATGTGGTCGCACATTAAGGTTATCCATGGCTCACGCATGGCGTCGGTTAGTGGTTTTCCAGCCGCCATGTGGGTTTTGTTTATGGCCGGGTGAAAATCGTCAGCCTCCATAAATTGGGCGTTCAACTGCTTGGCCAACTTTGCGGCCAGTGTGGATTTACCACAGCCACTGACTCCAATGCATAAAACAAGTAACTGATTGGGCTGATGCATAATTAACCTTAAGCAAATTCTACGGTAACGTGGTAGATGCAACCTGGCTCAATGTCGCTGATTACCGTTGTGCCGCTTACGGTATCTAACACGGAATCATTGACCGTTACGCGGTTTTTGTCGCTTCGTTGGTAGGCAACGTGAAATTCCGCTTTGCGAAATTGCCGTACCACAGAGGCGGTATCCCAGTGGCTAGGAAGGTTTGGCGCAATCACTAAGCCTTCAGGGTTGCCCTTTAGACCAAATAAACCTTCGATAAGACAACGGTAGACCCAGCCAACAGTGCCTGTATTAAAAAGCTGACTAGAGCGGCCGGCGGTTCGTGGGTGTTGGTGGTAAGCCCCGCGATAATAATTAGGAATGTATATCGGCATTTGCCCGCGCTGTAAGTAATCCTCTTCGGTAGGGCCAGTTAGCATCGTGCGCAGCCAATGGTAGGCGCGGTCGGCCTCTCCTAACGTGTAAAGACTAAAAATATAAAAAATAGCCGCGTGGTTATAAACAGAGCCGTTTTCGGCAGAGCCAGGGAATTTTTGCGTTACGCGCCCAACATCTTCGCGCATTTTGGTAAAGGCCGGGGCCAGCATAACGGGGCCATAGGGTGTACCTAGGTGCTCTTCTACCGCATTCAACAAAGCCGGTATGTTTTTAGTGGTACATGCGTTAGCTAGCAGCGCCCAACTTTGGGGGTTCAAAAACATCCTGCCTTCTGGGTCGGTGTGAACGCCAAACGTGATGTTGTCGTCTGTAATGCCGCGTGCATACCAATGGCCATCCCAAAGGTGTTTGTTTGCCGCGCCAATGATTTTTGCATGCTCTTGGCTAAACTCTTCGGCGAGTTTAAGTTCGTTCTTGGTTTTGCAAACCTGCGCCCATAATTTGATGGCGTAGGCCGTGCCAAGGGTTAACCAGCCAGAAACTCCCTTACCTTTATAGCCCACCATATTCATGGGGTCGCACCAATCACCTTGAGCAATGTAATTTAAACCGCGCTCGTCTCTGTCTTGAACTAACCAGCGCATGGCAAGGGTAATGCGTTCGAATACGCTGAGCGTTTTACCTTCGGTGTCGGTAACGGCTTGGTCTAGCAGAGCGTAGTCGTTGGTTTCGTCTAAGTAAGCTTGTAAGCAAACAGGTAGCCATACGCAATGGTCTGTATGCGGTATTTGATTAATGTATTTTAGTTCGGTGTCTTCGCGCAAAAGGATGCCGTCGGGCATGGCGCCAGTGGATTCTTGCTGGCCTAATGCGTGTAGAAAAGCTTGCTGAGTGGTTTCGGGCCTGATGTAACTCATACCCATGTTGTCTTGTAAATAATTACGTGTTTGTGGGTCCGTGGTTAGGCGGTTTACGTCACCATGGTAGTAAACCTGACGTGCCAGCCAGTGGTTCACAAATTGGTTTAAGTGCACGTCGGGCGTTTCAATTTTCAGAACCCCGGCGCCAGCATCTATGTATGCTTGGTATTGATCATGGGCCGTTTCAAAACCTGTAGCATCGTCAATGTAATGTTTACGTATGGTTGTAATTTCATCATGTGTTTTGGCAGGCCCTAAGGCAAAGCGATAGGTTTCACTTTGGTTTTGTTCCAAGGTGATTTGATATTGGAGTACGGACGCGGGCGTTTCATAGATGGCATCGCTGTTTGATAGTGTCTCTTGTTTTAACGCTTGGGGTGTGTGCAAACCACTTTCACCTTCAAACGCATATTGACAAGCTTCGAATGCCGTTGGGGCGCGGCTATGGATTACGTAGGTTAAATCTTTAAAGTGTTGATTTTTAAAGTAATCCGTATATTTTTGGTAGGGGGTGGTACACTTGGAAACAAGTGCTCCAAGGGTGGGTTCGTACTGTGCGCTTTGATTCATCCAGCTCATGTAGCCAGTTGGAAAATAGGCATAAACACTGATGTTTCTTTTACGGGTATTGAGGTTTGTTACTGTACATTGCCAAAGCTCAACAATATCTTCTGCGGGCAATTGTAATGTTAAATCTACGGCAATACTTAAGTGTTCAATACGCCATTGAATATCGTATTTGCCCACAGAAAATTTAAACACATCTAAGTTGGATTTAATGGGGGCGAAGGGGGCAGAAAATATCTCTCCGGTGTCTTCGTCTTTAATATAAAAAAACCGCCCAGGGTGATGTGCATAGTAGGGCTGCTCTGGTTGCATAAAGGTTTTTGCTTCCAGGTTGGGGGCGTGGGTGTATTTGGCAGGTTCCGGCTGCATGAATTGCGCAGTGGCATATCCTCTGCAGTTCATTTGAATCATCATTTTTTTATTCCACAAAAAGCCACAGGCATTGGGCATTTTTGTGGGCTCTGTTAATTCAAAGCGCTCGCCGTTGTTGATGGCGTGTAACATGCGTACTCCGATATTGGTCTGTGTCAGTCAGAATGTTTGAGTTTTAAATTTTAATGCTGAACGGGTTTATGGGCCACCACACCAGAACCCCAATCAGGGGTTCGGGTGGTTTTAAATTGCGAAGCCGTTCACTTTTTTGCGGATTTTGTCATTCATCAATAGGGCACTTATAAAAGCAGTGCATTATTGATGGGGCCCTGTATTTGATTGCGCCTCAGAGGCCCTTTGTTTTAGGTCTATTTGAATTTGCTCTAGCTGTGAACCGGTTAATGTATAAAACTGAGTCACCACAACAGCCAACAAAGCAAACCCGCCTGGCACTGCCGTCTGCAGGGCAATAATACCCAGTTGTGATGCATCAGTTTGCGCAGCTTTTGCCGCGTAACCCAGTGCGGCCAATACCCATAGCATTATGGCAGAACCCAACGCGCCGCCCAGCTTTTGCGAGAAAGTTGCGGCAGAAAAGGTCATTGCGGTCGCTCTGCGGCCCGTCTTCCACTCTGTATAATCTGCCGCGTCTGCATACATAGACCAGGTTAAAGGGGATTTAGGCCCCAGTGCCAAACTCACCACCACATTAAAAATAAACATCAAAAGAATTTCGCCGGGCAGCGCACCGCTGTCGTAAACGGTATTACCAGTTTCGTCGTAAACTTCAACGCTGACAACAGCGTCATTTCGATCTTTGAACGTGTATTCGGCACCAGTAGCGCCTCCTATGGGCACTTTTTGAGTAAAGACCCACCAGGCCTTTTCATGAGTAAACCATTGAAATTGATGGGTTGCGGTTGCTTGTGGTTGAATTAGATCTTGAGCTTTGAGCGTTTGGCTCTCTTGACTTAACGTTATAACGCCATTTGCTTCTGGTTTTGGCACAAAGAAAAATGCAACAGAGCATACCCCTACAATGCACATCAAAAGCATAAGTAGCTTGGCTTTGTCTAAAAATTTAGTCATTAAGGGGGCGCATGCGGCGCCGACGGCATAAGCCGCCATTTGCAAGCCTAGGTACAGGCCAAGTAAATCGGGGCGTTCCACAAAATAAGTGAAGTAGTAGTAAGCAGATCCACCGCGCATGGTGATAGTCATCATAATGATCATGGCCAGTGCAAATAGGATGATCCACGGGCGGTTTTGTAAAAGGTCTTTAATGTCTTGAATGGGGTGGGTGTCTTGCGAAGGCGGAGGCGTAATACGTTCTTTTGTTGTGAGAAAAGTAATAAAAAACATAACCGCAGCAACTGCGCCGTAAAGCACCATAGTGAGCTGCCAGCCCTTGGCGTCGTCACCGTTACCAAATATTTTTACGAACTCTAAGGTGTAATAGTTCACCAAAAAACCACAGCTAAACGCGAAGATAAAACGGATACTGATTAACGAGGTGCGCTCTTGACTGCGGGCTGTCATAACCCCCGACAGGGCAGAGTAGGGTGTGCTGAGCACGGTATACATCATCATCATTAAGGTATAAGTGCCGTAAGCCCAAAATATTTTGCCAGTTTCATCTAGGTTTGGTGTGGTGAACGTTAGAACAGCCGCGCCGGCCATGGGAAGCCCTGCCAACAATAAGTAAGGCCGAAATTTACCAAAACGCGAGCGCGTACGGTCTGCAATGGCACCCATGACAGGGTCTGTGCAGGCGTCCACCAATTTTGTTGCAAAAAACATGGTGCCGGCTACGGCAGCAGAAATGCCGAACACATCGGTATAAAAAGCAGCCAAGAATGAAGCAATGGTGGTCCAATACAGGTTAAAGCCAAAGTCCCCAACGCCGTAGCCTAATTTTTCACCAATTTTCAGTTTTGCGGTACGATCTTCTGGTTGGCTTTGTATTGATGACACCTGTTTATCCCCTGAGGTCTACTAGCGGGCGTGCCGCTGTGATTATTATTGTTTGTTGTATCGTCCGCGCAATCCCTTATGGAAGCGGGCGGGGTACGTAGCATAAACACCCCTTTAGTACATTGCTACTGCCTATGGGCATCCATTCCATCACATGGGCATTAGTGGTAAGGTGATCGCCCCCTCGAGGGGCACCACCCGTTTAAGGGTATGTAACCGATATTATTTTACCGTTGTAGCCAGTAAGGGTGTCCACTGCAGCGGTTAAAAGTTTGAACGCTGCCCAAAATTATTATCTGCAAGCAGCTCCACCTAATAAATTAAGGCTCTATTTGTACTATGAAACCACAATCCGATATTGGCCTCATTGGTTTGGCTGTGATGGGCGAAAACCTAGTGTTAAACATGGCGAGCAAGGGCTATACCGTTACCGCGTATAATCGCTCTGCAGAAAAGTTGGACAAATTTATAGCCGGACGCGCGCAGGATAAAAGCATTCGTGGCGCCACGTCCATTGAGGACTTTGTTAGCACATTGGCGTCCCCGCGCAAAATTATGCTAATGGTGAAGGCTGGCCAAGCCGTAGATGAAGTGATAGAGCAGTTGATACCGCACTTGGCGGAAGGCGATATTATTATTGATGGCGGTAACAGCCATTTCCCAGATACTAATCGTCGTACCGCTTACCTAGAGAGCAAAGGTTTACGGTTTATTGGCACGGGTGTGTCAGGTGGTGAAGAAGGCGCCCTAACGGGGCCTTCTATAATGCCCGGCGGTTCGCAAAGCGCATGGCCCGAAGTAAAGCCCATATTGCAAAGTATTTCCGCCAAGGTAGAGGACGGCTCACCGTGTTGTGATTGGGTGGGTGAAAACGGCGCGGGCCACTTTGTAAAAATGGTTCACAACGGTATTGAATATGGCGATATGCAGCTTATTTGCGAAGCCTATCAAATTATGAAAGACCTCTTGGGTATGTCCGCCAAGGAAATGCACGAAGTGTTTGCCCAGTGGAATGAAGGCGAGTTGGACAGCTACCTCGTTGAAATAACCAGAGACATCTTAGCGTTTGAAGAAGACGGTAAGCCTTTGGTTGATAGTATTTTGGACACTGCCGGACAAAAAGGTACCGGTAAGTGGACCGGCGTGTCTGCCATGGAGCTGGGTGTGCCCTTAACGTTGATTGGTGAGGCGGTATTCGCCCGCTGTTTATCGGCACAAAAAGAAGAGCGCGTAACGGCCTCTGGTGTATTAAGTGGCCCAACCCCAAATTTCACCGGTGACAAAAAAGCGTTTATTGAAGATTTACGTCAGGCTTTACTTGCCTCAAAAATTGTATCTTACGCCCAAGGCTATGTATTGATGCGCGAGGCCGCAAAAGAGTTTGGCTGGCACTTAAATTACGGTGGCATTGCACTGATGTGGCGCGGCGGTTGTATTATCCGCTCAGCCTTTTTGAGTAAAATTAAAGAAGCGTTTGATACGGACTCAGAGCTTAGTAATTTATTGGTGGCCCCATATTTTGCCGAGCGTATTCAAGCCGTTCAGCAAGGATGGAGAAACGTAGCCGCAACCGCTGCCTTAAACGGTATTTCTGCACCTGCGTTAACATCGGCTTTGTCTTATTATGATGGTTACCGCAATGCTCGTTTACCGGCAAACTTATTGCAGGCGCAGCG
>CAYZQH010000052.1:11972-15254 GCA_964480055.1 uncultured Cellvibrionaceae bacterium
TGCGTTTGATGAGCAGCCCTTCATAGTCAGTGGTACATTGCTGTATTTTACAAGTTTTTACATACGGGCACCTCTAACATCTCAGTTTTTAGATATACTGCGTCAAACACAAATCGATGAAGTATTTCTTATTGTCTCAGCCCGGATTTTTCGATTTATACGAGCAATTAAATAAGGCAAGCGCCAAAGAATCATAGGTTCACTCACTTCACTGAATGAGCGTTTCTCTTGGAAGATGTCAGGCCGACTTTAACTTCTGACTTGTCAAAAAGTGCGAAAATATACAGCTTTATTACCCAGTTTTGATATTTAAAATGCTCATTCTTCAGGGGTTTTATAATTTATTAGACGAGCAAGTGGAATATGAGGTGTGTAATTGACCTTCCTTTATGTATACAGTTTTAGGCTTGAATACAGAAAACAATGTGCTAGATGTAAAAACACTTAACAGGATAAGTGCGTTATCGATATAGGATGAAGGATGCAACACCCTCTAAAAGGTAAGTCTACGGGAAGAATTTACTGAATCTTGTTTTTGAAAATTCGGTATTTTTAGAGGCGCTCTTACGCGAATGTGCAAACTGACCCAAAGTAGTGTTAAAAGACTTCGCTAAGTTTACATATTTTTCCGCCACGTAATCTAACAGTATTTAACGTTAAGGTGTGCCCTTATGAAAGTAACCAGCGCAGTGCTTAGATCGTTCCTATACCTACTTCCATTTAGCCTTTTTTGCGCGAGTGCAAATGCATTTGTTTGTTCCACAGGTACCGATGGTGACGTTAGTGTCAGCTCGGCTGAATCTCGGGTTAATATTTACTGGGCTGCACCTGACCCAACGATAAATGCAACCAGCATCCCCGCGGGCGCCACTTCAATTTCTGTCGATCCGGCAGCGCAAACGACGAATCTTATTACTGAACTTTCGTCGTCGATTGCGATGGGAGATGTACTTCTTATTGTTCAAATGATGGGCGCCGATATAGACACGGGCGATAATCATCTCGATGCGGGTGATTATGGCGATGGCGTTGGAGGCCTTATTCAGGCCGGCACGCTTGATAATGCCAACTATAGTGTTGGCGCCTACGAGTTTGTGGTTGCCACTGGGCCTCTTGCTGGCGGCGAGATACCTGTTGAAGGCGCAGGTGCCAGCGGCGGCTTGCTTAACAGTTACTCGAACACCAATAGCATTGGTGTGAATTCTGGCTTCCGACGTTACCAAGTTATCAAGGTGCCTCAATTCAACAACTTAGACATCCGTGCTGATGTGGTTGC
Source organism: uncultured Cellvibrionaceae bacterium (assembly GCA_964480055.1). Lineage (GTDB taxonomy): Bacteria > Pseudomonadota > Gammaproteobacteria > Pseudomonadales > Cellvibrionaceae > CAYZQH01. The sequence goes on from CAYZQH010000052.1 coordinate 13,249, forward strand.
AGACCGTTGGAATGGTCGTTGGGGTGGCGTGGGCGCTATTAATGTGCGTACCGCTTTGACGCTTGATGGCGCGTCCCTCAAAGCTGACGGCCGTGGTTTTCGTGGTGGTCAATTTTACCCTGATCGCTCAGACACCGACGAATCCACTGTGGGTGGAAATTTTGGTGCCAAGGGCGAGGGTATCGCCGGTATGCCAGGCAGATTATTCAGTCGCGTACTAGCGGATGAAAGCCCAGCTACAAATGGTCTAGAGTCTGGCCTTATTGGTTACCCCGGTACGGATGATGCTGGCCCGGCCAATACAGATTGGACGCGCGATAGCGGCTTGGGTGCGCCGGGTAACGCAGGTTCCGCTGGCGGCAGCGGAGAAGATGCTGGTGGTGGTGGTGGTTCTAATGCTGCGCGCGGTGGCACAGGCGGTCGTGGCGTAGAAAATTTGGATACTGACAAAGGCCTGCCCGGTGCTATCTTTCCTGAGCATTTTGCACCCACCGTGAGCCGCGTCGTGATGGGCGGTGGCGGCGGTGGTAGTAACGGTAATGACACTGCTGAAATTGTGGCGAGTAGCGGTCAATCTGGTGGTGGGATCATTATCGTTCGCGCCGCGTCTATCGTCGCTCAGAATGGTGGTGCAATTACCGTAAATGGCGATTCTGGTGGTGTGGCTACCTCAGAAGGCGGTGGCGGTGGCGGCGCTGGTGGTTCGATCATATTTCACACCAACGGTGCAACAATTGATGATCTTGGCATTGAAGCCATCGGAGGTAACGGTGGTTCGAGTGATGAAACCCAAGATGGCGCCGGTGGTGGTGGTTCGGGCGGTTATCTTTGGCTATCCAACACAAGCCTAGGTACGGCAACCACAAGTTTTACCGGTGGCTCTGGTGGTGTTAACGCAATCGACGGCGCAGAATACGATGGTCAAGCGGGCGGCGCGGGTGTTGCCAACGCGGTAACGCCATCGGCCGAATTTGCCTGTAGCTTTGGGGTAGTGGGGCTCTCTAAAGAAGTGATTTCGCAAACCCGCGTGGGTACCACCGGTTCAGTTTATGATGTGACGTTTTCAATCGTGATCGAAAATTTCAGCGGCGTTGACGTTGATAATATTCAAGTCACAGATGACTTGTCAGAAGATTTCCCCGACGCGATCATATCAGTACAAGGCACGCCAAATGTGGGTGATTTGAGTGCTGCAACAATGGCCTTTGATGCAGCGGCGCAGCCCAACTTGCTTAGTGGTAATGACACCCTAGCTGCCAATGGTACGCAAACCATCATTTATACGGCTCGCATCAACCTAGGAGGCGCAGGCGGCAGCTTCGATTCACAGGCCGTACTCTTGGGTACAAATACCCCTGGTGGTTATGGGCAGGTGCTAGATGTCTCTAATGCTGGCGCTGACCCCGATCCCGACGGTGATGGCAACCCGAACGAGACGCCCAGCAACGGTGGCGATCAAGATAACAACATGCCCACTCAGATTGTGATCGCGGCCGACACAGATAATGACGGTTTAACTGATGCCGAAGAAGCGATATTGGGCACTGATCCAAAGGATGCAGACAGTGACAACGACGGGATCAAAGATGGCAAAGAGCTCGGCTTCGACGGCACATTGGATGCTGTGGACACTAACCCACTTGACGCCGATACCGATGACGATGGTTTAACAGACGGTGAAGAAGTTGAAGGCCCCGATGGCATCATTGGGAATGCCGACGACACCGACCCGCTCAACCCTGATAGCGATGGTGATGGCCTGTCAGATGGTTTAGAGCTTGGCGATGATGACCGCGTGCCAGCAGGTTTAAGCGATGGCGACAATACGCCCTATGAGGGAACTGACCCGGCCGCTGATACGTTTGTTGCCGATGCCGACCCCACAACGACAAGTGACCCAAACAGCCCCGACACCGATGCTGACGGTATCAACGACGGCATTGAAGATGCTAACGGCGACGGTGCCACGGTGAACAGCATCGGCGATAGTATGAGTGCTGGCAGTG
>CAYZQH010000053.1:0-15140 GCA_964480055.1 uncultured Cellvibrionaceae bacterium
TCTTTATGAGTCAGTAGCCATTTTCGAAACTGGCGAATGGCATAATCGTCCTGACGTTCTTCATCGTAAAGCATATAAAAGCCACCTTCAGGGGCGTAATGTTCTTCGCAGGCGAGTATTAATTCGCCGCGTTCTAAATCATCTTTCACCAAGTACTCTGGGAATACTGAAACACCCAGGTGATTTTTAACGGCTTGTAATAAATAAATGAAGTATTCAAAGTGTGGGCCCCTCAACATGGATATTTCTTTTTCACTGAGCCCTGCTTTAAGCAGCCATTCGTGAGTGGTGGATATCGCGCTATTTTGATGGATAAAGTTAAACGCGGTAACCCCTCGCATTGTTTTGGCCGGTTTTCTCATCTTCAAATACTTTTGGGTACATACGGCTAAAAAAATATCGCGTCGCAGCGCTTCGCTCTTGAAATGCGGCCAGTCGCCTTTTCCCCAAAGAATGGCAAAGTCGCATTTCAGTGTATGTCGTGTCACAGTTTGGTAATCGGTGCTTAAATCGATCTCGATATCCGGGTAATTCAGGTGGAACTCAGTGAGCCTGGGCATTAGCCAGGCAATAGCGAAGGTGGGTTCGGTGATCACTTTTAGGGTGACGGATTTCCTGTTCGCGTCGTTCACGGAAATCTTTTGCGTAATGGCATCCAAACTCTTCAGAATTTTATGAACTTCTTCTGCATATTGTTCGCCTACGGGCGTCAGGTTGAGTTGGTTGTCTTGTCGATAAAAAAGTTGTCGTCCTATGTGCTGCTCAAGTTTTCTGATCTGCCGGCTAACCGCACTTTGCGTCAAATGCAAGGTTTCGCCTGCATAGGTCATATTCAAATGCTGGGCAACGGCATCAAAACATTGCAGGGCGGTAATACTGGGTAGCTTTTTATTCATAGGGCGTACGTTACTTTTGGCCAGCAAGGGTACGGGGTTTTAGCGCAAAAGTGCCGCGTAATGGGGCGCAAACCCTTGTTTTGCTTTGATTTTGTTCTTTTGTGGGGCGCGCGATGCCTTTGTGGAATGAACTTTCAAGCTATGACTTTTTGGAATGGTAACATTAAATTTCATCGTTTGATTGATTGTTTTTCACTTAATACTATCCCTAAGTGTGCCACTACCACTGATTAAGAACGACGCATCAAGCGTTCATATGTTTTAGGATTTGTAAGATGTTTAAGAAGAGCAAACTAAGTTCAGCAGTCTGTTGCGCCTGTATGGGTATTCCTCTTAGCGGTTTAGCTCAAAGTGCATCAGATTCAAAAAACCCCAGTAAACGGCCGTTGGAAGAAATTGTGGTCACCGCCACCATGCGCGAAACCACATTGCAGGAAGTTCCTTATAGCATCTCCAGTTACGGCGGAGAGAAACTGGCATCACAGGGTGTCACAGATTTTTCAAAAATTGCGAGGACTATTCCTGGGCTTTCCATGTCGGATGTGGGCCGTGGCAAAAATAGTGTATCGGGCGGTATCTTTATTCGTGGTATTAATATTAATGGCTCCGATTCTGAAAATTTTGGTTCAAAGACAGATCCCGTTGTTTCCGTTTATATGGGCGAGACACCGCTCTCTGCAAATTTAGAGTTACGGGATATGAGCCGTGTTGAAGTACTTCGCGGCCCTCAGTCAACACTGTACGGGTCCGGTTCCCTAAGCGGTACCTTGCGGTATATTCCAAATAAACCAGAATTTGAAGAATTTTTCGGCTCGATGAGTACTAAGATTGCTCAAAACGCAGAGTCTGAGGATCTAGATTACGATGGCGACTTAACGCTAAATATTCCTATTACCGATAATATTGCAGTGCGTGGTGTTTTCGCCAAAATAAAAAATTCCGGTTTTATCGATTCAAGTTATTTAGAAGGTTTGGATGAAAACAATCAGCCAACAGGAGTGGTTAGAAGCGAAGATGATATTAATCCTGAGGATATTACCATGGCTCGCGTCTCCGCACGTTATGCCTCAGGTGACACGACCGATATTTTATTAACTCACGCTTACCAAAAAGATGATATTGAAGGCTCTGCCGCTACGTCTGAAGGGTTAGGGGGGTATAACAGCGCAGCAAAATTGATCGAGGCATTTGAGCGCGAAGTGAATTTAACATCGCTGGTGATTGAGCACGATTTGGGCCTTGCAGATTTAACCTCAGCAACGTCGTTGACAACCAACGAAGCGAGCAATACTCACGATCAAAGTTATAGCTACGGCTATTCCAGTTTCTGGAGTTTTTATGCCGGTGTGCCAAGAGAAGTGGTGCGTGGTGAGAAAACTTATGAAAGTGAAGCGTTCACGCAAGAGCTGCGTTTGTCTGGCTCCACGGACGCCATCGATTGGTTAATGGGTGCTTATTACAAGGATAGTAAATATGACGAAACCGCATATGACACAATTTATGGCGTAGATGCTTTTTATGGAATAGAAAATCCGCAAGCACCAGATCTCGCCTATAGCAATCATCAAAAGTCCGAATTTACCGACCGAGCCTTGTTTGGTGAATTGACTTACCACATTACCGATCGCTGGCAAATTACCGGTGGATTGCGAAGATTTAATCAAGATTTTTACGCTTTCCAAGAAATAACTTTACCACCTTGTGGTTCTTTTTGTGGTGATGGACCAACGGGTTATAGTTCAGGGGAAGGTGAAAAGAATTTCTCCGATACCTTGTTCCGTTTGAATAGCTCGTTCGATTTCACAGACGAAAACGCTGTGTATTTCAATATTTCCCAGGGGTTTCGCCACGGCGGATCCAATGGTGTTCCTATTGATGATCTTGCAACAGGTACTGTTGAGGGTGGCGTGTATGCCGAGCATCCAGATTATTTATTCTTCGATTCAGATAAAACCACCAACTATGAACTTGGTTTTAAAGGTCTGCTTGCCGATAGCCGTGTCCGATATAGCGCAGCTGTGTTTTACATACAATGGGAAGACCCGATTCTAAGCATGCGTACACCCAATGGTGGGTTTCCCATTATGTTTAATGGCGAGGAAGCTCAGTCGCAAGGGCTTGAGCTTGAAATCAACGCGACATTAAATGATTACTTTGTATTTAATTTGGGCTACAGCTATACCGACGCGACCTTAACAGAAGATGTCTATTTACCCGATGTTGATGACGGCGTTGAATCACAGACTTTGGGCGGTTTAAAAGGCGATGAACTTCCCGGCGTGCCTAAGTCGAATATTGTGTCTTCTTTGGAATTTGCCACTGAAGTCTTTAATGGCATTCCAATGGATGCCGTTTTAAGTGTCTCGTATAAGTCTGATTTTATTGCAGGCTACGCAGCGCCATCAACGCTAGCCGACTCGACCTATGACGAAATCCCCAGTTCAACAATTTTGAATGCGTCGGTCAGTTTTGATCTTGATGTATGGCATGTTAATTTTTTCGCCGATAACTTAGCGAATGCCGATGACATTGCAATCAGTAATGGCGATGGTAAATACCGCGCTGAAAAAACAGGGCTGCAATATGATGTGGAAGGCATTGGTGATCCGGCTTTTCGTGTTCGGCCTCGTACCGTGGGCGTGCGTATTAAATATCAATTTTAACGGGTTAATAAAAGATAGTTTAATACGTAATACCCAGGCGGAAATGTGACTAACACCCACCAAAAAATTACTGCGCTCATCAACGTAGGAAATCTCGATCAGGCCTCCGCGGCCTGCATTGAGTTATTGCGTTCTGCACCGAAAGACAGCGAAGCGTGGTCACTATTATCGCGAGTGAGTCTTCGCGTTGGCAACGTGAACATGGCAATTTCGTGTTTATTGAAAGCGATTGATTATACCGACGACAAAGCCAGCTTTATGATCGAGTTGGTGGAAGTGTATGTGAATTTGCAAGCATGGCTCGAAGCACGTCGAGTGTTATCTCTGTGCTTGCAACAACATACATTAACGTGCGAGCAATGGTCGGTATTGGGTTGGTTATTTTATCAATGCAACGATGTACAAGCTGCAATGACGTGTTACATCAAAGCCCTGGCTCTGGATGAAAGCCATTATTTGGCGCGCTTTAATTTGGCGGCGATGAAGCGCTTTACTGGCGACTACGACGAGGCAGAGAAGCATTACCAAATATTATTGATGCACCCTAACGTCGATCATGAAGTGTTTTGTAATCTCGCTTTGTTGAAACGTCACGCTAACAGTTCTGAATTAATGGCACAACTGAATATCTGTCGTGATAAACACAATCCTACAGTAGAATCCGATGTGGCAATTCACTATGCCACCGGTAAAGTTTTGGAAGACGCAGCAAATTATAATGAAGCCTTTGCCCATTATGACTCTGGCGCTCGAAGGATGCGGGCAGACCTAAATTATCAGGTAGAAAATGATATCGCGTTAATGGCGCAGCTCGTAGCTACGGCAAGTCAAGTCAGCCCTGTGACTCTGGACACAAAGCTAAAACCTGTTTTTATTGTGAGTATGCCGCGCACAGGCAGCACATTGGTCGAGCGCATGATATCAAGCCATTGTGAAGTGCACAGTGGTGGCGAGTTAAATTTTTTACCCATGGCCATTTTAAATGCCGTGGAAAAATCCTTGCATCATGATATTTACGGTATTGACGCGCAGGTTGCACAGTCTCTAGTCAATGCCGATTATAAAATAATCGCGCAAAAGTACTTAATAAATTGTCAGCAGTATTTAAATGTCGACGGCGTATTTACTGATAAATTGCCGCTCAATTTTTTATTTATCGGTGTAATTAAATCGGCAATTCCTCACGCAAAAATAATTCATGTGACGCGTGACCCCATGGATACTGCTTTTGCCAATTTTAAAACTTTTTTTAAAAACGGTTACAACTATTCGTACAATTGGAATGATATTGCCCGTTATATGGTGTCTTATAAGAGGACCATGGCGGCTTGGCACCGCTTGTACCCCAATCAAATACTTGATGTTGCTTACGAAAGTATCGTATCCGATGCTGAGCATTCTATTGCGCGCATGCTGGACTATTGTGGGTTAGATGACGATCCCAACTGCGCGCAATTTTTTAATAATGAAAGCCCAAGTCAAACTGCAAGTGCCAGCCAGGTGCGCGAACCTGTTCACCAGCGTTCTCGTGGCCGTTGGCAAAAATATCGTGCGCTCTTAAGTGGTGCTGCGAGTGAGCTGGCAGAGCAAGGGCTCGTATCTTTAGACCTAGCAAGTGAGGAAGGTAATGGCAAGGCTTGATGTTTACCAATCAATGTGGGCAATGGAATTTAATAGGCCTGATGATTTTGAGTGGAGTTTAGAAGAAAAAATTCAAAAAATTGCAGAAGCCGGTTTTAAGGGCCTGAGCTTTGATATTGGTTATCACGATTACCACGTTATTGAGAAGGCAATGCCCTTATTGCAAGAACATCAATTAGGGCTTGTCTATAACGCATTTGTAAAGAACTCGGAGCATTACGCTGAAATTTTAGAATTTGCTAATCGTCAGCCTGTACGCCCAAGTTTTATAGCGATTGTTGGGCAAGTAGAGCCCTGGGACGTGAATGACGTTGCTGAAACAACCAGAGCATGGAAGACCTTGGGAGAGCAAGCCGGTATTCAAACCCTGATTGAGGTGCACCGAAATTGCATGACCAACGATTTAATGTTCACCTTGCAGTTGATGGAAAAAGTCCCAGATTTATTTATGGTGGCAGATTTATCACACACGCTTGTCAATCAAGAATGGTATCCGCCGCTATCCGAGCAGGCGCAAAAACGTCTGTCTCAGTTGCTTGTGCGTACAGAAGCTTTTCATGGTCGCGTGGCAACACGCGAGCAAATGCAGGTACCGTTTTTACTTCCTCAGTATTCACCTTGGTTTGAACTATTTCAGCAATGGTGGAAACAAGGTTTTGAACTGTGGATCCAACGTCACGGCAAAACATCCAATGATGTTTGCATCTTTTTAAGCGAACTGGGCCCTCCGGTATATGCTATAACCGGGAAAGATGGCTATGAATTGAGTGATCGTTGGCAAGAGGCGTTGGTCCTAAAAGAGACTGCCCACAAGTTGTGGTGCAAAGCCATAGAGGCCTGCGAAGTAACGGAGGCCTAAGTAGCCTACTCATTAAGTTTATATGGTAGCAAAATGAAGATACAGAAAACCTGTGGTGAAGCCCTTATTCAATTGTTGGGAAATTACGATGTAGATACCGTTTTTGGTATTCCCGGTGTGCATACAATTGAACTATACCGTGGCTTGGCTGCGTCACCTCTCAAACATATTACCCCTCGGCACGAGCAAGGGGCTGGTTTTATGGCGGACGGTTACGCTCGGGTCACGGGGAAGCCTGGCACTTGTTTTGTTATCACAGGGCCGGGTATGACAAATATTGTGACCGCTATGGGCCAAGCACTGCAAGAGTCTGTGCCTATGCTGGTCATTTCGTCCGTGAACAGGACGCATCATCTAAATATGACGCAGGGTCGCCTCCATGAGCTGCCAGACCAAATGGCGTTAACTTCGCAAGTGACTCGATTCAGTCATAGTTTACGCAGTGTGGACAATTTGCCGGCGGTAATCGCTCAGGCGTTTGCTGTATTTAGCTGCCAGCGGCCAGGCCCGGTGCATATTGAAATACCCATCGATTTATTGGCGGCTGAGGCCAGCCACCTGGATCTAACGCCATGGCCCGCGCCCCGCGCACCGGCGGCCAATATGACGGCTATTGAAGAGGCTTTGTGTTTGCTGACAAGGGCGCAGCGCCCGTTGATGATTTTGGGTGGCGGCGCGCGCCATGCGGGGGCGGCAGCGGCAGCCCTGGCGGAGCACTTTAATATGCCCATTATTAACACCTGTAACGGCAAGGGAGTTGTGCCATCCACACACCCGCTCAGTGTCGGTTCCACACCTTCTCACCCCGCTATTAGAGAGGAGATCGAACAACGTGCGGACGTGGTGCTCGCGGTGGGGACTGAGTTGTCAGAAACAGACTATGATTTTTTCTTTTTGGGGGATTTGGCGCTTAAAGGCGAATTGATCCGCATTGATATTGACCGTGCGCAATTGATGACAAATCATCGCCCTAGTCTGCCCATTTTAGCGGACGCCAAGCAAACGCTGGAAGCTCTGGCACAAAGCTGTCGGTTAGAAACGGTGGTCTCTAGCCGTACTGAGGCCCTCGCACGCGTTGAGTTGCTGAAAGAAAAGACGCTAGAGCTAAAAAAATTAAGCTACACGGAGTTTTTTGACTGTCTTAAGGACATCATGGGTGACTGCATCATCGTCGCGGACTCAACTCAACCCGCCTATTACGCTCAGGCCTATTACGAAACCTCTGCGCCTGGGCGGTATTTTCACTCTACTACCGGTTATGGAACACTGGGATACGCCTTTCCCGCTGCAATTGGCGCTTGTGCCGCGCAAGGCGATTTACCGGTTGTCGGGTTGATTGGCGATGGAGGAGGGCAATTTAGTCTCAGTGAAATTATCAGTGCTGTCGATGCCCAAATGCCAGTGATATTTATTGTATGGAATAACAGCGGACATGGTGAAATTCGCCGCTTTATGGATGAGGCTAAAGTGCAGCGAGAAGGTGTGGATATCGCCTCGCCCGATTATGTTGCGCTGGCAAAATCAATGGGCTGTGGTGCGGTTCATGTGGCTTCGTTGCCTGCATTTAAAGACGCGCTAACCCATGCAAAAAAATTGAGTCTACCCTACTTAATTGACGTCAGTGAACAAGGTGTTGCTGATGGCTACGCATTTTGAGAAAAGTTCATGAATGTTTTTTTAACCCGCCCTCTTTTTGACACGCCGTTACTGCAAACAAGGCTCGCTGCTGCAGGTATCAAGCTACGCTATCCAGTTGGGGATAATATTTGCTCCGAGGATGCCTTGCTGGCGGGTATGCAAATGGCTGATGCATTAATCACGCACACCGAAGACGTGATTGACAGTAGGCTTTTAGCGTCGGCCCCCCAAACGCTTAAAATGATTGCTAACTACGGCATCGGATTTTCCAACATAGACATTGATGCCGCAAGTTCTCGTCGTATTCAGGTCACGAATACTCCTACCGAGCAAGCTTTTGATGCCACAGCCGAAGCGACGGTTGCATTGTTGGTGGCCATTGCTCGTCAGGTGCCTGCGCTGCATGTGGAGCGCAAAGCGCTAAATACCGACCCCACCCCCTCTTTTAAGCGCCCGACAGCGGTGTCGATCCGCAATAAAGTCACGGGTATTGTGGGCTTGGGACGTATTGGGTCTAAAGTTGCAACCATGATGCACAATGGGTTCAACAATCGCATTATTTATTACGATTTATATCAAAACAGTGGGATGGAAAAGAGCCTGGGTGCAACAAAGGTAGGCCTGGAAGCATTGATGAAAAATTCCGATTTTATTTGCGTCAATATGCCGCTTTCGACAGAGACTGAAAATCTTATTGATTCAAACAAACTGGCATTAACCAAGCCTGATGTAGTGTTAATTAATACGGCCCGTGCCGGGCTTGTCAATGAAGATGCATTAATTACTCGGCTTAACAACGGCGAGTTTCATGGCGTTGGATTAGATGTTTATACCGATAAGGTCAACGAGATAACCGCCGAAAATATTGCACTAACATCGCATTTTGCTAATTTTGAAAAAGAAGCCTACACCGCCATGACAAATCTCGTCGCCGATAATGTTATTAATTTTTTATGCAATGGCACAACCGTAACGCCTGTGAACACCCTCTGAGAACAGATTTATGACTGACAGCGAATATGTGCTTGCAGAAAAAGATCGAAGTACATTCACCTATTTAAAACTCTGGTGTTGCTCACTGTTTGGTGTGGCGTTCTTCCTAACGCCCATTCAATACAACGATGGGATAACCATTGTGTTGGGGATTATTACTGCAAAAATCACAGCGGTACTTGGCAACAATATGGGCGTTTTTACAACGCTATGTTTTGTCGTTGCTGCGCTGACAGCAGTAATTTACAACTTTGCCCCGCGAGCGTTTGTGCAGCGCTTGCCAATGGCAAAGCAATTAACGTTCAACCATTGGATATGGACTTGGCTAACGTTATTCGGTGCCATCTTTGCGGTATTAACCTACTTTCAAGTAGGGCCAGACTGGTTAATTTCGAAGCAAACGGGTGTTACAGCTTACATTGATGTGGCTGGCGCGATTTTTTTACTGATTGGCTTAGGGTGTTTGTTTTTACCATTTTTAACCGATTATGGCCTTCTAGAATTTATTGGTACGTTGCTGCAAAAACCTTTTCAAAAAATATTTAATTTACCAGGGCGTGCCGCTATCGATACTTTAGCGTCATGGGTTGGCGCATCAAGTATTGCGGTGGTAATGACCAATGCCCAATACGAGCGCGGCTATTATAGTGCAAAAGAATCTGCGGTAATTGCAACGAACTTTTCAGTGGTGTCGATTCCGTTTGTGATTTTGACGGCCAGTGTGGCCGGATTGCCGCACTATTTTCTCCAGCTTTATGCAACCATGTGCGGTATCTGTGTGATTTGCGCATTAATTACGCCACGATTGCCGCCACTATCACGAGTTCGTCATGAGTATTTTCCCAAAGCGGGAAAGCAGCTGAATGAAGATGTCGATCTTGGTGGTTCACGTTGGCAAAGTGCCGCTGTGCGAGCGGTGGCCGTGGCTGAAAAAGCACCTTCACCGATGCTGTCACTAAAAAAAGGGTTTCGGTCTTTGCTCGACATTTATTTAATGATGATGCCCAGCGCAATGACAATTGAGTTTCTTACCTTGGTGGTTTACCACAATAGTGAAATCTTCCATATTCTGGGCTACCCTTTGAGATTTATTTTGGATTTATTGCATATTCCAGAATCTCATGCGGCCTCGCCAGGATTGTTTCTTGGGATACTTGATCAGTTTGTGCCAACGATTATCGCCGCAGATATTCAGAATATGAAAACCAAATTTGTTTTGGCTGGCCTTTCATTGACTCAATTAATTTTCTTCGCGGAAACGGCCATTCTAATTTTGCGCTCCTCGATTCCATTACGAATCCGTGATTTAGTGGTGATTTTTATTGTTCGTACAACAATATCGTTGCCGATTTTGGTGCTGGTTGCTCACGTTTTATTCTAATTCATGGGAGATGCGGTTTATTAAAGAAAGCGTCCGTGAGAATAATTTTGGTGCTCAATAGTAAATCTATATCGCGCACTGCGCGATATATTATGTAGGTTAAAGTTATGATTGATGTAAATGCTATTAATATTGAGTCTGTAAAAAAGCATGGTTTGCCTGCAGATGTATTCAACAGCAAAGAAGTATTTCAGCAAGAAAAAAATGCAATCTTTAAAAAGGGTTGGGCAAGTATCGGGTGTGGCCAGCAAATCAGTAAGCCTGGTGATATTTTACCGGTGCGTATCGCCGGTCAGTCGCTTATTGCCACAAGAGATAAACACGGCAATATTGGCGTCTTCCACAATGTGTGTCGCCATAAAGCCGCGCCTCTCGTGGATGAGCCCTGTAACAAACGATCAATGGTGTGCCCATATCACAGATGGTCATTTCAATTAAATGGTAGTTTGTTAGCCGCACCGCGCTATTACGGTAAAGATAATAAACCCATTTCTGAAGAAGACAAAAAAGACAAAGGGCTTATCCCGGTGCGTTTTGCCGTATGGTGGGACATTATTTTTGTCAATATTTCGGGCGACGCCGAACCTTTTGACGATTTTATTAAACCGCTGGATACACTGCTGAATGCTTATCCAGTTGAAGATATTCGCATGGTCAGCACCACGAGTTATGAAGGTGACGTTAATTGGAAGCTTGCCGTGGATAATTTTCTGGATGGCTACCATGTTCCGTTTGTGCATTCACAAGCATGTACTTTGGATTCAGTGCTTGATCAAGAAGAATTGTTTTTATCGGAAAATATAGTGGGCTTGCGTTTGGCCAATGGCGCGAGTGATAAACCCGGTAAAACGGCCAAACCGTTACCTCATTTTCATGGTCTTCCTCCAGAAAAACACGGCACTCAACAGTGGTTTGGGATTTTCCCGAATACCCTATTTTTTGTGGATCCCTGTTGGGTGCAAACCATAGTCGTTAAGCCGACAGCCGAAGATACTACGGCCGAATCGCTATCGATTTATGTCGTTAATGAAGAGGCCGCTCGTGAGGAGTTTGCGGAAACTCGCGAGCATTTAAGTGCAGTACTCAATGAAGTGAACCAGCAAGATATTATATTGCTGGATAAATTGCAGCATACCCGCACGAGCGAAGCGGCGAGCGAAGGTCACTTAGTTCCTGCCTGGGATGGTGTGAATAACGCCTTCCACAGGATCTGGTTAAACAAAATGCGAGCCGGTGAATAGGTCCTTATTGCCGGCATTTTCTAACGTAATTGATAACTAAACTGTGAAAGCGATACAAAATTCTTATTTATTAAAATCATCAAGTTATGTTGCGGGTAAATGGTTAAGCAACAATGATACGTTCGTGGTGACCAACCCGTTTAATGGCCAAACCCTTGCGCAAGTTGCACAAGCGACACCCCAGGTGGCCAATGATGCCATTGACGCTGCGGCCGAAGCTTTTAAAACTTGGTCGGCGGAGCCGGCTGCTCAGCGGGCACGATTGTTGAAGCGCTGGGCCGAACTCATGTTGGAGTATCAAGACGACTTGGGGCGTTTGATGACCTTGGAACAAGGAAAGCCCCTTGCTGAAGCGAAGGGCGAAATTACCTATGGCGCGTCGTTTATTGATTGGTTTGCCGAGGAAGCTCGTCGTGTTTACGGCGATACCATTCCGGCGCCCAGTGCCGATAAGCGTTATGTGGTGTTGCGTGAGCCGGTGGGTGTGGTCGCAGCCATTACACCCTGGAATTTCCCGAATGCGATGATTGCTCGTAAGGCTGCGGCCGCGCTTGCTGCAGGCTGTACGTTTGTGGTTAAGCCAGCGGCCGAAACGCCTTTATCTGCATTAGCTATGGCGGCTTTAGCTGAACGCGCTGGTGTGCCTGAAGGTGTCTTTAATGTCGTGGTGGGTACCGATGCGCAAGGCATAGGGGAAGCCCTTACGCAACATCCCGCGGTACGTAAATTTTCCTTTACCGGTTCGACACGCGTGGGCAAGTTGCTGATTGCTCAATGTGCACAGGGCGTCAAACGGGTTTCCATGGAGCTTGGCGGCAACGCGCCATTTATTGTGTTTGACGATGCTGATTTGGACAGCGCTGCCGAAGGCTTGATTCAGTCGAAGTATCGCAATGCGGGCCAAACCTGTGTGTGTACTAACCGGGTTTTTGTGCAACGTGAGGTCTACCAACAGTTTGTTGCGGTGTATTGCCAGAAGGTGGCGGCTTTGAAATGGGGGAATAGTCTTGAATCGGGCGTTCATATCGGTCCATTGATTCATCAGCAAGCCTGTCAACGGGTGCATCACCTGGTTGAATCCGCCTTGGCTCAAGGCGCCAAGCTGATCATCGGAGGCAAAGCTGCTGGAGATGACAATATCTATCTACCTACCGTTTTGACGGATGTGAAACCCCATATGGCGGTTGCGACTGAAGAAATCTTTGGGCCAATTTCAGCGCTTATCCCGTTTGATACGCAAGACGAAGTCATTGCGATGGCAAATAACACGGACGCTGGGCTGGCTGCCTATTTTTACAGTCGCGATATTGGCCGTGTGTGGCATGTATCAGAAAGCTTGCAATACGGCATGGTGGGTGTAAATACCGGGTTAATCTCTGATGCCACAGCGCCTTTTGGGGGCGTGAAACAGTCTGGTAGTGGCCGCGAAGGTTCTCGGTACGGTCTTGATGACTACACCAACATCAAATATGTGTGTATGGGCGGCATTCGTTAAGAAATGTTGCGGTTTTTATTTAAGAGGTTGTTATGAACAATGCAGCGGTGCAAGAGCGTAAACAACGTGTGATAGCTCGCGGGCAGGGCAATATTTATCCTGTTTATGTGGAGAGCGCGCACAACGCCGAAATTTTTGATATCGAGGGCAACCGTTACATCGATTTTGCGACTGGTATTGCGGTATGTAACACCGGGCACAGTCACCCTAAAGTGGTGACGGCAGTGAAGGCGCAGGTGGAAAAATTCAGTCATACCTGCTTGATGGTGAACCCCTACGAAAAGGCTGTGGATTTAGCCGAAAAGCTTACCGCTTTAGTACCCGGTGGTGGAGACAAAAAAGCGATTTTTGTCTCCACCGGCGCCGAAGCGGTAGAGAACAGCATTAAGATAGCGCGCGCCCATACCGGTCGTCGCGGTGTTTTGGCGTTCAACGGCGGGTTCCATGGACGCACCCATTTAGCGATGGCATTAACCGGGAAAATCGCGCCCTATAAAAAAGGTTTTGGCCCGTTTCCCGCCGATATTTACCACCTGCCATTTCCCAATGCTTTACACCGCGTAAGTGAAGAGCAAGCACTGAATGGGTTGCAAACGCTGTTTAAAGCCACCATTGCCGCCGAAGATGTTGCGGCAATCATCATAGAGCCCGTTCAGGGGGAAGGTGGATTTTACCAGGCTCCAAAGAGTTTCCTACAGGCTCTGCGTCGCGTGTGTGATGAGCACGATATTCTTTTGATTGTTGATGAAATTCAAACGGGTTTTGGTCGCACAGGCACCATGTTTTGCTGTGAGCAGGCGGGCATAGAACCGGATTTAATGACCATGGCAAAAGGGATTGCCGGTGGTTTTCCTATTGCCGCAGTAGTGGGGAAGGCCGAAATAATGGATGCTCCTGAACCGGGGGGCTTGGGTGGAACCTATGGCGGATCGCCGGTGGCTTGCGCGGCTGCGCTCGCTGTATTGGAGGTTCTTGCCGAAGAAAATTTATGTGAGCGCGCCAAGGCCTTGGGAACTCTTTTTTCCAACCGTTTAAGGCACTTGCAAGCGCGCTTTGCTGATTTGATTGTCGATGTTCGCCATTCAGGCGCCATGATTGCCATTGAGTTGGCGCACGGTGGTGACCCCGCGCGGCCCAACCCTGAGTTGACCCAAGCAATTATTCAGTCTGCTGCCAGTCATGGCTTGGTTTTACTGGCTTGTGGCTTCTACGGAAATGTTATTCGCTTTTTACCGGCATTGACGATGAGTGATGAGGTTGCCAATGAAGGCCTCGACTGTTTTGACTCTTTGCTTACCTCCCTCATTAGCACCCACTGAGAGGGCATTCTATGGGTTGTATTATTGTGGGTGCGAGTCATGCTGGCGTTCAAGCCGCCGTGGGGCTGCGTAGTCGAGGCTATAAAGGGGCGATTACTTTGTTGAGTGATGAGGCGATGATCCCTTATCAACGGCCGCCTTTGTCTAAGAGTTTTTTGCAGGGCGCTTTGCCAAAGGCGCGTTTGTGGCTGCGCCCAGAGGCGTTTTATGCGCAAAAAAATATTAACCTAAAATTGTCCTGCCGTGTTGTCAGCATCGACAAAACGGCGAAACGCGTTGCGCTTGATTCTGGGAATACCTTGGAATACGAGACTTTAATTTTGGCCACCGGCGCTAGCGTGCGCCGCATGAAGGTGCCAGGTAGTGAATTACCTGGAATTCACTCTTTGCGCAGCTATAGTGACGCCTCTAAGATTCAAAAAACACCGCCGCAGACCCAAAAGTTTGTGGTGGTAGGCGGGGGGTATATTGGCCTCGAAGCTGCCGCGTCACTTAAAAAGCTGGGTAAAGAGGTCACGGTACTGATCTGTGGTGAGCGCCCATTGCAAAAAAACACCTCGCCTTTTGTTAGTGATCATTTGTCTAGGTTGCATGCCGAGCACGGCGTCACCCTCGAGACAAAAACGCGTGTGGTCGCCTTCGAAGGGAGGCGCCATGTCGAGAGTGTCGTGTGTGAAGATGGTCGTCGATTTAATGCCGATAGCGTGATTGTTGGCATTGGTGTAACGCCCAATCAGTCTCTGGCGGAGCAGTGTGGTTTACGCACCAATAACGGTATTGAGGTGGATGCCTATATGCGCACTTCAGACCCTTCAATTTTAGCGATTGGCGATTGCGCACGTTTTTATCACCCGATTTATGAGCGCTTCGAGCGAATAGAATCTATCCAAAATGCAACGGATCAAGCGAAGACGGCGGTAAGCACTGTGTGTGGTGAGTTAAGCCCCCACCATTGCGTACCGTGGTTTTGGTCTGATCAATATGATCTCAAGTTGCAAATGGCGGGGCTTTGCA
>CAYZQH010000054.1:0-14936 GCA_964480055.1 uncultured Cellvibrionaceae bacterium
TACTCGCCCAGCAGCAGTTGCAGCAACTAGAAGCCGGTGACAGCACTGCCACATTGACCATAGCGGCGGAACACCCCGTAAAAGACGCCCCCAAGCCGCCAACAGCTGCCGCCAGCATCCTGCAGTCCGACCTATTTGCCAGCAGTGGGCCGAGCGAGGTTGAAAAACGGCTACAAGCCATTTCGCCCGACGGGCTGACCCCTTTGGCGGCGCTGCAGGCCCTATATGAGCTAAAAGCCCTGCTAAAATAGCGTTTAAGGCGCCCCCTGGGTTTCAAAACACAAAACTCCTGTTAAAATGCCGCGCTGATTTAGAGGCATCCATGAGTAAGCCTCATGGCGCAGAGCAATTAGAGGTTACCAAAATGACATTCGTAGTAGGTGATAACTGCATTAACTGTAAGCACACAGATTGCGTAGAGGTGTGCCCTGTGGACTGCTTTTACGAAGGCCCCAACTTTTTGGTGATCCACCCCGATGAATGTATCGACTGCGCGCTTTGCGAGCCAGAGTGTCCGGTAGACGCCATTTTCTCTGAAGATGAACTGCCCGATGGGCAAGAGGTATACCTAGAGCTGAACGCAGAGCTTGCAGATGTCTGGCCAAATATCACAGAGAAGAAAGAGGCCATGGAGAACAGTGAAGAGTGGGACGGCGTTGATAACAAGCTAGAGCACTTAAAGCGCTAGGCTTTGACTGTGTCAGGTTTAGGTCTAACTACTTAGGGCTGATCGGCAAAATAGACAACAAAAAAGGGCGCCCAGTGGCGCCCTTTTTTGTTAAATATACTTAATTTCTTTGTATTTAGGTCACAAAGCATTGGGAGAACACTTCAAAAAGCGCATGAATACGTCCATGTAGCTCCCCCAATTCATCCTGAATTGAGGGTTTTTAAAATGTTCTCCCAACGCTTTGTTCAATCCTGCTTTACGTGACTCCTTCATAACCAAGGAACCCATCGAGCACTTTTTACCGGCCGCTATTACATGGCGCCAAATAGTGCCTCGGCGTTCAATCCTTGCTTCTCTAAAATGTCACGCAAGCGACGCAAAGCTTCTACTTGAATTTGACGCACGCGTTCACGCGTCAGGCCAATTTCACGCCCCACTTCCTCAAGCGTACTGGACTCGTGGCCACGCAAACCAAAGCGGCGAGCAACTACTTCACGTTGTTTTTCGCTCAACTCATCTAACCAACCATTTAAGCTACTGCTTAAGTCACTGTCTTGCAAAATACTGATAGGGTCTGTGACATGCTGATCTGGGACGGTATCCACCAAGGTTTTATCAGAGCTTGTCCCTACTGGCGTATCCATGGATGTAACGCGCTCATTTAAACCCAGCATTTTTTCTACGTCTGCAACAGGCTTGTCTAGTAAGTGGGCAATATCTTCAGGGGTGGGCTCGTGATCTAATTTTTGAGAAAGCTCTCGTGCGGCACGCAAATAAACGTTTAACTCTTTCACCACATGGATGGGTAAACGAATGGTACGCGTTTGATTCATAATGGCGCGCTCAATGGTCTGACGAATCCACCAAGTCGCATACGTTGAGAAACGAAACCCACGTTCAGGATCAAATTTTTCTACAGCTCGAATCAGACCAAGGTTACCTTCTTCAATCAAATCCAATAGCGCCAAACCACGGTTTACATAACGGCGAGAAATTTTAACAACCAAACGCAAATTGCTCTCAATCATGCGTTTGCGGGCAGCTTCATCACCTCTTAAGGCTTTTCGTGCAAAAAATACTTCTTCTTCGGCACTGAGTAACGGGGAAAAGCCAATTTCATTTAAGTATATCTGAGTGGCATCTAGGTTTTTTTGGTAGGAATCTTCATCTGGGGCGGCACTGGTAGTACTCGTACTGCTGCGTTCTCGCGTTACCGGTTCACTCACCTGTTCAACTACATCTGCTTCTTCCTCAACATCCATGTTTGCAACGATTGCGTTGGAACCATCTACACTTTTTAATTCTTCTATATTAGCTGGTTGAGCTGCCATTTGAATACCCTCGAAACGTTGGGTTTGTTTTAACTCTTGCGCTGCAAAACAAGAGCTGCGTTTTATTCTGGTACTTAACGCCTCTGACTACATCATATAGTTATAACCAATGCGGTTAAAACCACAGCCCCCTGAGACGAACTCAACTGTTGTTCAGTTGAGAGTTTCCACTCCAATAACGCTTTTGGCGTTTAGGCTTTTCAATTGGTACCTCGCCTGTATCGGCAAGTTGCCCAATTAGTTAAGCTTTTTTGTTAACGCGCAGGCAAATAACTTAACGGGTTCACAGGTGTGCCATCGTAGCGAATTTCAAAATGCAATTTCGCAATCTGTTGCGCCCCTGAATGACCTATCTGCGCGATCTTTTGTCCCGCTTTGACTTTGTCACCCTCAGCTACGTGCAAAACTCGATTGTGCGCATAGGCACTCAGCACTTTTTCGCTGTGCTTTACGATCAACAGCTTGCCGTAACCCCGTAAACCGCTCCCAGAGTAAACTACTTCTCCATCCGCCGCCGCAATCACAGGCTCCCCCAATTTTCCGACAATATCAATCCCCTGATTCGAGCCCTCCCCTTGGCCAAACTCAGACAAAAGTTTGCCTGGCGCTGGCCAAACCCAAGAAACTGCGCTAACTGGCTTCTTGGAGGACGCCAATTTTTTAGCCTCAGGTGATCTATTTACTAAACCACCAACTGTCGCTTTAACGGAGCTCCACACCCCCTCCTCTTGGCCATTTTTTGCAGCCTTAGCGGCCTTTTGTGAGCTGTTTAACGTCAATACCTGTCCGGGCCATATTCGATAGTTTTTATCCAATTTGTTGGATCTTGCAAGCTTTTTGTAGTCCCTGTTGTAACGCCAGGCAATAGAATACAAGGTGTCGCCTTTGACAACCACATGCTTTGTTGCTGTGCTATCGGGGAAGGGGGACGCATCTGAAATGGGGGCGCGATAGTTGGAAGTTGAGCACCCCGACAAAAGACCACAAATGATCAATATATTAATCAGTGGTTTATCGGTAATTAATCCTAGCCTGGGCATAAGAAGTCTTTCCCCCTGGGTTAGCGTCTGAATTGACGCCTTTTTTAAAAACTATTAGGCATATTAAATTTATTTTTATTCAAATTTAATCCATTAAAATCAGCCGAAATAAGGAGGAAACCATTAAAATCCGACTTTTGTCTAGATAACAGAATAATAAAACCCCAACCTTATTAAGGCTTATCTACTAGCCTTTCTCCAAAAATCTCAGCAAAAAGTACCACAAAAACACCAAGTGCGGCAGCAGCCAAGGCAGAAAACAGCATTGCTGACTGCCCTGTTTGCTCAATAAATTGGTAGGGTAGCACCGCTTTTTGCACCAAGGGGATCACCTCTCCGTGGCGGTCCACAGTGGTTTTCAGTACGAGCTTCCAGGGCCAGATAACATTCAGTGAACCCAGTAAAAACCCAATCAAAACTGCCATTGTGGTTGCCTTATGGTATTCAAGTAACCAAGACAACACACGTGAAAATAGTAACAATCCGGCTATACAGCCCACACCAAAACACGCCAATGCTACAACATCAAACTGTGTAATGGCTCGTAAAAACACGGGGTAAAGTCCCATCAACAAAAGTAAAAAACTCCCGGATATGCCAGGCAATATCATTGCGCAAATAGCAATAAATCCACCCAAAAACAGCATCCAGTTAGCCCCAGGCAACTGTGCCGGCGTAGCAATAGATACCCAATACACGCTTAAAGTACCCACCACCAAGCCAATCCATTGCAATGCGCGCCAACCGCTTTGCTGTTTAGCAAAGTAAGCAATGGAGGCCACGACCAAACCAAAGAAAAAGGCCCAAACAATGATGGGGTATTGCTCTAGCGCCCAAGTAATAACTTTTGCGAAGGTGAATAAACTCAGTAACACACCAGAAAAAAGTGCCAACAAAAACCCCCCGTTGATATGGGCCCAAGCAGCTTTAAAGCCAGAGCACTTCCACACCCATAACGCACGCGGGGTCACTTGCCGCAACGAATACAATAGCTCGTCGTATATACCAGTAATAAAAGCAATGGTACCGCCAGAGACGCCAGGCACTACATCAGCAGCACCCATGGCAGCACCGCGAAGTGTTAAGCCTAAATATTGCTTTAAGCTTCTAGCTTTAAGTTGCACTAACGAGTCACTCCAGAAAGTAAGGGAACAAATTTAACCGGTTCAATTTTATGTTGGACAAACGTGTCTTCATTTGAACGAACCACCACCGTCAAGTATTGCACGCCTTGCCCAACAGGAATCACCAACACGCCTTCTGGCGCCAGTTGGTTCAGTAGCTCTTGAGGAATCCTTGCAGGCGCTGCTGCAGACAAAATAGCATCAAAGGGGCCTTTTTCTGGCCACCCCATGGCGCCATCGGCATGCTTAAGTTGCGTATTATGTAACCGAAGATCTCTTAGGCGTTGACGGGCTTTATTTTGGAGCTGCGCTATGCGCTCAACACTCCAGACGTGATCAACCAATTGAGCCAACACCGCTGTCTGATAACCAGAGCCTGTGCCAACCTCCAATACGCGGTGCGGCGTTGGGTTATAACTGAGTAAT
The DNA here is from genome assembly GCA_964480055.1 of uncultured Cellvibrionaceae bacterium. GTDB lineage: Bacteria > Pseudomonadota > Gammaproteobacteria > Pseudomonadales > Cellvibrionaceae > CAYZQH01. The sequence continues at coordinate 4,592 of CAYZQH010000054.1, forward strand.
AACTCAGTCATTTTAGCCACAATGTAGGGCTGAGAAAGCGTTTGACCATAGCCAATGGGCAAGGCCGTATCTTCATAGGCACGATGGGCCAATGCTTCATCTAAAAACCAATGACGTGGCGTTTGGGCCATTATCTGTAATATTTGAGCGTTGACTATTCCTTGCTCTTCCAAGCGCGCGACCAAACGGTCCCGGGTGCGCTTTGAGGTCATACCCACACCCTCAAAATGCAATTGACTCGTCACTCAACCCCCCACTCACTGGTTGTAATTTTCAACAACGGGCTATTATTGTTTTAAAACCCTTTCACGATTATTAAAGCCACTTCTATCTTGGTCCAACCTGGTTTTGCTGCATTTCACATGAGCACTCGACAAACGTACTATGTGGCGTTACTTGATTCGACAGCTCTCATTAGGGTGGCGCACAAAAAACACTCATTTAACACAAAAAGTAGCTTTGCAAAACCTGGCCACTATAGCACACGCATTAAACGTAACATGGTGCTGGCTCTACCTATGGCGGGTATCACACTCCATTTAACGCGCTTTTACAGCCACACTTATTGAGCTTTTACAGCTTCCATTGGCTAGGGGCACGCCTTGGGCGCTGCGCAGTTGGTTAATTCAGCAACTTCTCTTAACACCGTGGTGGCAAAGGCACCGGAGGGTAATGTAAAGCTCAACGCTAACTCGCAAGTTTGGGCGCTGTATAGCCAATGCATATTTTCCGGCATAAGAATAAGCGGGCGGCGCTCTTGATTCAAACCGCAATGCTCTAAACCATTCAGCCACGCATTAACTGGCTCTAACGCTGCTTGCTCTATTTTAGCGGCTTGGTCAGCCACCAGTGGCCGGCCCCGGCCCCATAGTGGCCCGGCGGGCCCATCATCTACACTGGCCTCACCTTCAAGCACAGTATTCCAACACTTTAACTGGACACGCTCGTTTAGCACCAGGTTAAACAAATAGCTACGCGCGGCAGAAAGTACGTACGTGCGCTCTTTTTTATGGGGCGGTTTATTCCCTCCAAACCAAGCCTGGGCTTTATCTAAGTTTTGACATTCAATGCCAAACCGCTGCTCGCCAAAATAATTTGGCACACCGGAGGTTTTTATATTCTCTAACCGCAGGTTAAGCTCAGCCTCCGAAGACGGATTAAAAGCCTTTAAGCGAAGCTCAAACCGGTTGGCGCGATGTGTGCCTCTGCGCAATTTTTTGGAGTGCTTGGTGTGGTTCAATAGTTGAATCAGCTCTGGCTCTTGCTCAAAAAAAGCCTTCCAATCCAGGTTGGGCTGTTTGGGCAAGTAAACACTGAACCATTGCGTTGCCACCGCATACCTGTCTTTTAAACCACTAAAGCTCACATCCACAGCTTTAACGCCTGCAAAACTTGCTAACTGCGTTGCTAACCATTGCGTGTTGGTATCTGTCTTTCTTATTTGAAGGTAGTGATGCTCCCCTTCTCCACTTGGCTCAAACCCTAGCTCTTCGTCTACCACAAAGTCTTTGCTATCAACTCTAAAATTAGCACGCCCCAAGGGCCGACCATAAACGTGGTTATATTGTGTTATCCAATCCACACTACACCTCTTCACTTTTAGGTTCGAGCAAGACCGTTGCCAAAGCGGTAATGCCTTCCTCACGCCCGTTGAAACCTAACTTTTCGGTCGTGGTCGCTTTCACATTAATTTGATTCACCTCCACCGATAAATCGGCTGCGATGTTGATACACATATTGGGGATATAAGAGGCCATTTTAGGTTTTTGCGCTACTAGGGTCATATCTGCATTGGCCACCTGCCACCCCAACGCTTTCACCTTGGCCAAAACCAACCGCAATAAGGTACGGCTGTCTACATTTTTATATTGTGGGTCTGTATCTGGAAAGTGCTTACCAATATCGCCCAACGCGGCGGCGCCAAGTAAGGCGTCGCAAAGCGCGTGCAACAATACATCACCATCGGAATGCGCCACTAACCCCATCGAATGCGGTATTACCACGCCCCCTATGACTATTTTGTCGCCGGGCCCAAATGCATGAACGTCTAACCCTTGCCCTATTCGCATATCTCTCTCATATTTAACGACTCGCTTTTTTATGCGTCAGTTTCAAACGCATTAATTACTCTTTTTGATTTTTTAAAATACATTCAGCCAATGCCAAATCTTCTGGGCATGTCACTTTTATATTTGTACGGTCATCCACCACAATGCTTGGCGCATACCCCATTGCCTCCATAGCGGACGCCTCGTCCGTAACGGAAACTCCGTGTGCAAAGGCGTTTTTTAGTGCCGCTTTTAATCTCTGCACATCAAATAGCTGCGGTGTATGCGCCTGCCAAATATTGGCCCTGTCCACCGTGCGAACAATTGTTTGGTCGCTTACGTTTTTTAATGTGTCTGCCGCAGGCACAGCCAAAATCGCGCCGTTATGATTTAACGTGGCCACTTGCTGCTTAACAACGTCAATTAAACGCTCTATACGGGTTACATTCACACAAGGGCGCGCTGCATCGTGTACCAACACCCAGGCTTGCGGCGCAAATTTTTGCACTTGGGCCAACCCATTAAGCACCGAGCGTGCTCGATTGTCTCCACCGGTCACACGATGAATACGGCTGTCTTCAATAGATAAGCTATCAAACCAGACGTCCTCGCTGTGCGTGGCCACAATCACACCCGCAAGCTGTGGGAGCGACAAAAGCTTGGTTAATGTAATCTCTAATATCGCTTTACCGCGCAACGGTAAATATTGTTTTGGTCGGTCCGCTCGCATGCGCGCGCCAATACCAGCGGCGGGGACTACTGCCCACAAAGGAGGAATATCACTCATAATTTGTTACGGGGTTTTAGGGAGTTCTTCTGGCACAACCATGTAGAAAGTCTCGCCCTTTTTGATCATTCCAAGGTCTTGACGCGCACGCTCTTCAATGGCTGCATTTTCTTTTTGTAAGGCTTCTACTTCAGCAGCAAGCGCTCTATTTCGCTCTATAAGGCGTGCGTTTTCTGCATGCTGGGTGGCAATTTCTGTCTGTAGCTTGGACCAATCCCTATAGCCGCCATCATCCCACCAAAAGCGGTACTGCAAATACACCAGTATTACCGTCAATATAAGTGCTAGCCATTTAGTCATTGTTATTATCTTTATTCTTGTTGTTTGATTACCGCAGGCTCATATCAAAAAACCGCTGGGTTACCCGATAAAGAAAAGGCCAGCAATAGGCTGGCCTTTTAAGCATAACAACAAATCACCGGGCGCGGGCTATTGTTTAAACTCTGCAAGGCCTCGATAAGTGGCAGCCTCGCCCAACTCTGCTTCTATTCGTAATAAGCGGTTATATTTGGCTATGCGGTCAGAGCGCGACAAAGAGCCCGTTTTAATCTGGCCTGCAGCGGTGGCCACGGCCAAATCGGCAATGGTGGTATCTTCAGTCTCACCAGAGCGGTGTGAAATTACAGCGGTATAACCGGCGTCTTTGGCCATCTTAATGGCATCTAACGTTTCAGTCAGTGAGCCTATTTGGTTAAACTTAATTAAAATAGAGTTGCCAATGCTCTTATCAATACCTTCTTTTAAAATTTTGGTATTGGTAACAAACAAATCGTCACCCACCAACTGGACTTTATCGCCAATTTTTTGCGTCAACTCGGCCCAGCCGTCCCAATCGCTCTCATCCATACCGTCTTCAATAGATATAATAGGATACTTGCCTGAAAGCTCGGATAAGTAGTCGGTAAACTCAGACGGGCTGAATTTTTTGCCTTCGCCAGATAAGTCATAAACACCGTCTTTAAAGAACTCAGATGCAGCACAGTCTAGCGCCAAAGTAACGTCTTTCCCTAACTCGTAACCGGCATTGGCCACAGCCTCAGCAATGGCCTCTAAAGCCGCTTCGTTGGACGGTAAGTTTGGTGCAAAACCGCCTTCATCGCCCACAGCAGTATTTAAGCCGCGACCAGACAACACTTTTTTCAACGCATGAAATATCTCTGCACCCACACGCAACGCTTCACGGAAGTTGGGCGCCGCCACAGGCTGCACCATAAACTCTTGGATATCCACGTTATTGTCTGCGTGCTCTCCGCCGTTTACGATGTTCATCATGGGTACTGGCATGGTGTATTGGCCAGGCGTACCGTTAACATCAGCAATGTGCGCGTACAAAGGCACTTTTTTATCAATTGCAGCAGCTTTTGCCGCAGCCAAAGAAACCGCTAAAATAGCATTTGCGCCTAAATTAGCTTTGTTCTCTGTACCATCAGCGTCAATCATCACCTGGTCTAACGCACGTTGCTCTGTGGCATCTTTGCCTACCAATAGTGGTTTGATGGTGTCATTAATATTGGCAACGGCTTTTAACACCCCTTTACCTAAATAACGTGATTTATCACCATCGCGTAGCTCCAGGGCCTCACGAGAACCAGTAGAGGCGCCCGATGGCGCACAAGCGCTGCCTACAGCACCAGACTCTAATACAACTTCGGCCATTACTGTGGGGTTGCCACGCGAATCCATTACTTCAAAACCGATTACATCAACAATTTTACTCATGGGAGTGATATCTCCGTAGTTACTAATACTAAGGTGGCAAGGGCACTTGCCGGTGAATTGAGAATGTGTTGCATACCAAAGGCTCAGTGAAAAAATGCATAAGGGTAAAGCTACACAACGAATAACAATTTTTAAAAATTATTGGATATCCAACTCTGGCAAACTTTTTACCAAGTCATCCAACGCTTTCATTTGCGCCAAAAAAGGCTCTAGCAAATGTAATGGCAACGCACTTGGGCCATCACACTTAGCCGAAGCTGGATCTGGGTGCGCCTCTAAAAACAAGCCCGCAATACCCACTGCAAGGCCCGCACGACTTAACTCTGCTACTTGCTCGCGTCGCCCTCCAGAAGCGGCCCCTAAAGAGTCCCTACATTGCAGTGCATGGGTTGCATCAAAAACCAACGGCAAGCCATTACTGATATTTTTCATGGTTCTAAAACCCAGCATGTCTACCACTAAATTGTCGTAGCCCATATTGGTTCCACGTTCGCACAACAGAATGTCTTTTTTACCGCACTCATTAAATTTTTCAACAATATTTTTCATTTGCCCGGGGCTTAAAAACTGAGGCTTTTTAATATTAACCACGGCGCTGGTGGCAGCCATGGCAGCCACCAAATCTGTTTGGCGTGCTAAAAAAGCAGGAAGCTGTATCACATCACAAACCTCTGCTGCCGCTGCCGCTTGCTCGGGCTCATGCACGTCCGATAACACGGGCACATCAAAGGTTTGTTTTATTTCCTGTAGAATTTTTAAGCCTTCGTCTAAACCTGGGCCCCTGAAACTATTAATAGATGAGCGATTTGCCTTATCAAACGATGCCTTGAACACATACGGAACACCCAAGCGAGCAGTGGATTCTATAAAGGCTTCTGCAACCGTAATGGCCAAATCTCTACTTTCCAACACATTCATGCCGCCAATTAGGGCAAAGGGCAAACGGTTGCCAAAGGCTACGCCCCCTACTTGAATTGTTTGTGACGCTTCAACACTCACTAAACTTAACCCTTTGTTTGGTTGTATTTTAAAGCGGCCTGAATATAGCTTGAAAATAACGGGTGGCCATCACGTGGGGTAGACGTAAACTCCGGGTGAAATTGACAGGCAATAAACCAGGGGTGCTCAAGGATTTCTACCGCTTCTACTAAGGTATCTTCTGCAGACCAGCCACCAATACTCAAACCTGCTTGACGGAAGCGATCCACATAGTGGTTATTCACTTCATAGCGATGGCGGTGGCGCTCGACAATGACATCTTCGTCATAAATTTCGCGAATTTTTGACGACTTCTCAAAACGACACTCTTGCGCCCCTAAGCGCATTGTGCCGCCTAGGTCAGAATTTTCATCACGGGTTTCTACCGCGCCATCAGTATTGGTCCACTCGCTGATTAATGCCACAACCGGATGCGGAGTTTTATTGTTAAACTCCGTACTGTTGGCATCTTTGTAATTCAGCACATTGCGTGCAAACTCGATCATGACCGATTGCATGCCCAAACAAATCCCTAAATACGGCACTTTATTTTCACGAGCATACTGCACCGTACTTAATTTACCTTCTAAGCCGCGCTCACCAAAACCACCGGGCACTAATATGGCATCTACACCGGCCAGCAACTGTAAGCCCTGCTCTTCTATGTGTTCAGCATTAATATATTTAATATTGACTTTGGTTTGAGTGTGAATACCGGCGTGGCTTAATGCCTCATTTAAAGATTTGTAGGCATCTAACAAATCCATATATTTGCCGACCATAGCGACGGTTACTTCGTGCATTGGGTTGAGCTTACGCTCGGCCACTTCATCCCACTCACTTAAATCAGCTTCTACGGCTTCAATGCCTAATCGGTCACATACAATTTGATCTAAGGCATAGTTTTGTAAAAGCCTGGGGATGGCGTAAATAGTATTGGCATCGGGTAGTGGCACCACCGCGCGCATTTCTACGTTTGTAAACAATGCAATTTTACGGCGTGAGTCATCATCAATAACTTTATCTGAGCGACACAACAGCACGTCTGGCTGTAAACCAATAGAGCGTAGCTCTTTCACCGAGTGCTGCGTAGGCTTGGTTTTAGTTTCGCCGGCTGTGGCGATGTATGGCACCAAGGTTAAGTGGATAAGCATGGCGCGCTGGCTGCCAAGCTCCACGGTCAACTGACGCACAGCTTCCAAAAAGGGTTGAGACTCAATATCACCGACGGTTCCGCCAATTTCTACCAAGACTACATCGTAACCTTTACCGCCTTCTAAAATACGGCGCTTGATTTCGTCGGTAATATGGGGAATAACCTGAACCGTACCGCCTAAGTAATCTCCGCGACGTTCTTTGCGCAATACGGTTTCATAAACCCGGCCAGTGGTGAAGTTGTTACGACGACTAACTCTAGTACGTAAAAAACGCTCATAATGACCCAGGTCTAAATCCGTCTCTGCGCCATCATCCGTAACAAACACTTCACCGTGCTGAAACGGGCTCATGGTGCCTGGATCCACATTAATGTAAGGGTCCAGCTTCAGGATGGTTACGTTTAAACCACGAGCTTCAAGCACCGCGCCCAATGAAGCGGCAGCAATGCCTTTGCCCAATGACGACACAACGCCGCCGGTTACGAATATAAATCGTGTCATTTACAGCCTATAAAACGCATTAGACCACCGCCCTAGCAAAGAGCAAGGAGGGAGGGTAAATTTTTGAGTTTAGGTGGATACGCCAATGCCGAGTAAAATCCACGCTCAAAACCAAAAGCTCTGCACTCAACACCAGTATCAGGATGGGGCGCCAGGGTACCAGAAAAGCCGCCTGGCCTCAATTATCTGGCGCCTGAAACAAGTGGGTTTTGATGGGGTGCAGGCGGCGCCCAGAAGCAAGGATCTGCGCCGTATCCGCGGCCTAAGGCACTAGTCTGCTTGCTGAAAGTACTCGGGCGCTAGGTTTTCAAAACGGGTGTATTTACCAATAAATGCCGCCTTACACGTGCCTATCTCCCCATTACGTTGCTTTCCAAGAATAAGCTCGGCAACGCCTTTATCGGGGCTTTCTTCGTTGTAGTATTCGTCGCGGTATATAAACAAAATGACATCGGCATCCTGCTCGATGGCGCCAGACTCACGAAGGTCTGAGTTCATTGGACGCTTATTGGGCCTGGCCTCTACACCGCGGTTGAGCTGCGACAAACAAATTACTGGGCAGCTGTATTCTTTGGCCAAAGCTTTCATTGAGCGTGAAATTTCAGATATCTCTTGTGTGCGCCCCTCTGTAGAGCCCGCCACGTGCATTAGCTGAAGGTAATCCACCATGATCATGCCAGGCTCGCCATGCTCACGCGCCACTTTACGCACCCGCGCACGCACGTCATTGGGCGTAAGCCCTGCCGTATCATCTATAAACAACTGTTTATCCTTGAGCTTTCTGGCGGCAGCTTCCAACTTTGGCCAGTCTTCTTCACTGAGCTGCCCTGTTCGAATATTGCCCTGATCGATACGCCCAAGCGAAGATAACATACGTACCACCAAAGAGTCTGCGGGCATCTCTAGGCTGAAGACCAATACTGGCTTTACCTGCGTCATTAACGCCGCCTCAACAAAGTTGAGCGCCAGTGCGGTTTTACCCATGGAGGGGCGCGCGGCCAGAACAATCAGCTCGCCGGGTTGCCAGCCAGATGTGCGGTCGTTTAGGTCTGTTAAGCCCGTAGAAACACCGGTGAGGTCTGTATCTGATCGAAATAGCTCATCGATCTTTTCCACTGCGGCTTTAAGCAGGGTATTCACCCCCGTAAAACCGCCATCTTTAGGACGCTCTTCGGATATTTCTAAGACTTTTCTTTCAGCCAGTTGTAACAACTCATCTGCACCGAGCACACCCGGGTTAAAGCTGGATTTGGAAATTTCTGTAGCAGCTTGAATCAGCTGACGAAGCGTTGCTCGCTCGCGCACAATACGTGCGTAAGCCACTATATTCGCACTACCGGCCACGCTGCCGGCCATTTCGGTGAGGTATGCCAGGCCGCCAGTACGCACCAACTCGCCACGACGGTTCAACTCCTCCGATACCGTCACCACATCAATGGGCTGCTCTGCCTCGAGCAAATCCTCCATTACCGTGAATATACTGCTGTGCGAAGCCTTAAAAAAATCCTTAGCGCCGAGCAGCTCTGCCACGCCATCAAAATGCTGCGCGTCTAGCATCAACCCACCCAAAACCGACTGCTCTGCCTCTATAGAGTGCGGGGGCTCCTGGATGTGAGACTCGTCACTGGGAGGAAGGGACAATTCCAGCTCGTTTGACTCGGGGTAATTCATAGGTGGCCTGGGGTCATTCACAATTAAAGGGCTCAGAATAAATTGATTGCAGTGGCGTATCTTACACAATCAACAATCACAAACAAAAAAAGGCACACGAGAAGCTCGCATGCCTTTTTAGATATTACGTTGCACTGAAGGGCTATTGGGCTTCTACAACCACTTTAACGCTTTGTACTACATCTACGTGTAGCTGAAGGTCTACATCGTACTCGCCAACTTCACGTAACGTACCTTCGGGTAAGTTCACCTCAGATTTGGCCACCTTAACGCCAGCAGCAGTCACTGCATCGGCAATATCACGTGCGCCAATTGAGCCAAACAGCTTTCCTTCATCACCGGCATTGGCCGTAAGTGTTACCACCAACTCTGCCAATTGCGTTGAACGAGTATCAGCCAATTTACGTTTTTCGTTTGCGGCAGCTTCTAACTCTGCACGGCGCGATTCAAAATCCGCCAAATTATCTGCAGTGGCAACAATTGCTTTACCTTGTGGCAGCAAATAATTGCGGCCGAAACCCGCTTTAACGTTCACTTTATCGCCAACTGTACCTAAGCGACCTACTTTCTCGAGCAAAATAACTTCCACGCTATACCCCCTTACTCGTGACTATCAGTGTATGGCAACAGCGCAATGTAACGCGCACGCTTCACAGCACTGGATAATTGGCGCTGATACTTAGCTTTTGTTCCGGTAATGCGGCTTGGAACAATCTTGCCAGTTTCTGAGACATAGGCTTTTAGGGTTTCCAAATCTTTGTAGTCAATTTGGGTAACGCCTTCAGCAGTAAACTTACAAAACTTACGACGACGGAAAAAACGGGCCATGATTATTTCTCCTCACCTTGTGGGGCTTCAGTGGCGGGTGCCTCTGGCTCAGCAGCAGCTGGTGCTGGCGCCTCTTCTGTTGTGCGCTGTGCGGCTTCTTCTTGACGACGCTCTGCACGCTGCTTACGTTCACGGCTTTCTTTTTCCGCCTTCATGATTGGGGACTCTTCCGTTACGGCTTCGTTCAGGCGTACAACCATGTTACGTAGTACTGCATCGTTATAACGGAAGTTAGTGGTTAACTCCTCTAAAGCCGTATCGTCACACTCAATATTCATAAGAACATAATGGGCTTTATGGATTTTATTGATTGAGTAGGCCATCTGACGGCGGCCCCAGTCTTCTAGACGGTGAACTGAACCACCGGTACCAGTAACGGCGCCGCTGTATCGCTCGATCATACCGGGCACTTGCTCAGATTGATCTGGATGAACCAGAAATATAACTTCGTAATGTCGCATATTTGCTCCTCACGGGTTTCAGCCTCCCACAAGCTCAATTACTCAAGCCAGGGTGAGGCAAGGAGTACCGGCACAGCCGGCAATTGGGGGCGCGGATTCTATGGGATAAATGGTTTAAATGCAACTCTAATTGACAACAATGACGCCCTTGCCTTACCCATGGCAGTCATTGCAGCTGCCGGAAGAGTCATACGG
>CAYZQH010000055.1:0-14913 GCA_964480055.1 uncultured Cellvibrionaceae bacterium
TAATGTCATTTCAAACCCTGCACGCGCCTCCGGCGAGAGGTGCAAATCACGCCGTCCAACCAGTGCCATTTGATAAAACAATTGAACGTCCTCTGCCGCTAACTCGCTAGCAAAACGAAGCACCTGCTCTTTATCACCCACACTGTTATCAATGGCTTCTGGCACAACCTGGGCAATGGCCACGCGATGGAGCAAGCCAATTAAATCACCCAGTGCAGCATGATAATCGGGTGCGTGTTCAGAAAACTCCTTCACTGCCGTCAAGACTTGCTGAGCATCAGAGGTAATTAAAGCACGGATTAAACGCTCGATAAGCTTGTGATCAATGGTGCCAAGCATGGCACTCACATCTGCGTCTGATATTTTACCACTACCAAAACCAATGGCTTGATCGGTCAAGCTTAAGGCGTCACGCATACTCCCATCTGCTGAACGTGCCAATAACCACAAGGCCGATTCCTCAAAGGGCACCATCTCTTCACCCAATACATGGTTCAGGTGAGCCACAATCCGCTCGGGCGTCATATTTTTGAGGTTAAACTGCAAGCAGCGCGACAAAATGGTAATGGGTAGCTTTTGTGGATCTGTGGTGGCCAGCAAAAACTTAACGTGCTCGGGCGGCTCTTCTAGCGTTTTTAAGAGGGCGTTAAAGCTGTGGCTAGACAACATATGCACCTCATCGATCAGGTACACCTTATAGCGGCCGCGGGTGGGCGCGTATTGAACGTTGTCGAGCAACTCGCGGGTGTCTTCCACCCGCGTACGAGAGGCCGCATCCACCTCGATCAAATCCACAAAGCGGCCTTCGCTAATTTCAGTACAAGCACCACAGGTGCCGCAAGGCTCAGAACTAACGCCCGTTTCACAATTTAGGCACTTAGCTAGAATACGAGCAATGGTCGTCTTACCCACGCCTCGCGTGCCTGTAAACAAATAGGCATGGTGCAACCGGTTGTGGTCTAAGGCATTAATCAGCGCTTTTAATACGTGCTCTTGCCCCACCATCTCTCGAAAGATGCGGGGCCGCCATTTACGTGCAAGAACCTGATAGCTCACAAATTACTGCCTAGACAATTGAGTAAGCGGCGAATTATACCCACAAACCACGATGGCGGAGAACATGATTGAGATAAGGGGGAAAACAGAAGGGCAAAACAACGATGTGGAGGGGACCCTAACCAGCCACACCCCGGCACACAATTAAACTACTACCGTTGCTCCCTTCCGGGCCTGGCGGGGTTTGCAGCCAATCGTTGCGAGGGGACCGGAAAGGGCCACCACAAAATCAGGCACCAAGTGCCAGGTGGCGCATTATCCGGTTTTTAGTGGGCTTTGCAAGTGGCTTTAACCCCAGGATAATATGCCAATCACTCGCCCCGCCCAAACGGGCAACGTAGACGAACCAGGAAGCCATGACGCCCTACATTAGCATTCAAACAGCCGACTTTACCCTCGGCGACGAATATAACGCCCTAGCTGTGGGCGCCGAGGCAGGTGCCGTGGTTACCTTTGTTGGACGCGTTCGTGACTTCGCGCCCAACACGGATACCAACACTTCAAGCTTTTGGCTAGAGCATTACGCCGGGATGACCGAGAACGTGCTAACACAAATAGTTGAGCAAGCCCGGGAGCGTTGGCCCATACTAGGGGTACGGATTATTCACCGTATAGGGCAACTTGCGGCCGCAGACCAAATTGTTTTTGTAGGTGTTAGCGCAAAACACCGCCAAGCGGCCTTCGCCAGCTGCGAATTTATTATGGATTACCTCAAAACCGAAGCCCCCTTTTGGAAAAGAGAAGGTTCACATTGGGTTGATGCAAAAGACACCGACAAACAAGCCATCAAACGCTGGCAAATCTAACCCATCAGTTTTTCGCCAGTGCCGCATCGCACTAAAGCGCCACTACACTGCACCGTTGATTTTAATATTCAAACAATTTAGGGCGGGTTTGATCTATTTTGCCGTAGGCATGATGTCGGTACTTATGGCAAATACGTACCTAACGCCATCTGTTCAGCAAGAGCTTGTCATTTTGATGGGCCTTGGCTTGGGGGTCATTGGTTTTTTTATGGCTATACTTGCCGAAGTCCGATTACTCATTGCCAGGCTAATACAGTTTGTCTCGCGTAAGTCGTAATGTGGCTCAGGCCAACGCCTAAATGCCAAACCCAACACATTCAGCGCCGAGAAACACCCGCAATACTCATTGGATACTACAATACCTGGCGCTAGAATAGGCATTACCCTCAACAATAACTGAGCTTAAACGGCTTTATCAAACTGTGAATTGTATGATCCCTGCGTTAACTGCTCCAACCCCAACCGAAGACCTATACGTGGATTTTTTAAAGGCCTTAGAAGCCTCTGGTTTTGAAGGGGAGATCTGCCCGGATTACGCCAATAGAACCGTTTTGGCCACAGACAACTCTATATACCAAGTCCTACCCCAAGGCGTGTTATACCCAAAAAATTTGGATGACCTAGTCAGAGTTACCGAGCTTGCAGCACACAAAACCTATCGACGCATCGTGCTGTCCCCACGCGGTGGAGGCACAGGCACGAATGGGCAATCTTTAACCGACGGATTGGTGGTAGACCTTTCCAAGCACTTGAACAAAGTTTTAGAAATAAACCAATCCGAGCGCTGGGTCCGAGTTCAAACAGGTGTGGTTAAAGACCAACTCAATGCTGCCCTTAAGCCCTATGGACTGTTTTTTGCGCCCGAATTATCTACCAGCAATCGCGCCACTATCGGCGGCATGATCAATACCGACGCCTCAGGCCAAGGCTCTGTACTTTACGGCAAAACACGTGACCACGTCTTAGCATTAACAACCGTATTAATGGACGGCAGTGTTTTACATTCAAAACCCATGGCCGGTGAGGAATTTAAGGTTATCGCCAGCCGCCAAGATCACGTAGGCCTGGCTCATCGCCTTTTAAACCAAATTTATAAGGAGCACAAAAATACGATTAAGCAGAAGTTCCCAAAACTTAATCGTTGCTTAACGGGCTACGACCTAGCGCATATCATTGATGGCAAAGGCCACTTTGATATGAACAGTATTTTATGTGGTAGCGAAGGCACCTTGGGGTTTATTACTGAAGCCAAATTGAATTTATTACCCATTCCAAAATACTCTGCAATTTTTGTGGTGAAATACGCAAACTTTGACAGCGCCCTGCGCGATGCTTCGCGTTTAATGCAAGCAAAACCTACCAGCATCGAAACCATCGACTCCAAAGTATTAAACTTGGCCATGAACGATATTGTGTGGCATGAAGTGAAAGAGTTTTTCCCCGCGTCTGATGTTGCCGTACAAGGTATTAATTTGGTGGAATATACCGCCGATAGCGAGCAAGACTTAATGAGCGCTGCCAAGCGCTTAGCGGCCCTCCTTAAACAAAAGCCCAATAAGGACTGCATAGGCCAATCGTTTGTCAAAGGCGACGATGCCGTTAAACGCATTTGGGGGATGCGCAAAAAAGCCGTGGGGCTGCTTGGTAATGCAACTGGCGAAGCACGCCCTATTCCATTTGTGGAAGACACCGCCGTGCCACCAGAGCACCTGGCAGATTATATTCAAGAATTCAGAGCGCTTTTAGACCATCACCAATTAACCTACGGCATGTTTGGCCACGTGGACGCGGGCGTACTGCACGTGCGCCCCGCCATAGACATGAAAGACCCAAAGCAAGAGCAGCTGGTGCGCATCATTTCCGATAAAGTGGTTGCGCTCACACAAAAATATAACGGCCTAATTTGGGGCGAACATGGCAAAGGCGTGCGCTCAGAATACGCCCCGCAGTTTTTTGGCGAATTGTATTTACAATTACAACGTGTAAAGGCCGCCTTTGACCCATACAACCAACTAAACCCCGGCAAAATAGCCACGCCCGCTAAAAATTTAAAGCTATCGTCCATTGACGGCGTACCTACCCGCGGGCAAACCGACAGGCAAATATCAAAAAGTAATTGGCAAGTATTTAAAGATGCCGTTTACTGCAACGGCAATGGTGCCTGCTATAACTGGAATTTAAACGATGCCATGTGCCCGTCATGGAAGGCCACAGGCGAACGTATTCACTCCCCGAAGGGGCGCGCTTCATTAATTAGGGAGTGGATTACTCAGTTGAGTCAACAGGGGCAGGACGCCAATGCGCTACTACAAACCAAACTGACCCTGGTAGAGCAGTTTAAGCAGCTGCCTACGCAATGGAAAAATACCAAAGCTAGAAAACAAGGCACTTACGATTATTCTCACGAGGTCATGGAGGCAATGAGCGGGTGTTTATCGTGTAAATCCTGCGTGGGTCAATGCCCCATAAGTGTGGATGTACCGCAATTTAGAAGTCAGTTTTTAGCGCTTTATTACACACGTTACTTACGCCCAACAAAAGATTACCTGGTAGGGTCGCTGGAGTTTATTCTGCCTTGGGCAGCAAAATTACCAAGATTATACAACGGGATAATAGCCAATAAGTGGATACAGTCAGCACTCAAAAAATGGGTTGGATTTGAAGACTCACCAAAGATATCCAATAAGAGCTTAGCTAAATTGGCACAGCAAATTCAGGTGCCCATTGCAACGAGTGACCTGATTGAAAACTTCAGCCCCGCCAAGCGCAAAACCAGCGTCATTATTGTACAAGATGCGTTTACAACTTACTTTGAAGCTGACGTGGTTGCCGATTATTGCCGTCTACTCAAATTGCTCGGCTTTACCCCTATGCTGGCCCCTTACCGCCCCAACGGCAAGCCTTTACACGTACACGGCTTTTTACACAGCTTTAAAAAAACCGCGGAAAAAAATGCAGCGATGCTGACACAACTGGCGTCAACAGAGGTACCGCTGGTGGGCATAGACCCAGCCATGACCTTAACCTACCGCGCAGAGTACACAAAGGCTGCACTCGAAACACCAAAGGTGTTACTCATACAAGAATGGCTTGTTGAACACGTAGATTATTTACGGAAGAGGCAAGCGTTATTCAAACCTAACGGCCGCTTTAAGTTATTACCCCATTGCACAGAAAAGACCAATGCACCAACCGCTATTGGTGCATGGCAAACAATCTTTAGCGCGCTGGGCCAACATTTGGATATTATCGCGGTGGGTTGTTGCGGCATGTCTGGCACTTATGGCCATGAAACTGCCAATCGCCAAACATCCGCCAAAATATTTAAACAAAGTTGGAAGGGGCCGATCAACGCGCGCGACAACCAGGGCATCCTTGCTGCCACTGGGTACTCATGCCGTTCACAAACCAAACGCGAAGCCTTTATTGACTTACCTCACCCTATTCAGTTGTTACTTAACCAAAAAGTAGAGCCTGCGAAAGACTGAAAAAACCGCTACGGGCAAATATTGGCTTCTATTTCAGCCAGCGTCACTGCGCGCGTTTTAATCCCAAATGATTGCTCGGTGTCAGCGTCAAACCCACCAGTAATGGCCTCGGAGCTGGAAAAACTAACACCCGGATACTTATCACCCTTGGCAAATACAACTGACAGCCAATCACTAGTGTGGCCAATGAAAGTCGCTTCAATACCGCCGCCCGCGCCCATGCGTATTGCCGAAGGCGTGTAATTAGGTGCTGTAGGTTCGGTATAGCATGCGCTACCGGCATTACACGCATCTCCCATGTAATCGAAATAGCGCACGCTGCCGTCAGCGGCGACAACAAAGAGGTTCACATCATCCTCCACTTCGCACCCGCCCGTACGCGCTACGGAGCCTTGATAAACCCCTTCTAACCCCGTGACCGTGGCATAGTCAATTTGGCTAACGTTATCCACGGGTATTAATGGCGGGGTAAAAATACTACTAACCAACCCCGAGGTGTAATTAAGCAAGCACACCGAACCAATCACACTGCCGGTTTGATCAGAAAAACTGGATGAACCCGTTACCCCAGGCACATCTCCCAGTAATGAATCGTTGCTGGTGTTGGAGCCATCTACATCCAAGTCAAGGCTAAACCCATAACCATTGCCGCTAACGGTTATTACTGCCCCGGATAAACTACCAGATACATCCACCGTGGTGCCATCTGAAATAGCCAGTTTACCGGTAACATTAGAATCTGCCGCCACATCTAGCGCTAAAGCCCCTAAGGTATCAGCCCCGGCACCCCCTTTAAGCGTGTAGTAGCCTGTTATGCGATACACTGCGTCACTGGCACCGGCCAGTCTTGTCACACTAAAAGATCCACTCTCTGCCCCAGAGCTCCAAGCGCCCCCGGAAACCGAATTAAAAGCCTCTACCGTGCCTGTTAACTGCAATA
The DNA here is from genome assembly GCA_964480055.1 of uncultured Cellvibrionaceae bacterium. Classification (GTDB taxonomy): domain Bacteria; phylum Pseudomonadota; class Gammaproteobacteria; order Pseudomonadales; family Cellvibrionaceae; genus CAYZQH01. The sequence goes on from CAYZQH010000055.1 coordinate 6,291, forward strand.
AGGCGGCACTAGAACCGACTGCAATGGAATGATCCGAATTTACACTCAAGGCGCCATCCACATTTGACCAAAGCCCCTCTGGGTTAGTTGTATTGTAGAACGCCGCATAGGCTACACCCTGAACCGGGTCGAACGTACCAAGAAGGTTTGGGTCGTACAAAATAGAATCTACCCACATCAACGCCGTCCCAGACTGATCACCAGTAAATGTACCCGCATATACACCCGAGGCAACACAGCCATAGGTATAACTTAAATGATTAGCAGCCGTTGTGGCGCCAACCAGGCTTGGAGAACTGCCATAAGCTGTGCCAACATCGCTGACAATACTGGCAACATCGGTGTCAAAAGATGCCGAACTGAAGTCCACGGCACTCCAGCCTTCAGCAGCGGTACGTACTGCGCTACCAATGGTAATTCCGTTGGCAGGCGTTTCATCCTCATCCAAGAGCATTAAAAAGCGCGTTAGATTAACAACGGCGTCAGTCTCTAATGAGCTGCTTGCCACCAAATTTAGCGGTGTCATTACTGCTTGCCCAGTACCAGAACCTAAGGTTACGCCCCCTACACTGAAGGTCACCGTGCTCCCCTGCTCGTATGTGAATGCGCCTTCTGCATCGGTTACGCCGCTTTCTCCACCGCTGACATAATCCAAACCCTGCGTATTGCTGTCTTTGAACTGGCCTTGCAATACAATTGCACCGCTACTAGACGAACTACTGCTAGACGAGCTGGATGAAGAGCTGGACGAGCTGCTACTGGAAGAACTAGAGGACGAGCTACTTGAAGAGCTAGAGGATGAGCTGCTTGAAGAAGAGCTACTACTCGAAGAGGAGCTGCTCGAGCTACTACTGCTTGAACTCGAAGAACTTGATGAGCTAGATGAACTCGAAGAACTAGTCGACGAGCTGCCGCCAGAACTGGATGAACTGCTACTAGAAGACGACGTGCCTGAGCCGGTTTTAGGGCCGTCTCCACCACTGCCGCCACTACTACAGGCGGCTAACACCATTAATGTTAATCCAACCGAGCCCAGTCGACCCATTGATTTGCTATAGCTTGCTAGCACTTGCATACCCTCGTTACAGTCTTCATCAAACAAGAGTATAGACGCCGTTGACCCTCGCGCTGGCTATGCGCAATCTAGCGACTTGCCCCCCAAAAGGATGCGCGCTGCCGCTCAATGGCTACAAACGCTGACAGGGTATTCATACTTGGAGGCTTAAGTTGCCCCGCTTAAACCCCGCCTTTTGTCACCAAGGCATGAAGCACCCCAATCAAAAACGCCACAAGGGTTAAGGTTAACGCGTGCGTATAGTAAAACCGCCTAACATTTGAGGGGGAAGGTACTTCACCGTGAATGCGGTATTTCCCGTTCCCATGGGTGGAGTCCGGGGGAATAAATAGGCGCTTTGGCTGCGCTGTTAATACCATGACACTAACCTCTCAATCAAAAACACCAAGCAATTGTGACCTTATGAGGGTCAACAACAACGGAATTACTGAGAGGAAACGTGGGTATTATTCCCTTGAGAGTTTTACTGCGTTTACTCTGCCTTATTGGCTTTTTCTAGTGTTTCGCGCAGCGCCTGCTCCCTATTTTGCATTACGTCTTCCACTTGCTCAGCTTTTTTCAGTGCTTGTTTGTGGGCTTCGGGCAACACGCCCGTAGGCTCTTTTGAGCCTGACGAGCACGCAAAAATACTGAACGATAAACCAACAACCCCCACTAAACGCACTGTCATACCAAAAACCTGTGTTTTCATAAAAACTCCTCTTTCAACGTTTTAGCCAAAATAGCAACGGCACGCTCCAACACACTCGCACTTTGACAATAAGTTAAGCGGATACATTGCGTTGCATGCGGCCACGATGATTGCAAACCAAAAAAGAACGCCTCGCCAGGCATAATAACAACCCCCTGCTTTTTTAAGCTTTGGTACAACGCATGGCTAGTACCTTTAAGCTTGGGCAACCATAGCCAAACAAAAAACGCCCCCTCTGGCTCATGAATACGATAAGGCATACCGGCTAAATGTTTATCCAACGCTGCCACCAAGCAGTCGCGCTGCGCCTTGTAAAAGCTCGGCAAAATTTGAGTGGTTAGGGTGTTGAGATCGCCACTTAAAATCAACCGTTTTAACAAGGCTGGGCCAATATTGCCACCAGCTAAAGCCATTACTGTATTTATGTTGGCAATTAGCTTTGTCACTTGAGGTTTCGCAACGACCACCGCACAACGCGCCCCAGGCAAACCCAGCTTAGACAAGCTCAACACAGCTATCATATCTTCGCGCCAAAAAGGCTTTTGATCGCCGTAAACAACCCCGGGGAAGGGTGACCCGTAGGCATAATCTGCAATAAAGGGAACGCCGTGTACACTGGCCACATCAGCAAGCTGGGCTAATTCTTTGTGGGACATAACCCTACCGGAAGGGTTGGCAGGGGAGGACACACACATCACCCCGGTATTTTCATCAAAAGGGATACGCTCAATATCTAATAAGTATCTAAACCGGGTATCGCCGCGCAAGTCTATTTGAGGTTGAACGGGGACAAAAGCTTGCTCGCTTAGCACCTGAGCCCCGTAGCCTAAATAGTCCGGTGCAACCGGTAAAACAACTTTCTTTTCGGTACCAGAAAAAGCATTAAGCAGCATAAAAAAGGCGGCTTGAGAGCCCCCTACCAGACTCAAGTTAGACGCTGATACCGCCCACCCGCAAGCTTGACGCAGGTATTCGGCCAATACATCTAGTACATCAGCATTGCCCGCGGTGGATTGGTACACACCCAATAAATCATGTGGACGGATTTGCGTAAGTGCTTGCAAATGCTTGGCAAAAATGGGTTGCGATGCTGGAACGCAAGCGGGGTTACCGCCGCCTAAAAAAAGAGCGTCTGGCCGCTCATTGAGCGCCTCGCCTAAATCATCCATCAAAGTCACAATGGGTGCATCCTGCATAAAGTGCTCACCAAATGACGACAGCTTCACGCCCTTCTCCTAAGTCAAAAGCGGTGAGTCTAACAGGTTAGTTACCCCTAAAAACCGTCGTTGAGCGCCAAAAGGCGCACGCTCTATTGATGCGCACCTACATTAAAGGAGTGTAGAAGTGACAGGAAAAGGACGAATAGCCAGAAGTGGCTACAGCAGGCCGAAGCTCTCTAAGGTGCCCACCAACTTCTCTTTATTAATCGGTTTTTTTATAAACTCTAATGCACCCAGACCAAGTACGCGCTCGCGTGCCACCGGCTGAATATCTCCGGATATAACAATAACCACGCTTTTAAGGCTCTCTTTTTTGATGGTTTCTAACACACCATAACCATCTACTTCGGGCATGGTTAAATCCAAAAACATCATTTCGCCTTTGCCGGCGCGAATAGCCTCTAGCGCTTCACGGCCATTGGTGGCATAAGTGACATCCACATCCCACCCGTCCGGTAGAGACCTGGCCACTTGCTTGCGCGCCATATTGGAGTCATCACATATGAGCAGCGGGATCGACATAAATCCAAATACGCCTTGTTGGTATTGCACTTAAAGTGAGTATAGTCGGCTCTGACAAAACGGCACGGATAGCTCACACTTCCATATGGTTAGGCCCAAGCGGCTTGAAAAATAGGCCAATGCGACAGCTCGTAAAGGGCCTAGTCGTGCCCACTCAATATACTTTCAACCGATATAGAGAATTCTTGTTGTGCATTCCCCACAACTGCCTCACGCTTATTTAAATAAGATTTAAACCAGTCAGTGTTAGGCGCATTTGCAATATGCGCGTCTAAATCTGACAGTTGCAATTGGACCAATAGTGATAAATCCCACAATGTCACGCTGCGCAGATCCCGGCATAGCACATAGGAGCCACCGCTTGTCGCGGTAATCCACTTGTGTTGTATAAGTTGCTCGCGTAAGTACTGCCAATGCACCACCCCAAGGCCTAAGCGATAACAATCGCTGTCGCTCACTTTTACCCCCTTTTGTGAGCACTCCCTAAACAGTGCTAAACACTTCAGTACGGCGGCCATATCAGTTACCTTGCCGTCGGTTATGCTGTACTCCCGCTCAGCCAATGTGCGCACAAAAATGGCACCGGCTAATATCACAGTCCAAACCAAATTCACCCACATTAAAAATAACGGCACCACGGCGAAGGCGCCATAAACCAGCTGAAAGCTCGAGTTGGCAACAAGTGCGCTAAACGCCGTTTTTAAAATTTCAAAGCATACGGCAGTCACTGCGCCCCCCGCTGCGGCGTACTTGAACGGGACACGGCAATTAGGGACGGCCACAAACAGTAATGTAAACGCGCCTCCGGTGAACACCAAGGGCAATGCCCTAAACAGTAACTTGCTTACACCCAGTGCATCGTACTGGTTTAACACGTACTTTAACGACAGTAAATAAGTACTCATGGCAAGCCCCGCACCTAGCAGCAAAGGCCCAATACTTAATACCCCCCAGTACAGCAAAAAGCTAGAAAGCCCCCTGCGCGGCTTATGCACGCCCCAAATGGCATTCAGGGTTTTCTCTATATTAGTGAGCATCAAATAGGCGGTAACCACCAACATCAATACCCCAACACCACTGAGCGACCGCGCCTGCGAGGAAAAGTCCGTTAAGTAGCTTTGAATCTCTTGCCCTGTGGTAGGCACAAAGTGTTCAAACACCATGCTTTGTAAGTTACCTGCCACGCCCTGAAACGCCGGAATCACTGAAAACACAGTGTATATTACCGTCAATAAAGGCACGACGGAAAACAGCGTCATATAGGTTAAAGCCGCCGCGCTTTTTTGACAGCTATGCGCCATAAAGGCAGAAACCAGCTGTTGCACAAAGCGGTATAGAACGGTAAAGAACCGTCTGGTTGGATCGGTCACCCAAGGCCCCCAGTTGCGTAAATAATTGATTTGGTTGCTGAGGCTAGTTTAGCCCCAACGCCCCCAAGCTGATACAATTGGGGCGTTTTCTTCATTCACTTTAGGCTGTTTATGGCAACCCTCACCATCTATCATAACCCTCGCTGTTCTAAGTCTCGCCAAACACTGGCGCTTATTGAGGCCGCAGGCATAACACCCAATGTGATCAAATATTTGGATGTACCCCCTAGTGCCACTGAGATCAAAAAACTGTTGGCCGCTTTAAGCATTAGCCCACGCGAGCTTTTACGCAAAGGTGAGGACGAATACAAGTCTCAAAATTTGGCGCGTGCTGAGCTTACGGACGCACAGCTCATACAAGCAATGGCGACTCACCCAAAATTAATAGAACGCCCCATTGTAACCAACGGAACAGAAGCCGTATTGGGCCGCCCACCAGAAAACGTCAATACCCTGCTTTAACGGGCATTGTTACCTCATTTTTTCACACTGAATTAACAAATTTTAAAATGGCTAAAAACCCATGAGCGAGCCATACGTATTGGTACTTTATTATAGCGTTAGCGGACATACTCTAGATATGGCCCAACACATTGCACGCGGCATAGAGTCTGGTGGCGTGGAAGCGCGCCTGCGCACAGTGCCCAAAATCTCCAGTGACTGTGAAGCCACCGAGCCAACCATTCCCAATGACGGAGATCTCTACTGCAGCGAGGCTGACCTACAAAACTGTGCAGGCCTAGTCATGGGGAGCCCCACTCGTTTTGGCAATATGGCTGCGGCATTAAAATATTTTTGGGATGGCAGTGTCTCTACTTGGATAAACGGTCAATTAATTAATAAACCCGCCAGCGTTTTTACCTCCACCGGCGCCCTACATGGCGGGCAAGAAACCACACTCATTAGTATGATGCTGCCCCTTCTTCACCATGGGATGGTAATCTCTGGTATTCCTTTCAGCGAGCCTGAGTTAAGCTCCACCCAAAGTGGTGGCACACCCTATGGAGCAAGCCATACGTCAGGCTCTAACCACCAGCACCCGCTAACAGATGAAGAAACCAAACTGTGCTATGCGCAAGGTAAACGCATGAGCTGGCTGACCCAAAAACTCTGTACTCTCTAACTTGCACTTTATTCATCACATCACAGTTTGATCAATATGAAAATTTTTTACTTCAACGGCTACCCCAACGCTTTAAAGGCGTCTTTGGTTATCACTTACATGGGCCTTGTCACACTGATATTTAGTTTTATTGTCTGGCAGTTCACACGCCCTACAGGTCCATCGTTCTTTTTTTTGGTCATGCAACTCGTGCCTCTTTTTATTGTAATCCCCGCTGTGGTGCGCCAACGTCCACGTGCTTACATTTGGTTATGCTTTATTATGCTGATGTATTTTGTAAAAGGCGTAGACGGTATGGTCTCGCCTTCAAAAGCCTGGATAGATTACGTTGTACTTACCACGAGCATCATTTTATTTATTAGCAGTATGATGTCTAGCCGCTGGCTCCAGAGTTATTTTAACAGCCTTCATCAAGAGCACGACCGCAACTCACCGGCTACTAACAACCTCCAAAGCTCTTAGCTTTTTCGCAATGTGTAAATGAACACTAAATTGGATGGATATGAATAATTCACATCAAAATGACAGACCTAAGCGCAATATATTAATTCGACTTATTGGGGGCATCTGGCGGCTTATCACCGGCATCCGCCAAGTGTTTTTCAACCTCATATTCTTGGTGATTATAGGGGCAATTATCGCTGCGTTAATGACCCCCAAAGAAGATGATATACCCGATAGCGGCGCGCTTTGGCTTGCGCCATCGGGCGTATTGGTCGAACAAAAAACTCACCTCTCTCCTAGCGCACAATTACTGTCAGACACCAATCAGCGCCCGCAAGAAACACTTTTACGGGAGCTGATTACCGTCATAGAGCATGCAGCAAGCGATAATAAAATCACCGGGCTTGCCTTACAATTAGATCACCTACATGGCGGCGGCTTAAGTAAATTGCAAGAACTGGGCGCCGCCATTGAGACATTCAAAGCTTCTGGTAAACCGGTAATTGCGTACAGCGATAATTACACCCAACAGCAATACTATTTAGCCACCTACGCAGATAGCATATACATACATCACATGGGCCGCATCGTACTTACCGGTTACGGGCTTTATAGAAGCTATTACAAAGAGGCGTTTGACAAGCTGCTGGTAGACTTTCATGTATTTAAGGTAGGCACGTTTAAAGACTTTATTGAGCCCTACACGCGAAGCAGCATGAGCGAAGCATCTAAAGAACATAATTCACAGTGGATTCAGCAACTTTGGGGCAGCTATACCGACCACGTAGAAGATGCCCGCGCATTAGAGCCCGGTGTCATTAACGGCTTGATCAACAATTTACCGGAACATTTAGAATCCACTCAAGGTGACGCGGCAAAACTGGCGCACCAATTTAACATGGTAGACCTTGTTGGCTCGCGCAATGAAATAAAAGCCGCCCTAAAAGACAAGTTCGGCACGGGTAAAAAATCCAATTTTTTAAACATACCCTACAGCGCCTATAAAAAACGCGTCATCAAACATTCACCGCTAGAAGATAAAGCGGCCAATATAGGGTTAATTGTGGCCAAAGGCAGTATTTTGGATGGCAGCCAACCGGCAGGTGCCATTGGTGGTGACAGCTTGAGCGCCCTAATCCGTCAAGCCCGAGAGAATAAAAAAATTAAAGCCATTGTGCTGCGCATTGACAGTGGCGGAGGCAGTGCTTTCGCCTCAGAAGTCATTCGTCAAGAGCTACAAGCCGCCCGCGACGATGGCAAAATAGTGGTTGTATCTATGGGGTCTGTGGCAGCATCAGGCGGGTACTGGATAGCCTTATCTGCAGATGAAGTTTGGGCAACCCCTAACACCATTACTGGCTCTATTGGGGTGTTTGCTTTATTACCCACGCTTAAGGCCTCATTAGAAAAGCTTGGCATCCGCAACGATGGTATTGGCACAACCAATGTATCTGGAGCGTTTGAAATTGGCCGAGATTTACCTGTAGAAGTGGCCGAGGCGTACCAGCAAAGTGTGGAATCCATTTATGACCGCTTCTTAAAACTCGTGGCCGATGGGCGTAACAACACGGTAGAAGACGTTCACAAAATTGCTCAGGGCCGCGTCTGGACAGGCAGTAAAGCTCAAGAACTAGGGCTGGTAGACCAACTCGGCACATTAAACCAAGCCATTCAGTCAGCAGCGCGCTTAGCGTCTATTTCTGCGCCTTCAATAAAACAAATTAAAAAGCCCTTATCACCGCGCGAACAATTGATACAAGAGCTGATTGAAAACACTCAAGCGTCAGGTATATTTGCTGGGCCATTTGGGCAACTAGAAGCACTGCCTCAAGAGCTGCTTTCCACACTTAAGCCTATTTTGACGGAAGTAAAGTCCGCCAAACAACATTCCGCCCCAAGCATCCACGCTACCTGCGTACAATGCCAAGCTTTATAACGCTCGCAAATAAAAACGTGCGGCCTTTCAGGGGTATACAAATGTACCCCTAATTTGTACCCCACTTATGCAATGAATTAACGTGGGGTGCCGTGGGGTATAATGAACAGGATGATTTTCGTACACAACCCCCCAGGCTAGAACTGATGGGGTGTAGAGGGGATCAGTGAAGCCAGATTGGCTACAGTGAAGAGTAAAATGGCGGACCGGACGGGACTCGAACCCGCGACCTCCGGCGTGAC
>CAYZQH010000056.1:0-208 GCA_964480055.1 uncultured Cellvibrionaceae bacterium
TCGTTGTAGAAAACCGCGTGGTCTACCTAATGGGGTTACTGACGCGCGAAGAGGCTCAAAGTATCAGTGAATTATCGGCTTCAATAAAAGGGGTGGAGCGAGTGGTGCGTGTGTTTGAATACATTCAACGCAAATAGGGGGCCCTAGAGTTTATACACACTCTACCGCCAAGGCCGTTGCCTCTCCACCGCCAATGCACAAAGCCGCA
>CAYZQH010000056.1:218-14869 GCA_964480055.1 uncultured Cellvibrionaceae bacterium
GGCTTTGCTTTCTTTGCCTAAGCGCAGAGATTAAAGAGACCAAAATGCGCGCACCCGAAGCCCCAAGCGGATGGCCCAGCGCACAGGCCCCACCGTAAACATTGACTCGATGCTCATCCAAACTCAAAGATTCAATGGCGGCCATTGTCACTACGGCAAACGCCTCATTAATTTCATACAAATCCACATCGGTACCGCCCCACCCAGTGGCCTTTTGAAGAGCCTCGATGGCACCTATTGGCGCGGTAGTAAACCACTCGGGCTCGCAGGAAAATTGCGCTTGCCCTCGTATTACTGCCAAAGGCGCAACCCCCAGTTTGCTTGCCATACTATGACGCATAAGCACTAACGCTGCTGCACCATCGGCAATGGCGCTGGCGTTGGCTGCGGTAACCGTTCCGTCCTCAGTAAATGCTGGGCGTAATAAAGGGATCTTCTCCTCTTTAATGCCATTTGGAATTTCATCCTCATCAACAACCACTTCGGCCTTTTTGTGACGAACAGTAACAGGGGCTATCTCCCCGTTAAAATTGCCTGCCTTGATAGCAGATTTGGCTTTACCAACAGAGGCCAGCGCAAATGCGTCTTGCTGCTCGCGAGACAACCCAAAACGCTGTGCCGTTGCTTCAGCAAACACCCCCATTAGGTTGCCTTCATAGGCATCCTCTAACCCGTCTGTAAACATATGATCCAGTAACGCGCCGTGCCCCAGGCGATAGCCACTGCGCGCTTTATCCAATAAATATGGGGCCCTAGACATGCTTTCCATACCGCCGGCCACAGCCACAGTTGAGGCCCCAAGCATCAAAGCGTCATGGGCCATCATCACGGCTTTCATACCAGAGCCACATACTTTATTGACCGTGGTACAACACACACCATGTGACAACGCCCCACCCAGCGCCGCTTGGCGCGCCGGCGCTTGGCCTAAGCCCGCCTGCAGTACACAGCCCATCACAACGTTGTCGATGTTATTGCCATCAACACCCGCACGCTCAACGGCCGTCTTAATGACCCTGGCCCCAAGTGTTGGTGCCGCAATTGACGCCAACTTACCACCCATAGCCCCAAGGGCCGTGCGCGCCAACCCTACCACGACCACAGGGTCCGCCAGATTCACTAAGTTCATATCATTTAACCCCTAATTTTATGGTCATACTGAAGGTACTGTATCAACAGTCTATTCAATGAATGGCTTTGCATTTATCCGCTTTGCCTATGATGATAATTCCGCTTTCTTTATTTGGGCGTGTAACTATATTTGAGCATGTAGCTATATTTGAGCCTGTAGCCATGAGCTACGATCAAAGCCTAAATACCCTCTATCATTGAAGTTAGGCTCTAGTTCGTGCATGACTGAGTGCAGTCAATGCATAATGCCAAAACCCTGTTGACATCACTTTAGGAGATTATAAATGGGAACCTCCGGTATTATTACCTTAGTCGTTATCGCCATCACTGTATTTTATGTTATTAGTATCTACAACAAATTGATCCAGTTACGCGTACGTTTTCAAAACGGATTCTCTCAAATTGAGGTGCAACTAAAGCGGCGTTACGACCTGATCCCTAATCTTGTGGACACCGCAAAAGGCTACCTCCAGCATGAGCGAGAAACATTGGAAGCGGTAATATCAGCCAGAAACGGCGCCCTCAACCAATTAAAACAAGCTGCTGCAAGCCCTGGGGATGCTGGTGCCATGCAAGCGCTGGCCGGGGCCGAAGATTTATTAGCTGGTGCACTTGGGAAGTTAAACGTGGTTGTAGAAGCCTACCCAGATTTAAAAGCCAATCAAAACATGATGCAGCTAAGTGAAGAGCTCACAAGCACAGAAAATAAAGTGGCCTTTGCGCGACAATCGTTTAACGATGCCGTGAGCGAATACAACGCCTATCGACAGTCCTTTCCACCTGTATTTTTTGCAAACTTTTTTGGCCACACCTCAGACGCCAAATTCTTAGAGTTTGAAGACAGCCAAGCCATTCAAGCCGCACCCAAAGTTTCGTTTTAAGCGGTCCTATAAAAGCTTATGAATTTCTTTACCGAGCAAGATCGCGCCAAACGCAATACCTGGGTATTGGTAGCGTTAATGATAGTGGCTGTCGCCTGTCTGATCGCATTGACCACGGTGGCGGTAAGCGGTGTTTTGTATTTTGCCGGGCAAAGCGGTGACTCCGCCTCCATGTCTCAAACAGTGGGTACAGATCTAGACGCCCACGCAAATGCTTTGATCCGATCGGAGGTATTTATTTGGTGCGCGCTGGCCATTCTAACCGTCGTTTTGGGTGGCTCGATTTACAAATCATTTGCATTAGGCGGGCACGGATACAAAGTCGCTCAAGCACTGGGCGGCACCATCATTCCACCAAGCAGTGACGACCCACTACATCGAAAAGTGTTAAATGTGGTAGAAGAAATGGCCATTGCCTCTGGCAACCCCGTACCGCACACTTATTTACTACCCGATGAAAGTATCAATGCTTTTGCCGCCGGCACACACCGTAAAAATGCGGTCATTGGTGTCACTCGAGGCTGCATAGAACAACTCAATCGTGATGAGCTTCAGGGGGTGATCGCGCACGAGTTTAGCCATATTCACAACGGCGATATGCGGATGAATTTACGTCTGGTGGCAGTGCTTCACGGTATTTTGTTGATCGGCCTCATTGGCAGCTATTTATTATTCTCTGGTTTTCGCGGGCATCGCCATCATCACAGACACTCACGAAACAAGAATCAAGGCGCGCAAATGGGGTTGGGGCTTGCGCTTTGGATCCTTGGCTACTGCGGCGTATTTTTTGGCAATTTAATTAAAGCGGCCGTTAGCCGCCAAAGAGAATTTTTGGCCGATGCTTCGGCTGTGCAGTTTACGCGTAGCCCTAGCGGCATAGCCAATGCACTTAAAAAAATAGGTGGTCACTCCTCACACGCGCTTATTGAGTCTGCCAATGCCGAGGCATATTCCCACTTTTATTTTGGCGAAGGCATCACCTCCAAACTGGGTGCACTCACCGCAACACACCCGCCGTTAGGCACCCGCATTCGGCGTTTAGAAAAACATTGGGATGGTCAGTTTATTGCCCCAAGCGTAGCAACTCCATCAACCTCGCACGTCAATACTCACGAGGGTGCATCAGGGTTTAGCGCACCAGAGAGTAAAACACCCTCTCCCTCTGAAACCGCGATTGAAAAAACAATCAACACCATAGGCAACCCAGACGCTCAAAGTTTAGCAACCGCACACACGGTATTAAGAGCGATTCCAAACGCGTTGCGCGAAGCCGCCCATGACCCATTTTTCGCACGCGCGTTAATTTATGCGCTGGTCATACCGAATAAAAGCCAGCCGTTTCATCAAGAAAGTCTTGATTGGGTTCACCAAAAAGCGCATCCAAGCACCGTTAGAGCACTCGGGCTGCTAATCCAAGAGGTTCAAACTTTACCGGCGCACCACATCGTGCCCCTTATTGAATCGGCGATTCCGGCCCTTAAGCTGCAATCGCCCGCTCAGTACAAACGTTTTAAATCCGTTTTATCTGGTCTTGTTCAACTGGATAAAAAAGTATCCGTAAAGGAGTGGTGCATCTATCGGTCCGTTACTACCTGCTGCGAGCCAACTCATGATCGTGGCAACTTAACGTTAGCGCAAACTAGAAAGTCTCTGTCCGTATTATTGTGTAGCATTCTTCGCTTTGAAGGCAACGCCAACCCAAAACAAACTTTTGGGATGCTAACTAAAGATGCTGCTCATTTAAGATTACAATGGCAAGACAAACCAAACAACGCCGTTGGCCTGCTCGACAACGCGTTAAAGCAGCTCGCGCAGCTACGCCCTCTGGACAAGCCCACAGTGTTAAAGCTTCTGGCTAAAACCATATTCGTAGATAACCACATCAGTGAAAACGAAATGCTGCTTTTTAAAGCAGTAGCAGACCTACTGGATTGCCCCATTCCCTTAACAGCATTTAAGGCAAACAAAGCTGTTTAGGCTATTGCGAGAGAAAAGGAAAATTTCAAAATGGCTATGATGTGGATTGGGCGCAGCGAAGAAGCGTTTTTTCAAAAACCTGCTGAATAAGCTCTGCATCCATACTTGCTCTATGGCGCTGGTTTGTACTCGCACTCATAACCTCTTGCCGTACTTGATCCCAACAAAGGTACTGACATTCCGATTGAATATGCTCTATGGCTCGCAAAGTGTAGGTGGCAGGTAACTGAGCCGCGTCATGTATTAAGTCTAACCAAGGTTTATCTTGCGCCCAAGCGTCTGAATATAGCGTCAACCCTTCTAGTTTTGAGTTCAGACCCGCTGCAACAGTTTTTACACTTTGCCCCACTTCAAGTAACGCTGCTTTGGGAATGCCATGCAACGCTTCAGCTTGAGCATCCCAATGATGCCAGTCGTTTAATGGCTGAATTAAAACGCAATGCTTTTCGCCAGTACTCAAGCAATACCCAACCTCAATAGGGTAACTGTGTTCCCCAAAACCAGAGGCCTCTATATCCAATACATGCGGCTTAAATAAATGAACCATGAATACACTTCGGAGGTTATTTCACTAACAATACTATGAGTATAGCGCGAACAACTCTGGGACCCATCACCCTAAAGGAAATTAAATTGAGCACGGAAGAATAGAAAAAGGCGGTTCTAAGTAAAACGGCGCCAATAGGCGCCGCTATCGAGCAGAGAGTTCAGAAGTACTAGTCCATATACACAGGGCCAATGCCCATTCCCCAAATAACGACCGTTGCAATCATCACTGTAATGGCCAACACCAAAGCCACCGTTATTACCGAGGAGGCATACATAAAAGCTCGGTCATTGGAGATATTCATCAAAATTGGAATACCTTCATACAACAAATAAGTGGCGTAACAGGCCGCAAGCCCCATTGCACCAACCACAACCCACAGCTGAGGGTACAAATTTGCCACGCCGGCCAACAGAACAGGAGTAGCCACATATACCGCTAGCGCCATAGACTCATAGCGACGTTGATCTGCATCGCCTGACACACCGTAAGTTTTGGACATCCAATTAATGAACTGCCCTAAAATAAATACCGCAGCCAACAGTGCCACGTAAGACAAACCACACAAGGTAGCGGCGCTGCTGGCCGTTAGCTTGATTGGCTCACCACCTGCAATAGTCCAACCCACCTGTGTCACGCCGATGTAAGCGCTAACCGCCGGTACTAAAGCCAAAAAGGGAATATGGCTCATATACACCTGGATGAAACTGTTTTTCTCATTACGAATGGCCTTCCATTCGTTATCGGGGTTAAACAAAATTCCAAGAGTGTGCTGCAAAATGCCCATACAACCTCCAAGGTTATTATCGTTATAGGTGAGTTTAGACCATCGTTAGCGCGCGAATCAAACTGCTTGGGCTTATCACCGCCGCTAGTATCAACCTTGATTTCAACACGACAGGCACTGTCTAGGCTACCCCTTTGTCATACCTATTCATTATTTAAATCGTGAATACCCACACAAAAGCTCATAAAAATAGACAAAAAGAGCAAAATACACTCAGATTCGCTAATTTAGGCGCCAACAGGCTTGACTTATTTAACAACTCTTAAACTTGGCTTTTTGTCTGGCGAGGCTTTAGATGACGCGCTGGAAATATCAGACACAACTTTCGGGCCGGCCTTGGTGGGCTTAGGTGCAGGGGGTTCAGGTGGAGACTCAGGCTCAAACATCATGCCCTGGCCGTTTTCACGGGCATAAATACCAAGCACAGAGTAGCAGGGCACATAAATGTCCGTTGGGATGCCGCCAAAACGTGCATTGAACTGAACGGTATCATCGTCCATATCTAGCCCCATAATGGCGCGCGGCGCAATATTTAAGACAATCTGTCCTTCTTTGTTAACATACTGTTGTGGAACCAAAACATCATCCGCTCTGGCATTCACTAACAGGTACGGGGTGAGTGAATTGTCCACAATCCATTCGTATAACGCACGAATCAAATACGGCTTGCTGGACGTCATTTTCATAAGAGTCACTCAGTTAAAGTTTGGCGCCTAGGCGCATTTCTTTTTCCTTTTCCGTTAAGCTCGCTAAAAACGATTCACGCGTAAACATACGCTTCATGTAATCCAGCAATGGTGCGGTTTGCTTGGTATTGGGTAGCTCTATCCCCAACACGGGTAAACGCCACAAAATAGGTGCCAAGCAACAGTCAACAAGAGTGAATTCATCACTCATGAAATAAGGTTTTTCTGAAAAAATCGGCGCAATAGACACCAAAGTATTTGCCAAGTCGTGACGCGCTTGAGCAACAGAATCCTTAGATTTTGCACGTACGATGGTGTTAACCCAGGGGCACCAATCACTTTCTAAGCGATACATAAATTGACGAATTTCTGCACGTGTCACCGGATAAACAGGAAGCAGCGGTGGGTGAGGAAACCGCTCATCTAAGTACTCCATCATGACGC
This sequence comes from uncultured Cellvibrionaceae bacterium, assembly GCA_964480055.1. Lineage (GTDB taxonomy): Bacteria > Pseudomonadota > Gammaproteobacteria > Pseudomonadales > Cellvibrionaceae > CAYZQH01. The sequence continues at coordinate 6,672 of CAYZQH010000056.1, forward strand.
GCGTTTCGTAAATGGTAAGCTCCCGGTCTACCAACGTTGGCAGAGAGTTGTAGGGGTTGAGCTCGCTGAGTTCTGCTGGGATATTCGTTGGATTAACATCAACGACATCCACCGTGACGCTTTTTTCCGATAACACGATTCTAACCCTATGGCTGTAATGGTCATGTGGGTCTGAAAAATACGTCATGGTTGCGCGTTTTGCGACTAAACCCATGCTCATTACCTCTAGTTGTTACAACTACCAACGTGGCTTACCCACGAATTTCCCACCAGCGTCACTGCCGTAGGCCTCGCCTCAATCAATGAATGTCTTTCCAGTATTCGCGGTTTAGTAACCAGGCAAAAACAAAGAAGATAGCCAAGAAGAACATAACATAAACCCCTGTGCGCTTACGTTTTTCGGCTCCGGGCTCGGCTAAGTATTCCATAAAATTCACCAAGTCATACATGGCTTGCTGATACTCCGCCTCGTTCATGCTGCCCTTTTGAGAGCCCACTTCTAAAGCCCCGCAAGGCACAGATAGCTCCTCTCCTACCTCATTACGAGCCTTGTGACCGTGAGCGTCAAACTCCGGCCCTGGCGCGCACTCTGGCAACCCTTGCAACTCTAACAGGACGTGCGGCATACCTACGTTTTCAAAAACCTTGTTGTTGACACCCGTAGGCCGCGACTCATCTTTGTAAAAATTTAAGAGGTAGGTGTATATCCACTCAGGGGCGCGAGCACGCGCGGCTAAGCTAAGGTCGGGTGGCGTTGCCCCAAACCACACCTTGGATTTTTCTGGCGTCATGGAAATGGTCATCAAGTCGCCAATTTTTTGGTCGGCAAAAACCAAGTTGTCCATCATTTTAGACTCAGAAATCCCCAGGTCTTCAGCGACACGTCCATAACGAGAATAATTGGCGCTATGGCACCCCATGCAGTAGTTCACAAAATACTTGGCGCCACGTTGAAGTGAGGCTTTGTCCGTTAAATCTGCGTGAAACTCTTCACAAGGTACGGTTCCGCACCCCCCGCCACCAGAAGCGACGGCCTTAATAGGTATAACCACCATCGCCAAAAATAGCAGTAAGCCGCCCAGCACCAACCCAAGGCTCAAGCCCTTTTTCTGAACCCGCGTAGGCTCAGGCAAACAACGCTCTTTGCGCGTCCAAAAAGGCATACCAAAGAAGTAGGCAAAATAGATAACCGTACAAATTTGCGCCAATATAGTTCGGCTAGGGGTGGATGGCTTCACGCCTAGGTAACCTAAAATCACAAAGCTGGCGGCAAACACCAACAATGCGATACGGCTAAAGGTGCCTTTGTATCTAATGGATTTAACCGGGCTTTTATCCAGCCACGGCAACACAAACAAAATGGCGATACCGGCGGCCATAACAATAAAGCCCAAAAACTTCGACGTAAGCGGGCCTATATCAATGGTGACAGCACGCAGCATGGCGTAAAACGGCGTGAAATACCATACCGGAGCGATATGCTCTGGAGTTTTCAAGCCATTGGCCTGCTCGAAATTCGCATACTCTAAAAAGTAGCCGCTCATTTCAGGCGCAAAGAATATGATGCCACAGAAAACAAACAAGAAGACTGCAATGCCTACTAGGTCGTGCACTGTGTAGTAGGGGTGAAACGGAACCCCATCTAACGGAATGCCGTTTTCATCTTTATTCTTTTTGATCTCGACACCATCAGGGTTGTTTGACCCCACCTGATGAAGCGCCAACAAATGCAGCACAACCAACGCCAATAATACGATAGGCAACGCAACTACGTGTAACGCAAAGAAGCGATTCAACGTGGCGCCAGAGATCAAGTAATCACCGCGGATCCATTGGACAAGATCCTCTCCTACCACTGGGATCGCGCCAAATAAGTTTACAATGACTTGTGCGCCCCAATAGGACATTTGGCCCCAAGGTAATACATAACCCATAAAGGCTTCAGCCATTAACGCCACATAAATGAACATGCCGAAAATCCACACCAACTCTCGTGGAGCCTTGTATGAGCCATACATTAAGCCACGAAACATGTGCAAATAAACCACAGCAAAGAATGCCGATGCACCGGTGGAGTGCATGTAGCGTAATATATCGCCGTATGGTACATCACGCATGATGTACTCAACCGAAGCAAACGCTCTTTCTGCAGACGGCTCAAAGTTCATAGTCAACCAAATACCGGTAAGTAATTGATTAACCAATACCAACAGGGAGAGCACTCCAAAGAAGTACCAAAAGTTAAAATTCTTAGGCGCGTAGTACTTTGCCATGTGGGTATCCCACGCGCGCTGAACAGGAAGACGATCGTCTATCCAGCCCCAAAAACTTGCTAGCCAATTATTCATGGGTTACGCCTCCTGATCTTCGCCAATGATAATCACGTTATCGCTGACATATTTATGTGGCGGAATTTCCAAGTTAATCGGCGCCGGTACGCCTTTCAACACACGACCGGCCAAATCAAACTTGGAGCCATGGCACTTACAGAAGAACCCGCCCTGCCATTCCACGCTTCCTGAGTCCAGAGAACCAACCTTAGGCTGAAAACTTGGTGCGCACCCTAGGTGCGTGCACAACCCCAGAATCACAGCGTATTCCTCTTTGATGGCTCGGCTTTTATTGGTGGCATACGCAGGCTGAACAGATTTCTCAGAGTTTGGGTCACGCAGCTCAGGCTCCATAACATCCAAACCCGCTAAGGCTTCTTTGGTACGACGGACTATGTAAACTGGCTTACCGCGCCACTCCACAGTAACCATTTGCCCCGGCTCAATTTTTGAAATGTTGATCTCTACAGGCGCGCCTGCTGCCTTTGCTTTTGCACTGGGGTTCCATGACCCCACAAAAGGTACTGCAGCGCCAACTACGCCCGCGGCCCCAACAACGGACGTCATAGCCGTTAAAACCCGGCGACGCCTTTGGTTTACCCCGTCATTACTCATGACGCATTTCCCCCGTGATAGCTTTTATAAGGTGTATGAATAGAAATTTGGTCGCTAACACCACAAGGTTTATTTAACCCTGCTTATTTTGACTGTTTTTAGCAGACCGGCCACTTTATTCAGGTGCCCCAAGGCCGGCGCAAAATCGCCACATGGTAAAGAAAATCCCCAAACCTGACAAGGAGAACCGCAAACTCACTGCCAACAAAAAAGCCCGACATGGTCGGGCTTTTGAAAGAACGGTAAACGAAGAAACGCTTAACGCTTGGAGAACTGCGGCTTCTTACGCGCTTTACGTAGACCCACTTTCTTACGCTCAACTTCACGAGCATCACGTGTAACATACCCTGCCTGGCGAAGATTTGGGCGTAGCGCCTCATCGTAAGCCATCAATGCTCGGGTTAAACCATGACGGATTGCACCGGCTTGACCGAAACTGCCACCGCCTTTGACGGTTACGTTCACATCGAACTTTTCAACGTTATCTGTAAGCTCTAATGGCTGACGCACAATCATACGAGCCACTTCACGACCAAAGTAGCTTTCGATACTACGGCCGTTAATGTTGATGGTTCCGCTGCCTTGCTTGATGAATACGCGTGCCGTGGACGTTTTGCGGCGCCCAGTACCGTAATATTGTTCTGCTGACATAGTTGGCTCCCCTTATATGCTCAGTTCTTGAGGCTGTTGCGCAGTATGTGGATGCGCATCGCCTGCATAAACTTTAAGTTTTTTGAACATCGCACGCCCCAATGGACCGCGAGGCAACATACCCTTGACAGCACTTTGGATTGTGCGCTCAGGAGCCTTTTCAATAAGCTTTTCAAAGCTAATGGATTTTAATCCGCCAGGATAACCGCTGTGACGATGATACATCTTGTCGCTGGCTTTTTTACCCGTTACGTGAACCTTCTCGGCGTTGATTACAACAATGTAATCGCCGGTATCCACGTGTGGAGTATATTCTGGCTTGTGCTTACCGCGCAAACGGTGAGCAATCTCGGCCGCCATACGACCCAGAGTTTTGCCAGAAGCGTCAATGATGTACCAATCACGTTTTACTGTTTCAGGAGTGGCGCTGATAGTCTTCATGTTATAGGCCTTCAAACGTAAGGTACTAACTAAACCGGCCACATATCAACACAGGGCCGGAACCATAGCCGAAGCATCGGCTTTTTAAGGAGCGCGAATACTACAGAAGGATTGCTGGATTTTCAAGCACTGAAAGCACCTAAGCGCAGGCGCCCTAAGCCCTATGCGCCGAGGCCAAATACTCTTCGCTCTGCATCTCTAGTAAGCGGCTTACAGTGCGGTCAAATTCAAACTTCAGCTTGCCCTCTGCGTATAGATCCGGCAACGGCCTATCAGCACTTAATATAAGCTTCACACGCCGGTCATAAAATTCATCCACCAAGTAAACAAAGCGGCGCGCCTGATCATCGTTGCTCCGCCCCAGCGCCGGAACGCCCGCAAGCAGCACCGTGTGATACTCGCGGGCCAACTCAATGTAATCATACTGAGACCTTGGGCCATCGCACAGTGCCAAAAAATCGAACAGCACCACATCATCAGCCTCTAGCGCGGCCAGAATGTTACGTCCCTCAATATTTAACGTAACATTCTTACAAACTACGCCTGAATCTGGCACCAAGCGCTCAAAGTATTGCACCAACAAGCTGCGCGTGTGGTCGTTCACTGGGGTGTGGTAAAGCGTGACTTTTTTAAGCTCTCGCAAACGGTAATCGGTTCCGCCATCCACATTCAAAACTTTGGCTTTTTCATTAATTAAGTGAATGGCTGGAATAAACCTGTCTCGTTGCAGCCCATCTTTGTAGAGGCCATTAGGTTCGATATTAGAGGTCATCACTAGCACCACGTCGCGCTCAAATAACGCCTTTAGTAGGTTAGCCAGGATCATTGCATCTGTAATGTCAGAAACAAAAAATTCATCAAAGCAAATCACCGATGCCTCATTGGCCAGTGTATCGGCCACCTTTTCTAGAGGGTTTTTTTCGCCCTTTAAATGCGTAAGCTCTTCGTGAACCCGTCGCATAAAACGATGAAAATGCGTACGCAGCTTATCGTCAAAGGGCAAGGCCTCATAAAACATATCCATTAAATAGGTTTTGCCGCGCCCAACCCCACCCCAAAAATAGAGACTGGGGATAAATACAGCCTTAGCTCGGCCGGTAAGCTTTTGCCACCAGAGGCCATTTTTCAGCCCACTCTTGCGGGCAACCAGCTGCTCATAAAGGCCCTGCAAATGATCTACCGCAACGCGTTGGGCTTGATCAGCAACAAACCCTGGTTTGCAGAGATCGCTCTCATAGCGAGCAACAGGAGAACCCTTTTTTACACCCATACCGTCAAACTACCATCGAGTTTTTGCCAAATTCAATAGATATGACCCGTCGCAGTGGCGCGCCTGGTTCATATCTACTAAATAAATTATAAAGCTTTCACAAAGCCGCCATACCGCTATTTTCGGTCGGGGTAGCCGCAGGAGCCAAAGCGCTCAAGCGAAGTACAACTGATACTTGCACAATCAGTGCGCGCGCACTTTAACCGGCGCGCTGTGCGTTCGGCAACTGCAAGGCTTTAGGGTATGATACAAGGTGCAGTCTAGCCCTATCCAACCAGTAAGGAGAAAGTTGTGTTTGCCGTTGAGTCACTCGTATTAGCTTTAATTGCATTGGCCGTAGGTGTTGGCATTGGCGTGTTGCTCACCCGCAACACCGGCGCTGCCCAGCACTCCAAAGACCTAGAGCAAAGCCTAGTAAAAGCCAAAGAGGATTTAGGTAGCTACCAACAAGATGTGGCCAAGCATTTTATAGATACAGCCCAAAAAGTGGCCGACCTCACCAAGAATTATCGCGACTTAAACCAGCACTTAGCCGACGGCGCCATGCGCCTAACCAGCACCGAAATCACCCGCGACCTACTGGAGGCTAGCGGCAACAAAGATGACAACAACGAGCCTGTGGAACTTTCCGCAGTAGAGCCACCAAAAGACTGGGCTCCAAGAATTCCTGGCACCCACGGCATGCTCAGCGAAGAGTTTGGCTTGAAAGATTCGAAAGATGAGCCTGAGTCAGAACCCGCCCCCTCTGACCCCACACCCAAACAGCAATAATTAGAGCTACGCATGCTGCAAAAAGCCATAGAGTTTTTGCGCTGGCCAGTCATTACGGGCTTACTGGTCGGCCTGATGGCTTTGCAGCTATTCCCCGAGCTCAATCCAAGACCAAGCACCGCGTCCTCCGCACCATTAGGAGAGCCAACCCCAGTTGCTCGCACCAGTTATGCCGACGCGGTAGCAAAAGCTGCCCCTGCAGTAGTCAGTATCTACACAAAAAAGCAGGTCAGCGTACCCAAACACCGCTTATTCAACTCCCCGCTCTTTCGCTACTACTACAACAGTGCAGATATTCCTCGTCAAGAACGTATGCAGTCGGCACTGGGCTCTGGTGTTATCATTACACAAGACGGGTTTCTGCTGACAAACAACCACGTCATTACTGGCGCGCAAGAGATTGTCATTCAGCTAAACGACGGGCGTGAAGCCAAGGCTCGTGTGGTTGGCATTGACGAAGATAATGACCTGGCAGTACTAAAGGTAGAGCTGGATAACCTTACCACCATTCCCATTGGCAACCCTCAGGCGGCACGCGTAGGCGACATTGTGCTTACCCTAGGCAACCCTTTTGGCTTAGGGCAAACCGTTACCCAAGGCATTGTCTCTGCCACAGGCAGATTCGGGCTGGGCATTAGCGCATTTGAAAATTTTATCCAAACGGACGCCGCCATCAACCCAGGTAACTCCGGTGGTGCGCTGGTAGATTTGGATGGCAATTTACTGGGCATCAATACCGCCATTTTAGATCGCATCGGTAACTCCAGCTTAGACGGCGTTGGCTTGGCGGTACCAGCTGACACTGCAGTACGCACCCTGCAAGATATTGTGGAATTTGGCCGAGTGGTTCGTGGCTGGTTAGGTGTTGAGGCGCAGAGTCTCACCGCTCAGCTAGCACACTCATTTCAATTAAACTCCACCAACGGGGTTGTCATCACTCGCATTTACAACAACGGCCCCGCGCACAGCGCTGGGTTAACGCCCGGTGATGTCATTGTAAAAGTCAACGGCCAACTGGTTGGCAACGGGCTACGCGGGCGCCAACAAATAGCGGAATCTCGGCCCGGGGATGTGGTAGATATTGATTATTACCGTGATGGGAAGTTAGAAAGCGTACAAGCGACGCTGGATAAAAAACCCATACCAAATTGAATGTAAACTCGAAACATGGATTTCACTATGCTCGAAGCACTCAAAAGTAAATTACACAAAAAAATTAACTACTCCAAAGCAAAATGCCTATCGGAACACGAGAAAGAAAATAGCTTAGAAACGGCCAACAACATCAACTTCCACCCGGTAGCTAGATCGTTAATTGACCAATTTAAAGCATCTGGTGGGGTATTTAATCGCTTCGCACTTACAGAAAGCGCCATGCGAGCGCTTCTCTTTCATCTTCTGCAAGAAGAGCAAACTGCGTATAACATCATTGAGCTTGGTGGTGGGCAGTCTACACTGTTCTTCCATCAAGCCAGTCAATCCCTCCCACTAAACATACACTCCTTTGAGCATGACAAAGAGTGGCACCAAAAGCTTTGTCAATTGACTGAAAATAACCAAGCAATCAATGTGTACCACGCACCGCTGCAACAGATTACTGAGGCGTACAGAAACCAATTAATGAGTGGATCAGAAAAGGACGCACTCAAATTTTGGCAGCAGCACGCCACAAACACGACGGGCGATATAGACAAGGACACCCGCGCGCGAAATTGCTTTTATTCTATAACTAACGAGCAACGCCCAAAGTTTGATACCGCGCACGCATTGATCGTAGACGGGCCACATGGCAACGGCCGCTCAATGAGCTTTTCTATTTTTCAGCCCTGGATCAAGACGGGCAGCTTGATATTGGTAGACGACTACCACCACTATCCGTTTTTGGATGAGCTTAACAGCGCATTTAATGTGGAAATTATAGAGGAGCGAAGGTACCGGCATTCCAACAAAGGCTGGGCGCTAGCCAAAGTTTTAGCGGGAGGCCACTGAGCTTTCGAGCCCAGATGCTGGAGGGTCAACGCCACTCCCAGTGCTTTCAAGCAGGTAAATTCAACCATCAGAAGGCTTCACTCGATACTCCGCCGAACGCGCATGGGCTTCTAACCGTTCACTGCGCGCCA
>CAYZQH010000057.1:0-14709 GCA_964480055.1 uncultured Cellvibrionaceae bacterium
CGCGAAGATGTCCGTCGGAACACCTGCTGCGTGAGCAGCCGCGCAGTATACGTCAGCGATCGATCTCTTGCCGTTGAAGCGCAAGAAGCGCCCCCCAGTCTGAAGAGTGCCGGGGCCGTCGTAGATGAACGCGGGGGTGCGCCCCGGATGCCCATGGTGGTTGTGGTGGTCGCTGCGGACGCCCTGTCCGGGCACCATGAGAACCACGGCGTTTTGCTCAAGCTGCGCTTCTTTCAGCAGGCTGCCAACCCCGCCGGTCACACGATTCCAGAGTTCAGTAATGATCTTGCGATGGGGCACGGTGGTGTGCGCGTAACTACCCGTGAACAGATCGGGCTTGAAGCAATCCAGCTCGTTGTGGGCCGTCCCGAGGCCAAAGCTGATGCCAAGCGAGTTAGTCAGGCCGCACTTCAATGCGAGCGTCGACATGTTGAAGAACGACTCAATCCTCTGGAAGGGTCCACCCTCCATTGGTTTGCTGGGGTCCTGGCAAACGCCACTGCTCTGCAAGCTGCTCAGCTGTTCCTGGCGCTTGTCGAATTCCTCGATTGCTCCGAGATAGGCATCGAGGCGCACTCTCTCTTCACCAGCTAGCTGCTGCTGCAAGCGACTGACATCCTGTCGCATCACGTCGAGTAAGCGCTTCTCAAGGAGGGGCTTGCTTGGGTCAACGTCCACCATTCCGTTGAGCCCCACCAACTTCTTGTACATTGCGGAGGGCATGCGGTCGTGGGGCAGTTTGGCATCTTTGCCAGCGGCAAAGGTCGTGGAGCTCTGCTCTTTGTTGCCCAACCTGCTACCTTCGAAACCGAATAGCAGGCTTTCAACAGGCGTGTCCTTGCTGATCACCTTGGCAATGTGTTGATCAATGCTGGGCCCTTGGGGGTCGTGACCGTCCATGTGACAGGTCAACATGCCAAACGGGGTGCCGTGAGAGTGCGTGGGCGGGTTGTGGAGCCCATCGACGATCACCAGCTTGTCTTGGAAGTCGGCAAATGATTGGAACAGGGGTGGGGTCTTGAAGCCCACGAAATCCTCGGTGTCCACTTGTCGCCCAGCGTGATAGTCTTTCACGCCTTCTGGTACCCAGATGACGGCGGGGGCGCACTCTCCGATGAGCACTGTGATGAAGACACGACGGTCTAAGACCTGTCCTTGAGCTTCACGGATAAGGTTTCCCGCCACTGGGTAGAGCAGGGGAGCGGTAGCCAGAAGACCTAGCTTCTCCAGGAATCGTCGACGATCAAAGCGCGGCATGTTGGTAGTCCTCAGTCGTTGGGGTGGCGTGCATCACAGGGGAGCATCCTCAGGTTCGCGATACAGGAAGGCATCCGAAGTGAACAACGCGGCCAGCATCCGGCGGTAGTCGTATCCGGACGTCTTGTAAGATTCGAAGGCGGCCTCGAGGGAGGCCACGTCAGAGTCGCTCTTGCTCGGAGGTCGGCCCATCCAATACTCGAACGAGTGGCGAACCCAGCAGCGACGCACGGTCTCGGAAGCCAAGAGCTTTTCTGTCAGTTCGGTCAACCCAGAGAACGGTCCGTCCTGGTCGGTAGTGCCGACGAGCCCGCCTTGTGTGTTGATGGGGCGCCCGATCTCTTCGTCGCGCGCTCGCCCGACCTCATCGAATCCCTCGAGACCAAACCCCATAGGGTCCATCACACTGTGACACGCGGCGCAGGAGGGCTGCTCGGTATGGAGAGCCAGCTTTTCGCGCATGGTCAGGTTCGGGTCCTCAGAGAGCGGCGGCACCACTGGAATCGCAGCATCGGGGATGACACCGCATGAGAATGCTTCGAAAATGAAGCGGCCTCTACGGATGACGTCTGTGTGATCCGGGTGACTGAAGGCGGCCAACCAACTGGGTTGCCCTAAGATACCGAGCCGATCGCTGGTTTCGGGAAAGGTGATGCGCGTCAGGCCACTTTCGGGTTCGGGGTTTTCCATGAAGACGTAAGCATCGGCGTCTGCCATCGCTAAGGTGCTGGCATCGTCGGTATTCTCAAACTCACCACCGGTTATTCGGAAAGCATCAAGTTTGGCACCATCTTCACGACGTTGAATTTTTAAGGTGTATTCCTTTCCAATATCGAGACCATTCCAGGTGGCAATTTCGATTTCTTTGAAACCATTGGTGCTCGTGGCATTTTGCAATGACCAATTGTCGTCTTTACCGTCTAGCTTGTAGTGGAAGCTATCATCGTTTGCGTTCGGTAAGTTTGCTGTGGCATAAAGCTTTAAAGTCGATTCACTGGCAACGATGGTGTAAAACAACTGGCCTGGCGCATCATCTGCTGCATCAATATTAGCGCCATCGGTACCTGGCCAAACTACGATGACCCGACCACCCTCATTTGTTGTGACAAATGGCGCTGCCGGCGAGTTTGCGTCAAAGGCTTCGGCTTCTACAGTGCCAGCATCGTAGTACTTGAGACCGTAGTTGGCGGCAGTCGAAGGCGAGGCGAACCCAACCTTTGTCGTCAGCAACGCCCCAAACAGATCGCCTTCGAAGTCTTGGGCAATGACGGTCTGCACCAGTCGACGCGTGTCGGCGAGCACTGCGTCCTCATCGTGGAAGTCGTGCAACTTGCTAGCCCCGACCACGTCGGTGTACTTGAAGTACTCCTCAATGAAGCGCTCCAGTGGCGCGAGGGTGGTCGGTTGGGCGAGCAGGCGCAGAACCTGGGTGCGGACCTGTTCAGCGGTCTTCAACCTACCCGCGACCGCCGCATCCCAGAGGGGCTGGTCCGGCGGGCCGTCCATGAGCGTGTAGGACAAGGCCGAAGCGACTTCGAATGGGGTGAGCTGCCGGCGACTCGCCGCTGCTCCAGGCGCCACAGCACCCATCTCACTGCGGTAGAGGAATTGGGGCGCGGCCAGTAGCGCGCGCAGAGCGTATTCGATGCTCTGGACCTTATCACCCGTGGTCTCATGCACTTCCAGGCCGAAGTCGACGTAACCCTGGACCTCGGTGGGCGTCAGGGGGCGTCGAAACAGAAGGCCGCCCTTTTCCTGGATGATAGTCCCCAGGCAGCGGCCCAAATCGCCGCCCAACGAAAGACATGAATCTTTGCCCAGTTGCGCGCTGAGTCGGCTTGCTATCTCCACGGCCGCATCGTGCAGGTCCGGCAAGTCCGTCGAACGCGCCGTGTAGGAAGTGGCCCGCGTGCTGAAGCGGTCGGTGTCAGTGTTGCGGAAGTCGAGGACGGTCGTGTTCAACCACTCGGGGGTGGTGAGCCCCTCGATTCCGGAAGCGGACCTTCCCTCGAAGAGCGTTGTCACGGTGTTTGTGTATTGCTCGTTGGTGAGCAGCCAGAGCCGGGCAGGGCCCGTCATGGTTATGTTCAGAGTCGGGGTAGGATCATCGGCAGCACCGCCTCCAGTGGCCGGTGTGTCGGGTTCGCCGCCGCAAGCGACTACGAACGCGGCGACAAGAATCGCAGGTACCACTAATTGCCTTTTCACAATTATATTCTCTCAGCTGGCGTGGACGGGGTATTAGCTTTTGGTTGTTAGATCATAGGGTGTGCGCAATTAAAAATATAAAAATGCGTCACACAAAGCGTAAATTCCGGTAGTCCTTGCTCGGCGTTTATGGGTTTAAAAGACTATACAGAATGTTTTTTCTTGAAAACGACAACTTTAAGACGGTGAGATATAGACGGAGGCTGAGGGTTGTAGATGCTATGTAAGCGCGCAGTTACGATTGTAAATTTAGATTGGCGCTTATTCGGCGTTTTTGAATCACTAAAACAGGAAGTGTTACCAACCAATGCCGTTGATTTTTACCCTAAAGTAGCCTGTGGTGGGGACAGGCACTTTAATGTTGGTTAAACAAAACCTTTTGATGTGCATTTATGCCGCAGACTTGGAAAATATTCTTTGCCAAATTAATCGAAATTAAATTAAGCTCACTATCAAAGGTTCAGCAAATTAATTTCGGACACCCACAGCAATTCAAAGTGGGTATTTTTTTATTGCACTTTTAAAGTATATATATCATTTAATGAGCTGGCGGAATCGGGCTTGGCTGAGTGTTCGAGATCCTCCCAAATAACTCACTATCAAGCTCGGAGGGATCTTCAACGACCTCTTTGACCTCTTTGACCTTTTTCGTTGTTTTAGCGCGGCTCTGACTACGATAGAATTTCCTAACTACTTTTTGTGCTTCAACCCCTGATTCACTATCAATGATTTCTCTTTTTAGAACTTCCTCATTGACCACGGTCTGAATATCTTCTACAGAGACTTTTACACCTGGTTTGATCTTGCGAATTTCTCTGCGGACTACCGAAGCCACCGCCTCAGTTGTGAGTAATGCACCAACCGTATAACGATTGAATGATTGCTTATGTTCATAGAACTTATCTATATTGTCTTTGATAAGGCTGCGCTTACACAACAGGAATAGAAGGCTGGCGTCATCCCCGTTTTTAGGGTTTACTTCTATCATATTGATAGAGCAAAGCTCCTCGCTTGTGACTTTAGCGTCTAAAGTGACTCTGTGTATTTGCCATTCAATGCCATTAGTAAGAACAACCCACCGAATTCCCTCTCGACTTGCGTAATTCACAGCCTGTTTTAAATGGTTATCTTTGAGCCCGAGGCCGATGGCCTTAACCTCAATGAGGTAGTCCACGGATTTATCTGTCTTGATGGCGAGGTCACAATACGTACCTTGGATGGCATACTCTCTCGTTATCTCTGAGTATTTGTCGAAGCCGAATATTTCTTCGAGCATATCTGTCACTATGGTGACAGTATCTGATTCATTCACATCACGTTCTTTTGCCTGTCCTAGAATTTTCCTGAATTTCGGAACGGCAGAGGTGAATCTTTTAAGTGTAACTGCTGGAACCTTAGACATCCAAACTTCTCCAGTTGCTTAAGTGAAAAAAAGAGGGACAGATATATTTATTGAAAGTAATCAAACATAATCAAAGTAATCAAAGAGCCTTTGAAGAACCAGATTTATGCATAGTTTTACCCGGCCAACCTGTCCGTTATCACAAAAATATGTATGTATAAAGAGTAGCACCTAATGTTTTGTATGCTGGTTGCCTTAGACGCCATTCCGGGCTTAAAAGTGCCAGGAGAGAGCTATTAGAAAGGGGGTAGGTGAGTGCTGGTGCTAGCCTCATATTCAGTCAGACCTATGGCCGCAAGCTTTACACTTATGATTGGTTGATTCCCTGACCCTAAAACTGCTTTTATAATTCAGTCTCCTGAGCTTTATTCATTACTCTAGACCAAGCTGTTTCACTCCAATAAATAAAGCCTTCGCGACCGTGAAATAAAGGCCGACAGGGGTCAACTAGCACGCTAAAGTATAACTCGCGGCCTTTGCATTTCTAAAAAATGGTAGCTATAGGGTAAGCGTGCGGCAACGCCGCCCCAGTATATGTGAATGGCGAGCACTTTTTTTGGGGGGGGAGGGTAGAATGGGTATAAAGCTCAAACTTGGCTCGGCCTAGAGGGGTTGGCTAGTTGAGTGTAGTTGTTTAAATTGCTAAATACTTATCGCGTAGTTCATCGCTTTCCAGCACCTCTTTCGCGGTTCCATCAAATACGATCTCGCCCATATCTAATATCAGTGCACGGTCTGCTAGCTTTAAAACAGCAATGGCATTTTGCTCAACAATGACGGTGGTTATTCCGTGGCTTTTAATTTCTAAAATGGTGCGCTCAATTTCTTGCACTATCACCGGCGCTAAACCTTCATAGGGCTCATCCAGCAGCAACAATTTAATATCGCGAACCAGTGCTCGGGCAATGGCTAGCATTTGCTGTTCGCCACCAGAAAGAGTAGCGCCATCTTGAGTGCGGCGCTCGCCGAGCCGAGGGAACAGCTCGTAAATGCGTTTAATGGGCCAGCCTAACGGTTTTGCAATCTGTGCCAATTGCAAGTTTTCTTCAACGGTTAAACCTGGGAAGATACAACGGTCCTCTGGCACTAAGGCAATACCCAATCGAGCAGCCTCGTGCGCTTGTTTATCGTGTATGGACTGTTGGTCTAGCCACACCTCTCCACTTTGTAAGCTCGGTGAATCTGCTCTGGCAATGGCTCTTAATGTGCTGGTCTTGCCTGCGCCATTTCGACCCAATAATGCCAATATCTCCCCTTCATTGACGGTAAAATTCACGCCTTGCACGATATAACTCTCGCCATAGTAGGCATGAATATCGGAAACGGACAAATAGCAGGAATTACTCTTAGAGTTGGAAGGGTCTAAAGCTTCTGCCTTTGGGTGCATCATATCTCAGCACCTCCCAAATAAGCTTCTCTAACCAATGGATTGCCACGAATTTCATCCGGTGTTCCCTCGGCAATGACAGCACCCTGTGCCAATACCGAGATGTGATCAGCAATACTAAAAACAACGTGCATATCGTGCTCAATAATAACCTTTGTCATACCGCGTTCTTTAATTTTTTTAAGTACTTCCACTGTGTTGTTGGTGTCTGCTCTAGACATGCCTGCTGTTGGTTCATCCAGAAGCAATAATTTGGGGTGTTGTGCCAAACACATGGTCAGCTCTAAAAGCCTTTTGTTACCGCGCGAAAGTGCACCTGCGTGAACGTCGATAGAATCTTCAAGCCCAAGTTCATGGATGATCTTTAACGCATCTGCACGAACCTCGGAAAGGTTCTCTAGGTTTGCGATGGCGTTAAACTTAAACTCGCCCTCTGTGTGAGCCAGAGCGGAGATGATCACATTCTGTAAAACGCTAAGCTCAACAAAAATTTCGGGAGTTTGAAAAACGCGAGATACCCCCAGCTGGTTAATCTTATGTGCGGGCATACCGCTTATTTTGGTGCCGTGGAATGTGACCGAGCCGGTGTCGGGAATCAGTTTGCCAATACATACATTGAGTAATGTAGATTTGCCTGCGCCGTTGGGCCCAATTATGGCGTGAACTTTACCTTGCTCAATATTTAGGTTGACATCCTTGAGGGCTTTTAACCCGCCAAAGCTCTTGGAAACATTGCTAACTTTTAGAATCATATCTGACATTGGGTTATCAAGCCTTTGTTGATTCGGGGCGGGCCGTATCTGAATGGTTTGAACCTTTGCCAGTAAAACGATTTTTGATCCGCTCCACCCCCTCAATAATCCCGCCCGGTAGGAAGGCGATAATCAGCATAAACATTAGCCCCAACGAAAGATGCCAGCCTTCACCAACAAATAGCGACAGTGTACTTACCAGAAACTTTTCTGCCCAATCGGGTAAAAATGCGAAGAAACTATGCAGTTCGGATTCGCCAATGGCAGAGAAAATGTTTTCGGCATATTTGATAACTCCTGCACCAATAAGAGGCCCTATTTGCGTGCCTAGCCCCCCCATAATGGTCATCAAGATAACTTCGCCAGAGGCTGTCCACTGCATTCTCTCTGCGCCGGCAAGTGGGTCTGTACACGCCATTAATGAACCAGCCAAGCCCGCGTACATTCCAGAAAGAACAAATGCGGACAACAGATAAGGGCGGGTGCTAATGCCCATGTATTTCATCCGAACTTGATTGGATTTAATGCCTTTTAGCTTTAGACCATACGGGGAATTAAAGATACGGCGAGCGATATAAAAGGCCAATATTAAAATAATCGCGCATATGTAAAACCCAGAGTACCCGCTTACATCCATGCCAAATAATGTGGTAGAGGGGAGACCTTCTCCTGCGTCAACAAACATTCGGTCAATTACCCTCGGGTCTTCTTTGGCCAATTGAAGCCCTGTTTCTCCGTTGGTGATGGGCGTTAGCACAGAGTATGCTAAATTGTAAGACATCTGGGCAAATGCCAGGGTGAGGATAGAAAAGTAAATTCCAGATCGTCTTAATGCAATAAAACCAATGACAGCGGCAAAGAGGCCAGAAAAAATAGTGCCGCAAATAATTGCAGGAATAATGTTCATTGACAGCAGTTTAAAGCACCATACTGCAGTATAAGAGCCAACACCCAAAAAGGCTGCATGCCCAAAGGAAAGATAGCCTGTAAGGCCAAAAAGAAGATTGTACCCGACCGCAAAAATACCAAAAATCATAATTTTTTGCATTAGGTCTGGGTATGCCGCCCCAAAGGGGATAAGCCAAATGGGCATGCTAAATATCACCAGCGTAAAAGCTGTCATAAACCCCATATCAGTTTTTAAGAAGCTTTTATAAGACATTATTCTTCTGATACTCCTTTAGCACCCATTAAGCCGCGAGGTTTAGCGAGTAATACGACAACCGCAATCAAATAAATGATGACTTGATCAATACCCGGAATGAGGGCTTTAACTTCATTCATGGACGCTAAAGATTGTGTGATGCCCAGTAAAAACCCGGCTAGCACAGCTCCAGGTAAAGAGCCCATACCGCCCACAACTACCACCACAAAAGACAGCACAAGAAAGTCCATACCCAGGTGAAAGTCTGGGGGCACAATAGGGCTGTACATTACGCCCGCCAGGCCTGCAGCCACCGAAGCTATGCAAAACACTATTGTAAAAGCACGTTGAATATTAATGCCAAGCAGGCTGACCATGTCGCGATTGTGAATGCCTGCTCGTACTACCATGCCAAAAGTGGTGTACTTCAAAAAGGCAAACACGGAGGCGATGGTTACAAGGGAAAATATAAAGTAGACAATTCGCCACCAGGGGTAAACAACGGAGTCTCCCAAGCCCAAATACTGCCCAATATTTGCACTGCCAGAAACAATTTCGGGGGCGGATTGCGGAATGGGATTTGCGCCGTAAAAAGTCTTGACCAGCTCTTGTATAACAATGGCCAAGCCAAAAGTAAATAATATTTGTTGTGCGTGTGTTCTTTTATAGAAGTGCCGAATCAAGCCACGTTCCATTGTAAACCCCACAAGCAGCATAACGGGAATTGCCACCAATATCGATAAAGGCACTGCGTAATCTATAATGGCCAAGCCCGTCTCGCCATACCAAATTTCAAGGTAGGGTTGGTCTTTGTAGGCATCAAAAAATGTAATGCTTTCGTCTTTCACTTGCTTGGAAAGTGTGAGAAGTTTATGAGTGGAAACGGCACAGAAGGCGCCAAGCATAAAAAGCGCGCCGTGCGCGAAGTTCACAATATTAAGCGTTCCAAAGGCCAGTGTAAGGCCCAAAGCGATTAATGCGTATGCACCGCCTTTATCAAGGCCGTTAATCAACTGAATAACAAATGAGTCCATAATTCTCGCTGTACAACAGTGCTAAAGAAAAGGTTTATCTTACTTGCGCGGTATTGAACTCCATCATCGCTTGGTCTAACTGTTTAATCAATGACTTCTTACGACGCGGAGCTTTTTATTATAGGGGCCTTAACTCACCTTTAAAGTGATGCAAAGGGCGCGTTTTATCTGGACATGCTTGCCTCATAATCCATTTTTTAATGCTGATATTGGCTATAAAAATTTTACGTGTTCAGTACCCACCAAAAAGCGGGAGCTGCTAGGTGGGCACCGACTTACCGTTTTAGGGTTATGCCTTGTAAGGCCCTAGCTCACCACCAAATATTTTTGCGTCGTATTCAACTTGAGATCGAGGAACCTCTTGAACCACTTCCAGTAGGTCAAATTGTGTTTTGGGTTTGGTGTTACCGCGAACCACTAGCACATCTTTAAAGCATTGGTGATCTTCTGCTCGGTACTCTGTGGGGCCATTCCCCATACCATCAAACTTAAAGCCCTCTAGACGTTTAATAACCTCTGGCGGGTAAAAGGTACCTGCCATTTCTACCGCATTGGCGTACAACAAAGTTTGAACATAACAGGTGTGTGCGGCCTGTGAAGGAGGGAAGCCGTACTCCTGACCAAAAGATTTTACAAAGGCCTTTGATCCGGCATCTTGAAGGGCCCAGTTCCAATTGGTAGAGCCAAGAATCCCCTGAATGTTATTTCCAGCACCTTGAGCCATTAAGCGTGAAAAAAGCGGAACAACAATCTGAAAATCTTTGCCGTCTACTTGTTTATCGCGCAGGCCAAACTGGACGGCCTGTGTTAGCGAATTGATCATATCTTTACCGTAATGGTTCAAGATTAAAACATCCGCGCCTGAGTTGAGTACGGGTGTGATATATTGCGAAAAGTCACCAGCGCCTACAGGTGTTTTTGTGGCTTTAATGGTTTTCCAACCCATGGCCTCAGTGGTGTTTTTAAGGGACTCTTCCTGCGTCCAGCCCCAATTGTAATCTGCCGTTAAATGATAGGCTCTGCGTTCTGTGCCGTATTCTTTTTTCAGTACCGGCCCTAACGCTGCACCGGACATATAGGCATTAAAGAAATGCCTAAAGCCGTACCGACGCTTGTCTTTTCCTGTGGTGTCATTGGAGTGCGTTAAGCCACACATAAATATGACGCCCATTTCTTGTGCGAGCGATTGCGTTGCCACTGCCACACCAGAAGAAGAGCCTCCGGTAAACATGATAACCTTATCTTTTTCAATCATTCGTTTTGCAGAGGCGCGCGCCGCGTCAGATTTTGTTTGGGTGTCGCCGGTTACGTAGTCTACCTTTTTGCCGAGTATTCCGTTTCCTTTAAGCATTAGAGGTTTCATGGTGTTCATTAGACCACCATCGCCCACACCATTAAGGTGTTTTACCGCCAGCTTATACGCTCTCAACTCATCCGCGCCTTCGTCTGCGTACGAGCCAGTTTGTGGAACATTAAAGCCAATTTTTACAGTTTTGGCTTTGCCAGGGTTATTTCGGTAATCCTTGGCCCAAGCGTCTTTGCTATAGAATAGAGGGGTAGCGGCCAGTGCAGTGGCTGCAGCGCTGGCTTTAATGAGTTTTCTTCGGGATATGTTGGTTAGCTCGTCTTTATCACTCATCGTTATTTTTCTCCAAATACTTTATTTGTTAATAATGATCTGATTAGCAAGTACAACTAGCGAAAATCATAGTGGTAGCCCCATGAACTTTGTGGCTATTAGCGGGTCGCTTCTAATTTGCAGTTTGGTATAAGTCGGTGCTTAATGTGTGCGATTTTATTCTAAATAGTTCAATATTAATTGGTTTTATCTAAGCGCACTGTACAATACATGTAATGAATATCAACCATCCATCTCCTGCTTCACGCATTTTTATATTCACCAAGTAAATTACCTTACCATAGAACCAGCTGTGCGGGGCATAGAGCAAACCGCACAGCGTTGGAGTAGGCGGGTTGAGGCCGCATCTATAAATTGGCCTTTTAGAAGGCCAATTTAGCGAAGAATTGAATACGGTTCATGGTGCCGTCATTATTGTTCTCTTCTTCTCGAACAGCATAAGCTAACTCTCCACCAATGGTGAGCTTGGCAACTGGGCTCGTCATTAAATTCACTCGTGCACTGGTGGCGTTTGCGGTAACACCCGTTCCCGTTAAATTGGTGTCATTATCAACCGTAATGTTGGAAACCATAAAGTTACTGCGCCATTTTTCGTTCCACAAATGACGGTAAGCCACGTAGAGTGCCGTTGAGCCAATGGCTTCAAGGTCGCCGCTTGCATCTTGTACTGCGCCATTGGCGATATTCAATGCGATATATCTGCCCATACCTTCGCCAGTATTGAAACCAAAGCGTAAGTCGTCCTTCCCAAAACTGTATTTACCCGAGATGCTTAAGCCAAATCCAGTGATGGTACTGTCTACATTGGCGCCATCATTGATGGCCAGTTGCCTTAATAGCACAGCCGTTGTTAGGGATAAGTCTCCGGATTTGAAGTTGTAACGTCCCACCAGGTCTGGTACGACGTTGTCATCAGTAACTACACGCCCCCCTCCCATTGGAGTAATGACCGATTCTGGGTTTTCTGCTGCGAATTGCCAAGGTCCAGAGGTGTATCTAATTTGCGCCTGGCGAGCGAAAATTCCAAAGTCCGTGTTGCCAATAAAGTCGGCCGATTCGGGCAGGGCGGTCAGGTTTTGAAAGGTAGTCCAGGTTTGTCCGAATAGCCATTTATCGTAACTGATGAATGCGTGTCGTATTCGAGGGGAGTAGGAGTTGGATATGCGCTCATCACCATCACCATGGAGCATAAAATCCATTTCAATAAATGTCTTTACTGTGTGGCCATCAAGATTTGTTTTGGTGCCAAAATTAATACGCGTTTGGCGTGCATGCATGTCCAAAGAGCGGTTTTCAGACTCTCCGTCCCCCTCTACAGGAGTTACGGAAGGTATATAAAAGTCTCGCACAGGGCTGCCTGCAGCTATGGCGCCGTCACTGTACGCCGTAGACATTGCGTCAAATTTAACATAACCGCCAAAAGTGACGGTGGTGTTTCCAGTTTCTGCGATAGTTGCAGCCTGCGCCGTGAGCGTCGCTCCAGCAAGCGTTAAACCTGCCACAGATCTCAACAACATATTGGCATTAATGGTCATTTTTTTCCCCCTGGTGGTCTGTTTTAATCGTGGTGGTTGTAGGTAAATAGTTGGTATATCTCAGTTTTTCTAAATGTAAATTACAAACTTTGAGTACAAGCAGCTAGCTGCACTCCTACTTATTTGTCATACTTAATAATAACGCGTTATATAATTATTGGTTTTATAGCGTTTTGCCTAAATAGCTTTTCACAATAATACCGGGTTTCACCAATTATTGTTCTTCTATTTTAGTTGTGGACTGGATCTTGTAAGTTTTTATCAAACAGCGTGCTTAGTACTTTATGTGAATATTATTATGGTAATACTAAAGTCTTTTAATTTAGCTCGTTGTTTATTTATGTGTTTGTTCAGTGTATTTCCATTGGATCTAACATTTTGGAGTATAAGCAAAAACGACAGTATTTTGGAAGGCATGAGCGCGGAAAATAGATTTACCGCCAAAATCAGCCACGGAAGCTGTTATAAAAAGGAGCTTAATTATTGTACCGATTGGCAAGATTAGAGCCAAAATGGCAAAAACTCTGGAGCAGTCTAAACATACCTCTATTAAACGGCGTATAGAGCATCAAATAAACGGCGTATAGAGCATCAAACAGAAGGTACGCATAAAAACCTAATTGGCAGAGTTTGTCGGCAACCCACCGCGAGCCAATGCCCGCCGGCCTACATTTTCATCTGCAAGACTACGTTCGACTGATGGATTTAACCGGGCGCGCCATCAGAGAAGAGAAGCGTGGCCACATAGATAATGGCTACCCACCCATATTAGAGCGATTAGATATTTCCTGCAAAGAACGGCTTATTCTTACTACGCAGTTTGAATCTAAGTTTAAAAGTATGGTGGAATGTAAAGGGCGCTTACAACAAGCGGCTGACATGCTCGGGCTAAAACGAAGGCCTGCCTTGGCCAACTGTCGGATTTTACTGCATTAATCATTCTTAAAATCCAGCAAAAACCCTTTAACTTCAGCAGAAGGGTGCCTCGCTCGCCGTACATTTCTAATTCCGCAGGAATTTATCAAAATTGTTCTTATTTTTTAATTGGGCTATCAAATTATACGCGTTGAATTAGGCGTGCGGTTTTTCATGGTCCATATTTTGTGATGTTTTTAACGTGTCTTATTTATTTACTAAAAATAGAAGTCGAAAGAAACGTACAACGATTCGAAATCGCCTTCACCTGAATCGCCAAAACTATTAATGAATCCGTCTTGCCACAAATACTCTAAATAAACCCAACCTGGACCGTAGTTGTAGGTGATGCCCGGCGCAAGTGCGTAAACCGTATCGCTGGCATTGCCCTCAGTGTTGGACGAAGCTGAAGTAAGCTCTAAATACGAACCCCATTTATTTTGAGCATACCCAAAACGGAGGGCGTTACGCTGGCTTTTAACTTCCGCATCGGGACAGCGATCGGGTGTTGATACGCAGGTATCCAAGTCTCTAAAATCACGACTCGCGTTGATATATCGATACTTAACTGTGAAATCATTTTTTTGGAAATAGTAATGCAAATCTATTGCTTGATGCTCGCCATCATCAACAATGTCCCCAGTCGTACTGAGCTCTACCAAGTCTCTAAGCTTGCCCGCCTGCAATGAAATACCAAACGTATGGTATTCGATAGGAGACCAATCTAAATTAACCACCACAGTCACATCTTTCCGGTAGGTTTCTTCCCCTGCTTTCGCAATACCCCAATGGCCATTGTCATCAGACGTATCTGTACTTGTGCTGCCCCAATCATCTTGTAAATAAATGGCCGCATCGTAAGCGAATACATCACGCTTACCGGTTAGCTTTAATCCAACATCCATCTGATCCCCATAGCCGCCTTGCAGCATGTCCCCCGGCCAAAAATTTGATGTTTTCCAACCAAATGGCACTTGGCTTTTGCCGATGATAAGCTTATCCGTTTCAGATAACGTATAAGATATCCATGCTTTATGCAGTGTGAAATTATCGCCACTGTTATTGTTGTCTGGATTGGTAAATGAGCCTTTACCAATGCGCAGTTCACTGCTGAAACCCCAACGCCCATGGCTACTATCATCATCGGCATAAATAATCAGTGCGGGATCAACAAATTCTCCAATGCCATCCCCGTTGCCATTTTGATACGCCCACCAAATGCCGCCGCTCAGTTCCGCGCCTGCCATCGTTTTAAAAGACAAGCTGGATAAGCACAATAAAAATAAAAAATAGCGAAATGAGCGTTTAGTCATTGGTTTTTCCATGATTGAATTAAAATTAGGTGGTATTTAGGTTGTAGCGATTAAACAAAACTTGTTAAACGAATTTTTACTTATTAAACACGGTGTTATGAATATTATTTCCTTTGTTTCCAT
>CAYZQH010000058.1:0-14614 GCA_964480055.1 uncultured Cellvibrionaceae bacterium
AGTAATTTGACTAACCGCCATACCGCACTCGGTATAACCGGACTATTTCGAAGAATAAAGGTTTAATTATTTGTGAGCTCTATTGTACTAAGCCGTTGGCATAATCCTGATGCTAGCGCGCACAGTAACTACGCGCACTCTTACGTTCTGCGTCAAGACCAGAAAGAGTTATACCATGTTGACTTAAACATGGAGCTGGGCTTTTTTGAGCTATCAGAGTTTGTTAGCCCAGAGGGACGCAACAACTTTATGATCGAACAAGCCAGCCAAACCGGCAAAGTTAAAGTTAGGGTGTTTGATAAAGATACGGGCTCTCCGTTGGCCGTACTGTGTAATAACATATTAAAAGATAACGAAGAAAGCCCGGTTTTTGAGTTTCACCATTTACACGGCCTGAGCGAATCCATACTTTGTGATATCGATGAAGACAGCACGCCCGACGACTACGCTGCGATCAATGGCAAAAATGATGTGGCCGCGTTGTTTGTCCATCTCCCCAAACCCAGCGCAAGCCATGCTGGGTTTTTCTCTAGGGTTTCACGCTGGGCCAAGAACAAGGGGGATGCCCCCAAAGATGTCATGGAAGTACAGCTTAGGCATGCCAACGCTTGCTCTATTCCAGTATTTTGCGCTCTTGCTGTGATTATTGAAGCTCGCGGTGGGCTGCAACTACCCACCGAATGGCAAGACGCCACCGTGCGTAACCAAGTGGCCTACTCATCTCACCCCCCTAGCTAGCACTTATTCTGAAACACAGTCCACACTCATTCAGCAACTGATTAAGCCTTTAAGTTCTCAGCCCTAAAGCCGACCTATCACCCCTACAAAGTACACGAGACCAATCAGCAATTTATCCTGGGCCTAACACTCTCAAAACCGTAATAAAACAAAGGAAACTTGCCAGATAAACGCGCCATCTGGGTGACAATCGCCACTGACCATACATCAATCACCGACTATACTTTGCTGAGATACCTAACACCGCATGTAACTGCAGTAGAAAAATCACAATAATACTGGGCCTATTAAACTATTATGACGTCCCAAGTTCTCGTAATTGAAGACAACCCAGAAAGCGCCCACGTGGTGACATGGATCCTGGAAGACGAGGGCTATATCGTGACCTGCGCCAGCACTGGCGAAAAAGGGCTGGCATTACTTAGCGAGCAGGAATTTGACTTGGTGATTATGGATATCTCTTTGCCTGGGATAAGCGGGCGCGAAGCCACACGGCGAATTCGTCAAAACCCGACCATTGCCGAACTTCCCGTCCTAGCTCTAACCGCCATGGAAAGGGAACACGACAGCATATGGGCCTCTGGTGTGAACGATCTACTCACCAAACCCTTCTCAGACGACAAATTATTAGCCGCCATTCATAAGTTTATCGTTTAGAAGGTAGTGATCATGAATGCCATTTCAGGATGAAAGCTGGCAAGGCGCTATATCCACAGCAACCGACTTAAACCCTGGTGTTTTGCTGTGCTCATCCACTTGCTTAGGCGTTAAAATATTGGCCTCTGGGTAATACGCCAATACATTTCCAGACCTAACATCGAACGGCCTCAGCGTTACCCCAGCCATACACCCTGTAGCGGTTTTCACGTCTAGCTTCTGCCCAGGCTGCCAACCGTTATCGGCAATATCTTCTGGGTTCATCAAAAGAACCCAGCGCTCGGTTTGCCCACGGTAGGTGTCAAACTCATGGTACACAATGGAGTTAAACTGGCCCTCACTACGTATACTGCTTAACAAAAACCCGCTAGGCCTTGCCGGGCTCTGGCAAAACATCAGCTTTGCCTTTCCAGAAGGCGTGGGGAATACCGGCTGATGCAGTATACGGCCGTCGATATGAAACTCATTGCGTGCTTGATCCACTTGCGCTAACAGTTTAAAACCTGGCACAGTCTTGGCTATCCATTGACGAATGGCCCCATGGCTTTCAAATACCGAAAAATCCATATGCTCTTTGGCGATCAATTGCTCGCCTAGTACACGGACAATCTCTACTTCAGACCACAGCTGCGCATGACGCTCTAAGCCCCCCTCACTCACACGTACAAAATTAAACATCGACTCTTGAGTAGTGAGCTCAGACTCTTCATCTCTCACCCGTACAGGCAGAATCACAACCTCTTCATCCACGCCATGCACATGGCTCATATTTAACGAGCTACTTAAAAAGCACTTAAACCCAACCGCGTTTAATGCCGAGGTCGCAAACGCTGTGTCTGGGTTGGACGCTAGAATATTACCACCCAAAAATACCGCCGCTTTCATATGCCCCTGGCTTGCTGAGTCCATACACGCCATGGTGTCTAGCCCAGGGGTAGAGGGTAGGGACTGGCCGAGCTGCGCCTCTAACGCCTCAAGTACCGCGGATTTTAAAGCCGGGGTAAACCCCATTGAGCCCGTACCTTGAATATTACTGTGTCCACGCAATGGCAGCAGGCCAGCACCTTGGCGCCCCACCATGCCGCGAAGTAACGCTAAAGCCGCCAGCATTTGAATATTTTGCACACCATGCAAATGATGCGTTAGGCCCATACTCCAGGTAAAAATAGTTGCTTTTGACTGAGCATAAATAGCTGCCACACGCCCAATGGCCTCTTGAGACACGCCAGAACACTGCTCTATTTCAGACCAAGGGGTTTTATTAACTTGCTCAATAAAGTCCTTATCTCCTTCGGTATGCGCCTTAAGATAGGCCGAATCTACGGCATCTTTTGCGAGTAAAGCTTTGGCAACACCCTGCATAAAAGCAATATCGCCACCAAGGTGCGGCTGTATATATTCATCGGCAATGCGCTCACCACCTTTGAGCATGGAGCGCCAATCACTGGGCGAGGCAAAACGGATCAACCCTGGCTCTTTAGCGGGGTTCACCACAATAACTTTGCCGCCCCGGCGTTTGAGTTGAATTAAAGCCTTAACGAATCGCGGGTGGTTAGACGCGGGGTTTGCCCCCATAACAAAAACACAGTCGGCTTGATATAAATCATCGTAGGTGACCGTGGCCGTCCCTGTTCCAACCGTGGCATTTAGGGCAACACCAGAGGCTTGATGACAGTAATAACTACAATTGTTGATATTGTTCGTACCGTAAAGGCGCGCCATAAGCTGCAATAAAAATGCAGCTTCATTTGAGGATCGGCCCGAGGCATAAAAAAATGTGGTGTCCGGTTTTGCTTGCAAAAGCCTTGTGGCACACAGTGAAACACCATGCTCGTAGGTGATTGGCGTATAGTTTTTATCGCCCTTTGCTTTGTACAAAGGCAGCGTTAGGCGCCCAAGGTCCTCTAATTGCTTTGCGCTTAACGCACCAAGCTCAGCAATACTCTTTTGTAAAAATACGGTGCTACCAATGGCAGGACGAAAATCACTGACATGAGCCTGAATATTTTTATTGCACACCTCAATGCCACGCCCACGTTCATTGTGCAGCCCGCCGTTCTGGCCACCTGTGCCAAACGAACAGGCCTTACAGGCATTTTTGGAGCTAACGGCACGCCATAGCCGCAAAGGCCCCACTTGTGCGCTGTAGCGCCAAACGCTTTTTACCGCCTTAAATCCGCCGCCTATGGTCATCTCACTGCCTCTTGGGTAAACGCCCTTAACTCACATTTACCGTGACTAAAGGGACTGCACTGAACTACCGCATGCACGCGTTAAAAATCAAATATCTTCTACGTCAGATGCGAGTTTATAGGGTGACAACTCAACACTCTTTACCTGCCTACCAATCAGTGTAACAACCCCACTGTAACGCACATCCCCAACAGTAGAAAACTCAAATCCATACAACCTAACCAATGCCACGCCTTGTGGTGCTCCTATTTTGGGGTAAAGCCTTTTGACCACCACACTATCGTCGAGAAAACTCACCCCAGCCTGCTCACAGCGGCGCCTGGCAGCAAAATACGCAATGCGCCCAAGCTGCATGTGCCGCCATAAAAAAAGGCCCAATATAAAAAACACCAATATGACAAACGCTTGCTCAATACCCACCCAACAGCCCCACTTACCGTAATTTAGATTTTGTATCAGCAAAACCAGTAATAACCAAGCTTTTATCGCGCTGAAATATCCATGTAAAAACCTAAACCCAGCGTGATCACCGCAAAAAACTGTCGAAAATTCATACAAAAACCAAACAAAGAACTTTACATTACACTTGTAAGTAATTGTTTATAAACAAAAAATAATTTATGGTGCAAAAAGTGCTTAAATACATAAAATTGATGTCAGAAGTACCATACAAAGAGGATGACGCAATGCATCATAGAAGTGGGGAAGCCCCCAAAACTTGGTTTAGGACAGATCGCTTTTATACCGTTGGCAGCGATTGGTTTGTAGCCACCCGTGAAGGCAATGATATTGGCCCCTTCCGCTCGCGCAACGACGCGGCTCGCTCTGTAGGGCTATACGTGAAAGGCGTAAATCAGCAAAAAAACACTGGTGTCCACGCACGTAGTTTATCAACCGATGTTTGGGCTACATCTAACTTTCTCTAACGGTAGATAACGCCCACCATCAACGTATGACAGCACCCTGCCCTAAAGATAACTACGCTTCTTTGGGTCCGGGCTCTGCGCTGTATAGCAACCCTTCTTTATAGACCATTACACTTTCTTCGGCCTCACCTAAAAACGCCAGTAACTTGGCAAGCTCCACGTATGCCAATGCTTCAGGTTTTAACGCCAAACTGTTTTTGAGATGTGCCTTTGCTTGGCCCCACAGCTCATTTTTAATGCACAATCGCCCCAAAGTTAGCTGCAGTATTGCGTCATTGCTGTGGCTTTCCTCCCACTCTTGCGCCACCTGTAACTGCCGCTTAGGCTTGGGGCTATCCAAAACACCATAAAACAAGATTAAATTGGGGTACCACTGGCTGCGTGAAGTGACGCGAATAAGCGTTTCTGCATCGGCCGGTTTATTCAGTAACCGCAGAATATGACAATAACGTTCAATAAATTCAGGCTCGCCTTTAAACGTTTTTGGTAAATCTCCCCAGTACTGATCGATAGTACTTTGTAAGCGCGTCATATCGGTGTCACTGGGCGCAGCTTTTGACAGTACAGCCGGCAATAACGCTTCTCCGCTCTCACCTTTTTCCCCCAGATCTATGGCGGAATCAGAAGATACATCACTTGAAATAGGTGCGGCACGTTGGGCAATTAAGCCTTCTAGCTCCGCGCCCATTTCCCCTAGGCGTGCAAAAAACATTTGCCGCTGAAACCCTTGCAGCACTTCTGGGCTAAACGCTTTAACGCGCTCTAACTCCGGCATTAACACTTCTAGCGCGTGCCAATCTTGTTGCGCGGTGTACACTTTTTGCAGCCAACGCAATACCCCCACACTGGTGGGCGCAAGTTGCTTTGCTTGATTCAATAGCATCACGCAGTGCACGTAATTTTTAGTGCGCCAGCTTGCCTGCACTTGCAGCATCAAAACCGCCAGGGGGGCAGCGCCCGCTTGCTCGGCTTTGGCTAGAAGCTTTTCCGCCTCCGAGTAGTGCCCGCTTTGTTCGGCACAAGCTGCGGCCGCCACCAGAGGCAAAGCAGAACTTTTTTTATTTTTTGCCGCCTTTTGCAGTGTTTTTTTACCAACATCCCAGTTGCCTCCCAACACTGCGTAAAACCCTTGCTCCAACAGCTGGCTGTGCTTTTTTTGCCGCCCCATTTGCCAATCGGTAAGGCTATTCTTAAACCACTTAAAAATTAGAAAGCTGTTTTTCAACCCTGAGGCAAGTATTAATACAATAACCAGCATCATTAATATTGCAAAGCCTAAGCGCATCTCTATGGTGGTTCCCCACCCTACAATCAAAACATAGCCTGGGTCATTTTGCGCTAAGCGAAGCAATAACCCGCCAACCAATAACGCGAGGGCACCAAAAAAAACTATTTTTTTCATTAAATGTGCCCTATTGACTGTGGAGTTTTTCAATATAACCATGGAGTAGTTTCACAGAGCCCGTAACATCAGGTAACTCTGGCGCAACATTCACTGCCGCTACGGCATCTATTTGTTGCACAAAGCGCGTCACGGATGCACTGGGAACGTAATACTCAACGATCAGTTTTTTAGCCTCCATTAAACTATATTGGTAAACTTTGACCTGCTCCTTTAAAAGCGCAAATTGCGCCTGCTGCAATAATAGCCGTACGTTCATTGCCACAACCAAGGCGCTCTCATCGCTCAATAAAGGCACCGCCGGTACGTCGGTAGAGTCAATTTTTATATATTGATCTAACACGCCCACGGTTTCTTTAATGGTTTGCCACATGCGGGCACGCCATGAATCGGCAGGTGTTACAGCGGTCTCTACGTTGGCCTTTCCTGCTGATTTGTCAAAGGATGAGCCTGGCGTACGTGGTAAGCTTTCCACAGCATTGGCCAATGCGCTCAATTGTAAATAAACCCCTTCTTTATCAGCCGTATCTATCAGTCGCAATTGTGTTAACTCGCGTCCTAGCGCTTCGCGAATGCCAAATAACTCTGCATCCCCTAACCCTGCGGCCACCTCTTTGACGATTTCGTCTGCTGACTCAAGTAATGCAATGGCATTTTGTGGGCTACGCTCCAATAAAACTCGCTGGTTGGCTAGTCGTAATAAATATTCCGCCTCTGCCAGCAACCAATCCTCACGATTGGTGGTAGACATACTATTAATGCGCTTTTGCTGACCATCTAAACGCAGGCTCATTTGGTCTAGTCGTTTATTCTGCGCTTGCGCAATATTTTGCGCTTTTGCTGACAGGCTTTGCGCGACGCCTTCAACGCTTTGCATTTGCTTGCGTACTTGCTGATCGGATTGGCCATACTCTGTTAAGTCAGTCTCTATCCTTAAAAAAGATTGTTTGGCATCGGCACTGGCTTTACTTTGTGTATCTAATGCTTGGTTGACTTGGGCATACCACGCCTTAAGAAAAATGCCCCCGTAAACACCTGCGCCAATCACTGCCACCCACAACACAATGGCAATCCAAAGTAACCACGATCGGCTTTTCTCTGGCATCGGCGAAGCTGCCTCGGTGGCTTCATCGGGAGCGTCTGAACTTTCCACAGCCTCACTGGGCAATAAAACCGGTGGCTGAGGGTCGCTGGGAGAATGGCTGGTCATAAATAAAAACCTATTTAAGGCGAAATATTAAAAAGTAATTTCTAAATTTACGCCAATAAACTCATTACTTACATAGGGCGCAAATAATAACAGCGGTTTTTTTAAAGGTAGTGCGTAGCAAGCAGTGCGCTGAGCATCGCCTCTTGACTGGCATTTTCAGCCGTAATGGTTGCCTTAAAACCGCAACTTTGCGCTAAGTCTGCCACGCGCGCACCTGGAACCACCAACTGAACATTGGCATCTTCACATTGCGGGTAATTAAACCCCGATTGTTCACACAACAACGTTGATAGCAGCTGAACAGACTCTCCGCTAAACACCGGCACCAATAATGGCGCGCCATGCATGTGTACTTTTAATTGCTCAATTTGGGTACGGGAAATTTCTGCCCGCTCACGGTGGTAAAGCTCACAATACGTCACTTGTGCCCCACGCTCAGACAGCACTTGCCCCAACCGTGGCAGGCCGCCTTTACCTCGTAAAACCAGTATGCGCTTACCTTCCACCGCTTGGCATTCGGGCAACGCCAAAAGTGCCTCTGTATTCATTGCGCCTGGGGCTTGAATTATTGACCGGCCAGAGCATTGCGCTAAAATCCTAGCGGTTATCTTACCTATAGCCAGAAGGGTTTGCTCGGTGGGCAACTGCGGCCAATAGTTGTCTATCCATTCCCAACCAAACATCACGGCGTTTTGGCTGACAAAGATTAACATATCGTAACGATCTAAATCAGAGATTTGATTTTTAACGGTCTGGCAGCTCTCTACATCCTGAACAGGCGCTATGGCCAAGATAGGTGCGTCAATGGGCAAAAAATCAACCTTAGACAATGCGGAACACCAGGACGTATTTTGTGCTCGAGGGCGAGTGGCCCAAACCGGCGTTAGAGTAGTCAACGTATGCTCCTTACTGGCTTATAATTATTCTTGACGGCAGTAACTAGGCGTTTGGCACACCACTATAAACCTCGGCCAAAACCTTATCTGCACCAGCGGCTAACAGTCGCTCAGCCAACGTAACGCCCAATTCCTCAGCAGCCCCCTCACTGCCACGGACTTCATCTTGCAGCAGTGTTTTACCGTCTGGGGAGCCAACCAACCCACGCAACCAAAGCTCGCCATCATTTAACAGTGCAAACGCCCCAATGGGCACCTGGCAACCGCCCTCTAAACGACGGTTCATTGCGCGCTCGGCGCCTACCACCGCAGCGGTTGGCTTATGGTGCAACGGCGCCAGCAAATCCATCACGGTCTTATCGCTCAAACGGCACTCAATACCTACCGCCCCTTGACCTCCGGCCGGTAAGCTGCGCTCCGGCGTAATGAACGCGCGGATACGCTCGGGCATTTCTAAGCGCAGTAACCCAGCGGCAGCCAATATTATGCCGTCGTATTCACCGGCATCCAGTTTGCCCAAGCGGGTCTGCACATTACCTCGTAAAAACTTTACTTTCAGGTCTGGCCGCCACGCCAGCAGTTGACACTGACGGCGTAAACTAGAAGTGCCCACCACAGCGCCTTCGGGCAAGGCTTCTAAGGTGTCATGGCCATTAGACACCCAAGCGTCTCTTGGGTCTTCACGCTCACATATCACCGCAAGACCTAGCCCCTCTGGGAACTCCATCGGTACATCTTTCATAGAGTGTACCGCTATATCAGCCTCGTCATTGAGCATGGCATGCTCCAGCTCTTTGACAAAAAGGCCCTTGCCCCCCACCTTTGCCAGAGGTACATCCAAGATGACATCGCCTCGACTGGTCAATGGTACGAGTTCTACGCGCAAATTCGGGTGATGCGCCTCTAATTGCGCTTTGACATATTCGGCTTGCCATAACGCCAAAGGGCTTTTGCGTGTGGCAATTCGGAGTGTTTTGGATTCGGTATGAGACATAATAATTGGCACAACAATTTAGTTAGTAATCAGTCAGTTAGAAGTGAGCGATCAACGATATGCCATCATAACAAATGCACAAGAAAGTGGGGCTGGACGTTTGAGGCACACGACAAGTTAACGGACACGACTTGCAGGCACTGCACCTAAATTAGGGTACTGGGTTGCCAGCGTTACCTGCGACAGGTTCGGTCACACCGGTGGGCGTTACAGAGGGCGCGGCGGCTGGCTGTGGTACGTCATCGCCAGCGGTATCGTCTGGGCCGGCGTCTTCTTCGGCGGCCTCTTCAAGGGTTGCCTGATAGCCGATGTGGTAGGCTGCATAGCCCGGCAGCATCACTTGATTAATAGCCATGCCAATCACCCGTCCATTGGTTGGGGAAGTAACCTCCGTACTCTGATTGGTAATAGGGTCTGTAATGGTGCCCAGGCTATCGCCTTCGCGCACACGTTCGCCCAACAAAATACCGCTCATGAGTATGCCGCCTTTAGGGGCCCGCACCCACAGGGATTTATAAAAAACCGGCTCGGTTTTGCGCGCCCACATGCCACGCTTGGATACCATACCGCGCTTATGCATTACGGCCTCAATGCTTTTTACGCCCTCATTCACCGCGGACTGCTGCACACTGTGTGGCTCTCCAGCCTCAATCGTTACGGCAGGAATGCCGTGCTCTACTGCCGCCCGACGCAGAGACCCCTGCGCACCCTGACTATGAAGCACCACAATAGCACCCATATGTCCAACCAGCTCGGCCACCTTGGGGACTTTTAAATCCGCTCGTAATTGCGGCAAGTTGGTACGCCTAAATGACCCGGTATGTAAATCCACCAAGAAGTCACAATGCGTCACTACCTCATTAAAAAAGGAATACGCAATACGCGAAGCAGAGCTGCCATTGGCAATACCTGGGAAGTAGCGGTTTAGGTCGCGTCTATCTGGCAGATAACGCGAAGCGCGCCTAAACCCCTGCAAATTAACAATAGGCACCCCTATAACCGTGCCAGCAAGCTTTTTCGGGTCTAGCTGATACATAACGTGACGAACAATTTCGACACCATTAAGCTCATCCCCGTGCACGGCCCCGGTCAAACACAAAGTAGGGCCGCGGCTAGCACCGTGCACAACCAATATAGGGGTAGGCGCGGCAATACCAGCAAAAGACTCTGCCGGCATCCACGCTATGCGAGTGGACGTTCCTGGTGGAACCCTTGCACCCAAAAGCACCAAGTCTGGCGGGGGCAAGTTTTGCGAAGAAGATACCTCTGGACCAACGTCTTCCTCGGTATTGGGCTCAGCTTCTAGTGGCTCAACCGTGTGTACCTCAGAGCTTACAGGGGCCACCGTGGACGGCTCGGGCTGAGGAATAACTTCACTTAAATCAATGCTTTCGGCAGTGGGCAAAGACTCTTCTTGACTACCCTGAGCCTGATCCCCCCCCTCAGCGCTAGACTCTTGATCAATCGTAACGGCCAAATCATCCCCAGCTTGGGCGCCAGTGCAAGCCCCACCTAACACCACTAGGCAAATTCTTAACGTGCGCTTTATACGCTTTGTGCCCAACTCGACCAACCAGCAATTAACCAATGTATTTTTCCACGGGCGGCGCTACCCGCAACACTTCCTCCATGGTGGTTAACCCGGTCGCTACTTTTTGCGCACCTGACAAACGCAAGGTACGCATGCCCTCTCGCATGGCTTGATGACGCAGGGCGTTTAAGTCGCTTTCATCGTGAATATGGTGCTGTAGAGTCTCGCTCATGGGCATAATTTCATAGATCCCTTGGCGCCCTAAATACCCGGTATTTCTGCACTCTAAGCAACCACCAGCAGAATATATTTTGGCCGGTTTTGATACCTTCCAAGGGCGCACTAAACCGCCCCAATCTTCATCGCTGACTTGGGTTTCTACGCGGCAGTTTTGACACAGGGTACGCACCAAACGCTGGGCCATAATCCCCACGACTGTGGCTTTTATCAGGTACCCTGGCACGCCTAAGTCCACCAAGCGCGAGACCGAGGTGGGTGCGTCATTGGTATGCAGCGTAGAGATCACCAAGTGCCCGGTAAGCGCAGCCTGTACCGCCATTTGCGCGGTTTCTAAATCACGAATTTCACCCACCATAACGATGTCTGGGTCTTGACGCATTAGGGTGCGAATACCCGCGGCAAAATCCAACCCAATGTTGTGCTGTACCTGAGTTTGGTTAAATGCCTCTTCCACCATCTCGATGGGGTCTTCTACCGTGCTCACGTTCACTTCATCGGTGGCCACCGATTTAAGCGACGAATAAAGCGTAGTGGTTTTACCAGAGCCCGTAGGGCCCGTCACCAGTAAAATACCGTGGGGCGCCGTCAGCATGTTGTGCCAGCGGTCATAGTCGTCACCCACTAAACCCAAGTCATCAAAGCTGCGCAGTAAGACCTCCGGATCAAATACCCGCATCACCAACTTTTCACCAAAGGCCGTAGGCATAGTGGATAAACGCAGCTCGGCCTCAATCCCATCTGGGTTTTTGGTTTTTAAGCGGCCATCCTGTGGCTTACGTTTTTCTGCCACATTCATGCGGCCCAAAATTTTGATACGGCTGATAATGGCCGTGGCAATATTGGCAGGAAACTCGTAAATGGAATGCAATACGCCGTCAATACGAAAACGCATACGTGCCACATCCCGCCGCGGCTCTATATGAATATCACTGGCACGCTGATCAAAAGCATATTGCAGTAGCCAATCCACAATATTCACAATATGCGCATCATTTGCCTCTGGGTCTTTGGTGGAGCCAAGCTCCAACAGTTGCTCAAAATTGGCAACACTAGAAGAGCGTGCGGCGCCGCCAGCGGCCCCTGAAATAGATTTGGCCAACGAGTAAAACTCCACTCGATACCGATCTATTTCAGACGGCGTGGCTAATACCCGCACCACATTACGCCGGGTAACCTGCTGGAGTTGTTCTTCCCAGCCACGCTGATAGGGCTGACCTACCGCTACGGTAAGCTCGTCTGCCGTAATTTTTACGCACAGTAAGTCGTGGCGCTTCGCAAAGGCGTAAGACATAACATCTGCAAGCTCAGCCACTTGCATTTTCATAGGGTCAATATGAAATAGCGGCAAACTTGCCACATCGCTCAACCATGCCGTTAACCCCAGTTCATCCAGTATTTTCCCTTCACGGGTTAAATCGTGTAATTGCTGAGTGGCCAAGTACGTAATAGGGTGCATGGCGGTTTCTTCTTGCGTACGGGTACTACCCAACACGCGATTCACATCATCTTGACTAATGCGGCTACTGCGCTGTAACTCTGTTAACGCAGCGCGTAGGTCCAGCAAACGATCCGCCATAAAAATCTCTCAAATTTGTTTTGTTGATGGGCCCACTTTAGATTAAGGGGTCCAAACCCACGCCAGCATAAACGCAACGCGGTTAGAAATAAAAGCTAGGGATTACTTCAGCCTGCAAGCCGTGTTGTAATACCTTCACTTGCACACTAGTGAGTGAAAAATGGACATACCTCTTTACCAAATAGACGCGTTTGCTCAACGCCCATTTACAGGCAACCCAGCAGCGGTGTGCCCCCTAAAGTATTGGCCCAATGCGGCACTAATGCAAAAAATTGCCGCAGAGAACAACCTGGCGGAAACCGCGTTTTTTGTCAAAGAAAACGGCCAATACCATATTCGCTGGTTTACCCCCACCGTAGAGATAGAGCTATGCGGCCATGCCACCATTGCCGCAGCCTATGTACTTTGGCATTTCTTGGGCGAAACGGAACACACAATAACCTTTAACTCATTAAGTGGGCCTTTAGAGGTAACGCAAGAAGGCACCCTTATTGCCTTGAACTTCCCTGCTCGTGTTATCTCATCAGATATAGACCCCAGCGCCACCCACAATGCGTTACACGCACCGCAGCCGCCCACTTGGGCCGGGGCAAACGATGGCCGCGCACTCGTACATTACCCCACCCAACACTGCATTCAAGCGCTTGCCCCAAATATGAACGCTTTAAAGCAATTACCCTATCGCATTGTGTACGCCACCGCCCCTGGTGAGCACCACGACTTTGTGTGTAGAGTTTTTGCCCCAAACCTTGGCATTGATGAAGACCCAGTGACGGGCTCTGCCTATACCGCCTTAACCCCCTACTGGGCCAACCAGCTGAAAAAGGATGCATTACAAGCCCGGCAAATTTCTGCGCGCGGTGGCAACGTATACACTACGTTTTTAAATGACCGCGTACGTATTGCAGGCCACGCTGTATGTGTACTCAAAGGTACCCTTTTTACCGAAGACAACCTATGAATTACTCACGCTACAAAACACAGTTAGCCCAACTGGTAGCTCTTCCCTCTGTCAGTTGCACCCACAAAGATTGGGACATGACTAATAGGCCGGTAGTAGAGCTTTTGGCTTCCTGGCTAGAGCCATTAGGATTTACATGCCGCATAGAGGACATTACGAGCGCACCGGGCAAAGCCAACTTAATTGCCACCAAAGGCGAGGGCCCCGGCGGCTTAGTTTTGGCCGGGCACACCGATACTGTGCCGTGTAATGAAGAAGCCTGGCAACAAAACCCCTATACGCTCACAGAACAACACGGCCGCCTATACGGCTTGGGCGCAACAGATATGAAAGGGTTTTTCCCGGCGGTTTTAGAAGCCTTAGAGGCCATTAAAAACGAGCCACTTGAACAGCCCATAATTGTTTTAGCAACGGCGGATGAAGAATCCTCCATGAGCGGCGCACGCGCCTTGGCCGAGGCCGGTGCGCCCCTTGGGCGCTATGCGGTTATTGGCGAACCCACGGGCATGAAGCCCATTCGTATGCACAAAGGCATAATGATGGAGGCACTGAAAGTCACCGGGCTTGCAGGCCACTCTTCTAACCCAGCGCTTGGCAAAAATGCGTTGGAGGTGATGAACCAATTAATGACCGAGCTTTTAGCCTTTCGCCACGAATTACAAACCACCCACCACAACCCTGACTTTGATGTGCAATTCCCCACGTTAAACTTGGGGTGTATTCACGGTGGAGATAACCCCAACCGTATTTGTCACAAATGTGAATTGCATTTTGATTTACGCCCATTACCCGGTATGGATAACGAAGAGTTGCGTACTGCTATTTTTAAACGTATGCAGCCTATTGCGCAAAAAGCGGAAGTGCAGCTAGAATTTAACGCGTTATTCCCAGGCGTTGCCGCGTTTGAAGAGCCCGCCAATGCCAGGCTTATCCAGCTGTGCGAGCAGCTCACACACCATCAGGCGCAAAGCGTGGCCTTTGCCACCGAAGCCCCATTTTTACAAAGTTTAAATATGGAGACAGTCGTAATGGGGCCGGGCTCCATAGACCAAGCTCATCAACCCAATGAATATATAGAGCTGGCCCAAATTGAGCCTGCAGTTAATATTCTTAAGCAGCTGATGACTCAACTGTGTATAAAGGCGCGCTTAAATGAAGATTAATAGAGCCTATCAAGTATTGGTGATTATTATCGCGCTTTGTTGCATTGCCGTAGGCGCGCTCGAGAGCAGCGGCCTACTATTGGCGCTTGGTGGGGTACTGTTGGTAGGCGCGGTGGGGACATTTATT
>CAYZQH010000059.1:0-14563 GCA_964480055.1 uncultured Cellvibrionaceae bacterium
ACCAGTTTCATCATTACGCGATCATCTAGCCCACTGATTGTATGAATTAATGGCTTGAAGTGACTTTTATATTCAACCACCTTTATGCCATTATTTTGCGCTTGCTCCAGTGTTAATCCTACCGTTGCAATCTCTGGCTGAGTAAATACAGCCGTGGGAATGTTTTGATAATTAAAGTTGATAGGCGTATTACTAAACAAGTGGTTTGCCAACGCCATCCCCTCTTCCAGTGCTACTGGGGTTAGTGCCATACGTCCAACCACATCACCCAATGCGTAGATCCCCTTTGCAGTGGTTTTAAAATTTTCATCAATGATAATGGTTCCGTTTGGGTTTACTTGTACGTCTACTGAAGCAAGCCCCAGGTCGTCAGTCATTGGGCGTCTGCCAACGGCACTCAATACCTGATCATATGTTCGAGTTTGGCCGTCACTAAAGGCCACAGTCAAGCCATCGTCGCTTTTTTCTATACTCTGCACCGTGGTGTTAAACACTAGATTTACACCCGCGCTTTTCATAGTATCAGCCAACGCGCGCCTTATATCTTGATCAAACCCTCTTAAAAATAATTCGCCACGATACACCAAATCAACATCAACCCCTAAGCCGTTGAAAATTCCAGCAAATTCCACGGCAATATAGCCACCGCCCTCAACCAACACACGCTTAGGCTTATGCTCTAATGAAAATACTTCATTTGAGGTAATGGTATGCTCGGCACCAGGGTAATCTCCTTTTTTTGGCCACCCCCCCACGGCAATGACAATACGCTCGCAAGAATAGGTAACGCCATTAACGCTCACACTGTTTGGTCCAGTTATTTGTGCAGAGCCGTGGATTATTTCTGCGCCAGAACGCTCCAAAATTGTGTTGTACACACCATTGAGGCGCTCAATTTCAGCGGTTTTCTTATCGATAAATGTACGCCAATCAAAAGTTGCATCCCCAATATCCCAGCCATAGCCTTTAGCTGTTTTAAAGCTGTGCGTAAACTCTGATGCGTACACAAACATTTTTTTGGGTACACATCCAACATTCACACACGTGCCGCCAAGATATCTATTTTCAGCAACAACAACCTTCGCTCCTAAGCCTGCGGCCATTCGTGCACAACGCACTCCGGCGCTACCAGCACCAATAACAAATAAATCGTAATCATATGAAGCCATAAAGTATTTCACCCACTCAAGCTAATGTTGGCAAATGATACTCTACAACGTAATAATGAGAGAAGTTATAAGAAACTATTGAAGGAATAGAGGGTGTTAAACGTCTAAATCTATTTTGGGGCGACCGCGCTGGCTTTTTCTTCGGTCTTTACCGCCACGCATCTCATACGGCCCACGCATATCTGCGCCTTTGCGGCGATCCGGTGTTTTACGACGCTCAATGAATGGCTTTGTTTTGCCTGACAACGCACGATCTGGCGCCGTCGGCTGCACAGGTTTAACCGTATGTTGCGAGCTGGCTCCAGCGAGCCCGCCAGGGGGGACTGAAGAAGTAATTTTAACCATTTTCTTAAACCGATGGCGGCTTTTTATTGGTTATCGGCCAGAGCTTCAGAAACTTTAGCCAAATTAGTTCTAGCCGCCAAACCAATTTAGTTTGTCGTGCAGCGCAACAACACCGCCAATGATGATTAAAGTAGGTGCCGAAAGCGGGTTTTGCTGCAAGTCGTGTGGCAACGTGTTCAAAGTACTGATTTGTACCCTCTGCGTCGGTAACGTACCCTTTGAGATAACCGCCACAGGGGTTTGCGGTGGCTTGCCGTTAGCTACCAGCTCCCGGCAGATTGTCCCAATACCTGTTAACCCCATATAAAACACCAAAGTCTGATCATTTCCCACAAGCTCAGGCCAATTTAAATTGCATGATCCGTCCTTTAGATGCCCCGTAATAAACCGTACAGATTGCGCATAATCTCTATGCGTTAGAGGGATACCCGCATAACTCGCACAACCGGAGGCCGCGGTTATGCCGGGTACCACTTGAAACGGCACCTTGTGTTGTGCAAGAAGTTCAATTTCTTCGCCGCCGCGGCCAAAAATAAATGGGTCTCCACCTTTAAGGCGTAAAACTCGCTTCCCTTCTTTGGCCAATTTTAACAGTAACTCATTGATCTTGGTTTGCTCTAAGGTATGCTCAGCCTTCCTTTTACCAACATATATACGATCGGCATCGCGGCGTACCATATCTAATATGGGCTCTGACACCAATCGGTCGTATAACACTACCTCGGCCTTTTGCATCAACCGCAACGCCTTAAAGGTGAGTAAATCTGGGTCGCCAGGGCCTGCCCCAACCAAATACACTTCGCCCGTTAAAGCTCCCACCTCTTGGTGAAGCATCTTCTCAAACAATGATTCGGCCGAAGTTATATCCCCAGCCAAGGTTTTTTCTGCGACTGGGCCATCTAACGTTTGCTCCCAAAAGCGTCGACGCAGCTCTGTATTTATAAAGCGCGCCTTTACGCGGTCGCGAAATCGGCTGGCCAACTTTGCAAGCTCCCCATATGCAGAAGGAAATAAGGACTCCAGTTTGGCTCTAACCATGCGCGCCAAAACCGGCGCCTCACCACCACTGGAAATACCAATCACCAGTGGGCTTCTATCAACGATGGCAGGCATAATAACGCTGCAAAGGCGTGGGTTATCTACAACGTTTACCGGTAGGTTTTTTTGATGGCAATCTACTGAGACTTGTTGGTTTACTGCGTTGTTATCCGTTGCAGCTATCACCAACACCACATCACAAATATCGGGTAGGGCATAGTCTTTGCGCAGGCAACGCCCGCCATTCTCTGTCACTAGAGCTTCTAACTGGGTGCTAATTTCTGGCGCTACAACCGTTACCTTAGCCCCCGCTTTAGTCAACAGACGTGCCTTGCGAAGCGCGATGCTACCACCGCCAACCAAAAGGCACGCTTTATCTTGTAGGTTAAAAAAAAGCGGTAAATAATCCACGCTTAGTTTTTGCCAATCACCGTTACGCCGCCCATGTATGGGGTAAGGGCCGCAGGCACAGTGATGCTGCCGTCAGCGTTTTGGTAATTTTCCATCACTGCCAGTAAGGTTCTACCAATAGCCAAACCCGAACCATTTAATGTGTGCAGAAGTTCTGGTTTGCCAGTTTCTTTGTTTCTAAAGCGCGCTTTCATCCGGCGCGCTTGAAAATCTCTGAAGTTACTGCACGAAGATATCTCACGGTATTTTTGTTGTGAGGGTAACCATACTTCTATATCAAACGTTTTCGCAGCTGAAAAACCCATATCACCAGAGCAAAGTACTACCGTTCTATAGGGCAGTTCTAGCTTTTGTAGTATTCCTTCGGCATGTGATAACAAACCTTCAAGCGCCGCAGTAGAATCTTCTGGCTTAACAAACTGCACTAACTCTACTTTTTCAAATTGATGCTGGCGAATCATGCCGCGTGTATCACGGCCATAACTACCCGCTTCGGACCTAAAGCACGGCGTGTGGCACGTGTATTTAACGGGTAATTGAGCTTCGTCCACTATTTCATCGCGCAGCACATTGGTTACCGGCACTTCAGCGGTCGGGATCAAATAAAATTCTCTGTCATCGGTCAGTTTAAATAAATCTTCCTCAAATTTTGGAAGCTGGCCGGTACCGTATAAAGAATCTTTATTCACCACAAACGGCACATAAATTTCATGGTAGCCATTGTCACCCGTATGCGTGTCCAACATAAACTGAATTAATGCGCGGTGTAAGCGTGCTATGTGGCTTTTCATTACAGCAAAGCGCGAGCCCGTTATTTTTACAGCCACTTCAAAATCAAGTTGGCCCAACTCAGCGCCCAAATCTACGTGATCTTTCACTTCAAAATCAAAAGGCTTTGGCTCGCCCCAGGTGCGCAACTCCACATTGTCGTCTTCGTTTACGCCAGGTGGAACATCCTCATCGGGAATGTTTGGGATGGCACTGACCACCAACTCCCACTCTTTTTGAATTGAGGACAACTCCCCTTCGGCCTTGGCCAGTTGCGATTTTAAATCTCCAACTTCTTTTAATAACGGCGCAATGTCGCCGCCACTTGCCTTAACAGCGCCAATTTTTTTTGCGCGCGCTTTACTCTCAGACTGTAAAGACTCGCAATGGGTTTGAATGGATTTTCTGCGCTCCTCCAAACCGTTCATGGCTTGTTTATCTAACTCAAAACCACGGGTGGCAAGTTTGGGGGCAATTTCTTCTAAATGATTACGAATTAATTTTGGATCTAACATAAGACAACTTTCAACTAATGAACAAATTTTTCACAAAGGGTTAAACCAATAAATGTAGCCAATAAACAGCTTGTGAGGGTACACACCACATAAAGCACAGCGGTACTCACCTGATGCGATTGCCACAACGCCAGCGCCTCTATTGAAAACGAGGAGAACGTTGTAAAAGCCCCCAAAAAACCCACCATCAACAGCGGTCGCACGTGTGGGCCGACCGAGGCCTTTTCTACAATTAATATATACAAAAAGCCCATGAGCAAACACCCCATCACATTGGCTGTGAAGGTGGCATAGGGGAATTTACCCGGCTGCGGCGCCAACCACGCACTCAAGCCAAATCGAGCTAACGCACCAAAGGCTCCGCCTAAGGCGACCATAAACCACATCATTGATCACGCTCTTGGGGGTTGGCCTGATTACTGAGTTGGCGCAAATGCTGGAGCTTCTCCGAAATTTGAGTCTCTAGCCCGCGCGCTACTGGGTGGTAGTAATAGGTACCTTGTAGCTCCTCGGGGAAGTAACGCTCCCCTGCTGCAAAGCCGCCTTCCTCATTGTGAGCGTAGCGATAACCTTTTCCGTAATCCAGTTGCTTCATAAGAGTCGTGGGGGCATTGCGTAGATGTAGCGGCACATCATAGCTGGGTTTTGTTTTCACATCGGCCATAGCGGATTTAAACGCATTATACACGGCATTACTTTTAGGGGCGGCAGCAAGATATACCACCGCCTGGGCAATGGCCAACTCACCCTCTGGGCTACCTAGCCGCTCTTGTACCTCCCAAGCTTGCAAGCAAATGCCCAGCGCGCGTGGATCCGCGTTGCCAATGTCTTCACTTGCCATTCTTACAACTCGACGTGCTATATACAAAGGGTCACAGCCGCCATCGAGCATTCTGGCCAACCAATAGAGTGCTGCATCTGGATCAGACCCTCTAACAGATTTGTGCAAAGCAGAGATTTGATCGTAAAAAGCCTCGCCTTTTTTATCAAACCGCCGCACATCGCTGCTTGCTACGCTGGCGATAAGCTCTGGAGTGACCACGTCACCTTCGACCAGGTCTGAAGCCACTTCAAGCAGGTTCAACACTTTACGCGCATCACCATCGGCACACTGAATCAATAGGCTCTGGGCTTCTTTGTGGATCTGTAACCGCCGTTGCCCAAGTCCAAATTCCTCATCGGCTAACGCACGTTGAATAATCTCTGCCAAATTAGAATCTGAAAGCGGTTTAAGTACATAGACTCTGCAGCGGCTCAATAGCGCATTATTGAGCTCAAACGAGGGGTTCTCTGTGGTAGCTCCAACAAAAATAAGGGTCCCGTCTTCCACATACGGCAAAAATGCATCTTGCTGCGATTTATTAAAACGGTGTACTTCATCCACAAACAGCACAGTTTTTTTACCGTGCTGATTATATTCTTCCTTAGCCGCTGCCACAGAGCTTCTAATATCTTTAACACCAGCAAGCACAGCGGAAATAGGCAAAAATTTTGCGTCAATATGAGCGGTAATTAACTGAGCAAGAGAGGTTTTACCAACACCCGGTGGCCCCCAAAAAATCATCGAGTGCATTTGCCCGCGGATGAGTGCTTCTCGCAAAGGCTTACCGGAACCTAATATATGTTCTTGGCCAATATACTGGTTTAAATTGTGTGGGCGTAACCGCGCAGCAAGTGGCGCAAAACTTTGCGTTTCACGCGCGAATA
Source organism: uncultured Cellvibrionaceae bacterium (assembly GCA_964480055.1). Taxonomy (GTDB): domain Bacteria; phylum Pseudomonadota; class Gammaproteobacteria; order Pseudomonadales; family Cellvibrionaceae; genus CAYZQH01. The sequence goes on from CAYZQH010000059.1 coordinate 5,954, forward strand.
AATCACCGGTCATTCGAAATAATGTCCGTTCCTGGCGGTGGTTCAAAATGAAAATCACTGGGCGCCATTGATACATTCAGTTCAAGATCAACAAGCTCGATAGTGGTGGTTTGCAAAAGTTTGTCCGTAAACATCACAGTTTTAAGTTGTTTGTTTTCAAACATCACAGTCACCGACTCATAATTGGCTGCGCCAGTTTTACGGGGCGTCAAGCTGAATGTTTGCACCTTGGCGCCTTTTATTTCGCTTTGAGTTACGGCCACGAGGAAATCCTGCTCTAACTGTTCAAGCTCTCCACTTAACACCTTCGCAGGGCTATTGGCGTCGTTTAATACTTGCTTGCGAATGGTCACTTGCTCTAAATCAGGGTCATAGACCCACAATTTTTGCGGGGTACCCACCACGGTTTGCTCGTAAGGCGCCTTGCTTTCCCATAAAAAATACCCTGGGCGCTTAATTTTGAACCGCCCCGAGCTTTGCTGAACCACCTCTTGCTCTTTGGTCAAAATAACTTGTTTAAAGTCACCTTGATAACTTTCTATAGGGTCCATCAATGCGCGCAATGCCAACAACCCCTCTCCTACTTTGGGGGCGCCCTTATTTACATGCTCTGATTTTTGAGGTGATTGAACGCTAAAAGCCAACGGACTGGCCATAATTAACCACACGCAAATACCAATTCGGCCAATCATTTGTATAAACCCAAGGGTGAACTTCATCTATGGCATACCTTAAACAGCTTTGATAGTAATTTGGTTTTTATAGGGGCAATTACTTAGGTGGCGGTGGCGCTAACACCTCGCGCGACCCATTTGTCCCCATATCAGATACGACTCCGCTCGCTTCCATCTGTTCAATGAGGCGCGCAGCCCGATTGTAGCCAATACGCAATTTACGCTGCACCGATGAAATGCTGGCTTTGCGTGTTTCTGTAACAAACGCCACCGCCTCGTCGTAAAGTGGGTCTGACTCGTCATTTGAATCTCCACCACCGGACTCCTCTGAGTAACCCGGCACTACAATTGAGTCTGTTTGCTCACTAAATATTTCTTCAAGGTAATTTGGCTCACCACGACGCTTCCAGTCGTTAACCACGTTGTGCACTTCGTGATCATCCACAAATGCACCATGAACACGTACCGGTAAACTGGTGCCCGGCGGCAAATACAACATATCGCCGTGCCCTAACAGTTGCTCTGCGCCGCCTTGATCTAGAATGGTGCGCGAATCAATTTTTGATGACACCTGAAAGGCAATACGCGTTGGGACATTTGCCTTGATCAACCCAGTAATCACATCTACCGAAGGACGCTGGGTTGCAAGCACTAAGTGAATACCCGCTGCCCGCGCTTTTTGCGCAATACGCGCAATCAATTGCTCCACTTTTTTACCAACAATCATCATCATGTCAGCAAATTCGTCAATCACCACCACCACAAATGGCAGTGTTTCAAGGTTAGGGGCCTCCTGTGGCTCTTCTATCAACCCAGTCTCATCGGGACGCCACAAGGGGTCTAATATTGGGTCACCGTTTTTACTGGCCTCTGCAACCTTTTTGTTGTAACCCGATAAATTCCGCACACCTAAAGCAGCCATTAACTTATACCGGCGCTCCATTTCGCCCACACACCACCTAAGCCCGGTGGCGGCATCTTTCATGTCAGTAATCACGGGGGCTAGCAGGTGAGGTATTCCTTCGTAAATTGATAGCTCTAGCATTTTAGGGTCTACCAACAGCAGCCGAACCTCTTCAGGGGACGCCTTATACAATATGCTCAAAAGCATGGCATTCACGCCCACCGACTTACCAGAACCAGTAGTACCGGCCACCAGTAAGTGAGGCATCTTGGTTAAATCAGCGACAATAGATTGCCCGGATATATCGTGACCCAAAGCCAACGTTAGCGGGGAGCGGGCTTTATCGTAGGCGTCCGATGCAATCACTTCAGAAAGCCTGACCATTTCGCGCTCTTGATTGGGAATTTCTATCCCAACCACAGATTTCCCCTCGATCACTTCAACCACGCGCACACTGGTCACAGCCAAGGACCGCGCCACATCTTTGGCCAAATTGGTGATTCTACTCACTTTTACGCCGGGGGCGGGTTGAATTTCAAAGCGCGTAACCACCGGCCCTGGTAGAACCGCGGTGACTTCCGCTACGATGCCGAAATCCTTTAGCTTAAGTTCAAGCAGACGGGACATAGCCTCTAAGGATTCTGGGGAATACCCTTTTTTATCTCCCTTTTGCGGCGCATCTAGCAAGCCAATTGGTGGTAACTCGCCAACTACGGGCGTGTCAAATAAGGTTTGCTGCTTCTCTTTTTGGGCGCGCACACTGGGCTTTTTGGGCGTTGGCGCCACCGTAATAGTGGGTGGAACCCGAGATTCTTGCTTTTTAGTGTGCTCTTTCACTACTTCTCGGCGCTTTTGTACCACTTCTTTAACTTTTTTGCGCTCTTGGTAGGACTTTTGCCATATTCCAAACCGCGTCTTAGCCGCATCTTGTGCCAATAACACCGTCTTTCCAATACCATCCATCAGGGCAATCCATGACAAATCTAAAAACAGGGTTAATCCAAACAAAAATATGGCCAACAGCACCAGAGTGCCGCCAGCAAGGCCGAATGTTCCGTCAACGGCTTGAGCCGTGGAAAGCCCCAATAGGCCGCCGTTTGAAAACGGCAGCGCAGATTGCTCCAACCCCCAGTGTTGCACCACCATGCCAGTTGTAGCCACCATCACCAAGCACAACCCCACCAAGCGAACAGCGACCATGAGCAGGTCTAGCTCATTCCCAACAGATTCTTTGAGCATAAGCCACGCTTGATACACCAGCATCAAAGGGAAGGCATAAGCGATAAACCCAAATAATGACAAAAATACATCGGCTAACCATGCACCAGCGGGGCCACCCGAATTCACAATTGGGCCAGATTGACCTGTTTGCGACCAGCCAGGATCCAGCGAGCTATATGAAAATAGCGCCAAACCTAAGAATCCACACAGGGCCAGAGTGATAATCAGGATGCCTTCGCGCAGTGCCTTCTTGTAAAATGGCGGCACAGTTCTTGGGGTTATAGGCGCTTTAGCAACCTTCGGGGTTTTGGGAGACTTTGGCAATTTGGTGTTTTTTAACGCTTCGCTCACGTGTTTAGTCCAAGCCTTATGCAAGTTTACCTGCAGTATTATTGATTTTGTAAATTGCACACATTGTAGCGATAATATTAAAGCTTGCGTTACCTTTTGCACTCGTTAATATTGCCCCTTTTTGAAGATAAGTCATTTACTCAGGATATTAAGCTATGAGCGACACCAAACATCACCGCTTAGTTGTATTAGGCTCTGGGCCTGCAGGGTACACTGCGGCCATTTATGCTGCCCGTGCCAACCTAACCCCTGTGGTGATTACCGGCATGCAACAAGGTGGTCAGTTAACCACCACCACAGAAGTAGAAAACTGGCCGGGCGGCCCCGCTGAACTGCAAGGGCCAGACCTAATGGTGCAGATGCAGCAACACGCTGAGCGTTTTGAAACAGAAATCATCTTTGACCACATAGAAAAAGTGGACCTAAGTGCTCGCCCGTTCAAGTTAGAAGGCAGCAGCTCTTACACGTGTGACGCATTAATCATCGCCACTGGCGCTTCCGCTCAGTATTTAGGGCTTCCCTCCGAAGAGGCTTTTCAAGGTAAAGGCGTAAGCGCTTGCGCCACGTGTGATGGGTTTTTCTACCGCGACCAGAAAGTTGCCGTGATCGGTGGTGGCAATACTGCGGTTGAAGAGGCCTTATACCTTTCAAACATTTGTAGCGAGGTTGTGTTGATACACCGTCGCGATAGCCTGCGCTCAGAGAAGATCTTACAAGACCGTCTTTTGGCAAAAGCCGAAAACGGTAATGTGACTATTCTTTGGAACAACACCCTTGAAGAGGTGGTTGGCAATGAGCAAGGCGTCACCGGTGTTCGCCTTAAGAGCACTCAAGACGACAGTGTTCAAGAAATTGACCTAGCCGGCGTCTTTGTCGCAATCGGTCATAAGCCAAACACCGGAATCTTTAACGGCCAACTAGAAATGCACAATGGCTATATTCACGTCGCCAGTGGCTTACAAGGTAATGCAACGGGCACGAGTGTTCCCGGCGTATTCGCTGCGGGTGATGTTGCCGACCATATCTATCGTCAAGCCATAACCTCTGCAGGCTCTGGCTGTATGGCCGCGCTGGACGCAGAGCGTTTTTTGGATAACCAAGACTAAAAGCGCTCAAGCTGTACCCTATATTCACACCACTCTAATTGATAGCGACATGGAAGTTGCTCATTGCCCTACGCCCTATATGCCTGACATCGCCTGGCTAGCCTCTGACAATGTGGAATTCCCATCCACTCACTATGCGCTTGACGACCCCAATGGCCTACTGGCCGCTGGTGGAGACTTAAGCCCAGAAAGGCTCTTTGCGGCCTACAAACGTGGGATCTTCCCTTGGTTTAGCGACGATCAGCCCATCTTATGGTGGTCACCCAACCCCAGAACGGTCTTCTACCCTAAAGATATTCATGTCTCAAAAAGCATGGCTAAATTTATCCGTAAATGCGATTGGCAGGTTCGCGTCAACACTGCCTTTAACGACGTTGTAGAGGCATGCTCCGCATCTAGAGCCGATCAAGCGGGAACTTGGATCTGTGAAGACATGAAATATGCTTACGCAGAGCTTCACAACCTGGGGTTTGCCCATAGTATTGAAGTTTTTCAAGACGAGGCGCTGATCGGCGGTCTCTATGGCATTGGCCTGGGGCGCACATTTTATGGTGAATCGATGTTCAGCACCTGTAGCAATGCCTCTAAATATGGTTTTATATTGTTCAGTCGCTGGGCTTTTAATGAAGGGTTTACGCTGATAGATGGCCAAGTTGAGAACTCACATTTGTCCAGCCTTGGTGCAGTAACTATCAGTCGTGAAAGATTTGAGCAAGCATTAGACTTGAATACCACCCCTACCTTGATAGACTCTATGCAAACAAGCTGGGCGCAAGCCACTCATAAGACCATAGCCCGTGACGGACGTATCCACTCTTAAGCTTTTTGCCACCGACGAGCACCCCTGCAGCTATTTACCTGGGCAGTCTGCGACCACCATATTTGTGGACCCGGAGGCTCAGATAACCTCAGATTTGTATAGCGAGCTATCTGATATGGGGTTTCGCAGAAGTGGTAAGCACGTCTACCGCCCGCACTGTGGTGCATGCCAGGCGTGCATACCCGTGCGAATCCCGGTTAACAAATTTCGCCCTAATCGCTCGCAAAAACGTTGCTTAAAAAACAATGCGGACCTGAACATACGGGTGATTCTAGATATTAGCGGTCATGAATATTACGAGCTGTACGAGCGTTACATTAACCATCGCCACGACGACGGCGACATGTACCCGCCGTCCTACCAACAATACTCAGAGTTTTTAAGCTCTGAATGGGGCATAACACGCCACCTAGAATTCAGAGACAGTAGCGGGCAGCTGGTAGGGGTGGCCGTATGTGATCGTCTTGCATCTGGCCTATCAGCCATTTACACATTTTTTGAACCAGACCAAGCTAAGCGCAGCTTAGGAACTTACGCAATATTGACTCAAACCTCCTTAGCACGTGATTGGAACCTCCCTTTTGTTTATTTAGGTTACTGGATAAAGGCATGTGACAAAATGCGCTACAAAAACCAGTTTAAACCCCTTCAAATGTACATAGATCAGCAGTGGCAAGACTCCCACCACGCAGAATAATATACACGGCAGTAGCTGAAACAGAGTGGTTACCCCTCCCCTGTACGTTGTATAGACGTGTACTTACATCTTGCTCCCAAAAGGTGAAATGACCGTATAATTGATATTCCCACGAGTTTTTTAAGTGATTCCCTTGGAACTGAGGCATATTTCAGGCAGAATTGCGCCTCTTTTTGTTTGGCACTGCTGCCAAACGTAACAAAAGCACTGGTTTGAACCAGGTTTACAAGCACCGTGAGGGTCCTGCCGAATGGCAAAAGAAGACAATTTTGAGATGGAAGGTGAAGTGGTAGATACCCTACCAAACACCACCTTCCGCGTTAAGCTAGAAAATGGGCATATTGTTACAGCCCACATCTCCGGCAAAATGCGTAAAAACTATATTCGTATTTTGACAGGCGATAAAGTCAAAGTAGAGCTAACACCCTACGACCTCAGCAAGGGGCGCATTACTTACCGCGCACGCTAAGCACATTACCGGTTTGCAAAACCAAAAAAGCTGCCCTAAGGCAGCTTTTTTGGTAACGGCGTTTGTTATTGTCAGGCGTGCTCAACAACCTGAAGATGTAGCTCTCCGTCAACTACACCCACATCCACCTCACCGCCACCGTCGCTAAGCTCGCCAAAAAGAACCAGCTCGGCTAGAGGTTTTTTTATCTTCTCCTGAATGACGCGCGCCATTGGCCTTGCACCCATTTTCTCGTCGTAGCCATGCTCGGCTAGCCAATTTCTAGCGTCATCATTCACGTTTAAAGTAACTTTTTTGTCATCAAGTTGCGCCTGCACCTCTGCGAGGAACTTGTCGACAACAGTGCGGATAACATCCAACGTTAATGCACCAAATTGAATAATGCCATCTAAGCGGTTTCTAAATTCCGGCGTGAAGCTCTTTTTGATCGCCTCCATAGCATCGGTGGTGTGATCCTGCTTGGTAAACCCTATGGATGCACGGCTAGAGGCCTCGGCGCCAGCGTTAGTCGTCATGATCACCACGACGTTTCTAAAATCCGCTGTTCTGCCATTGTTGTCGGTGAGCTTGCCGTGATCCATCACCTGCAGCAACAAGTTATAAACATCCGGATGCGCTTTTTCGATTTCATCGAGCAATACCACGCTGTGTGGATGTTTGGTGACAGCCTCGGTTAGTAAACCACCCTGATCAAACCCAACATAACCAGGAGGCGCCCCAATCAGCCTAGAAACCGTATGGCGCTCCATATACTCAGACATATCGAACCGAATCAACTCTACACCCATGGCGCTTGCCAATTGCCGACACAGCTCTGTTTTACCAACACCGGTAGGACCAGCAAATAAGAAGGAGCCAATGGGCTTCTCTTCGGCCGAGAGCCCTGCACGAGAAAGCTTAATCGCCGAGCCGATTGACGCAATGGCATCAGATTGACCAAATACGGTCATGCCCAACACATCTTCAAGTTTAGCCAACTGCTCTTTGTCAGAAGATGATACAGTTTTTGCTGGAATTCTAGCTATTTTGGCGATAATCGCCTCAACATCCTTCACACCAATTTGCTTCTTACGCTTGGATTCAGACTGTAATTGTTGATACGCGCCCGCCTCATCTATTACATCAATTGCCTTATCAGGCATAAACCGGTCTGGAATATACTTTGATGACAGCTCAGCAGCGGCTTTTAACGCCGAATTTGTGTATTTCAAGGCATGATGCTCTTCAAAGCGGGATTTCAAACCTTTGAGTATTTCGTAGGTGTCTTCTACGGAAGGCTCTTCTACATCTACCTTTTGAAAACGGCGCGAAAGCGCACGATCTTTATCAAAAATACCGCGATATTCTTGAAACGTGGTGGACCCAATACAACGTAGGTCACCCGAGGTTAAAATGGGCTTCAGTAGATTTGAAGCATCCATCACACCGCCGGATGCTGCACCTGCACCAATAATGGTATGAATCTCATCAATAAACAGTACTGCTTTGTCTCGGTTTTTTAACTCCGCCAATAGCCCTTTAAAGCGCTTTTCAAAATCGCCTCGGTATTTGGTACCGGCAAGTAGCGAGCCTAAATCCAAGGAGTACACCACAGCCCCAGTAAGAACCTCGGGCACGTCGTTATCGACAATTTTCTTCGCTAAGCCCTCGGCAATGGCAGTTTTACCCACACCGCTTTCTCCAACCAGCAATGGGTTGTTTTTTCGTCGGCGAGCCAGTACTTGTACAACGCGCTCCACCTCATAGTCTCTGCCAACCAAAGGATCAATGCGGCCCTGCTCAGCCAACTCATTTAAGTTAGTAGCGTAAGAATCAAGGGGGTTGGCCTGTGCGCCATCTGAAGTATTTGCTACGGACTCTTCATCCGACTGCTCGTGACTGCTGCCTTCATCATGCGATGAGTCACCAGCAACTTTTGTAATGCCGTGGGTAATAAAGTTCACCACATCGATACGAGCGATGCTTTGCTGCTTTAAATAGTAGACAGCTTGACTCTCTTGCTCGCTAAAAATGGCAACCAGAACGTTAGCGCCTGTTACCTCAGACTTGCCAGATGATTGGACGTGGAATACGGCACGCTGTAAGACGCGCTGAAAACCAAGCGTAGGTTGGGTTTCGCGCTCGCCGTCAGCCTCTGGGATTAAAGGGGTCGTGGTGTCAACAAACTCCACCAACTCTTGACGCAGAACAGACAAATCTGCGCCACAGGCCTTTAAGACATCCGCAGCAGCGTCGTTATCAATTAGAGCAAGCAATAAATGCTCGACAGTCATAAACTCGTGACGTTTCGAGCGTGCTCCTTTAAACGCCAGGTTCAATGTGACTTCTAACTCTTTACTCAACATTGTTTAAACACCAAATTTCGCAG
>CAYZQH010000060.1:0-14504 GCA_964480055.1 uncultured Cellvibrionaceae bacterium
AATGGCTCTGTAGTCGCTGTATAGCGCAACTGCCTACAGCGCATAACGCTTGCCACGGCTGTGCACTGCCCAGCCCTAGCAGCCCCTGCGCTACCTGCTTGAAAACACCAATGCCGTTTCAAGCTGCGCTTACGGCCTTTTGGTACTTGCCACCGCTGAACACCCTGGTTCATCAACTGAAACAAACTACTCCACTACCAATCCTTCAGCTTTTGACCCCCGTCTTAATGCAAAAAATTGACGCTCATTACCCTTCTAAAGCGTTACCCGACGTCATCGTTCCCACGCCCACCCATTGGCTTAAAAAACTCCGCAGAGGGTTTCACCCTTCTATGGCCCTTGCGCAAACCTTAAGTCGGCAGCTAGGCATTCCCACTGCCTCAGTTTTACGACAACACAAGTTCACACCACCTCAAAAGTCTCTTAACAAACCGCAACGCTTAAAAAACTTACAAGGAGCGTTTTCTATACCGCCTCGTCACGCCGCTAAAATCGCCGGTAGGCATCTGGCCTTGGTCGATGACGTAATTACCACTTGCGCTACGGCAACTGCCCTCTCAGAATGCCTGCTGGCTGCGGGCGCTAAGCAGGTGGACGTATGGGCACTGGCAAGAACGCCCTAGCATTCAATAAATGGCCGCAAAAAATGCCAACTGACTCGTAACCAAAAGACCACCTTAAAACGCCGATAGAGGCCGCCAATAATGTCAGCAACACAAGACGACAATGCACCATACAACCAACTCACACCCGATTGCGTCATTGATGCTGTAGAGCACATAGGGTTACTCAGCGACGCCAGAATCTTCCCGCTCAATAGTTACGAAAATCGCGTGTACCAGGTGGGTATTGAGGATGAAACACCACTAATTGCTAAGTTTTATCGGCCAAACCGCTGGAGTGACGAGCAAATATTAGAAGAACACACCTTTAGCCAAGAGTTGCTAGACGCAGACATTCCGGTGGTAGCGCCCTTACACTTTGGCGGTAAAACGCTATTAAGCTACAACGGTTACCGCTTTACCCTGTACCCGCGCCGTGGTGGTCACGCGCCGGAGTTAGATAACCTAGATAATTTATTCACATTGGGGCAAACCCTGGGGCAAATACACGCACAAGGGAAGTCCAAACCCTTTAGTCACCGCCCTGCGTTAACCGCCCAAAATTTTGGCCACGCAAGCCGCAGCTTTTTACTAAAAAGTGACATGATCCCCACCACGTTAATGGAGGCCTACCAAACGGTAAGTGCCCATTGCCTAGAAAAGGTCGATGCGGTGTTTCAAAAAACGTCGTTTGAAACCTTGCGCTTACATGGCGACTGCCACACGGGCAATATATTATGGCGCGACGACAAGCCCAATTTTGTTGACCTAGACGATGCTAGAACCGGACCTGCCATTCAAGATTTGTGGATGCTGTTATCCGGCGAGCGTCACCAGCAAACCGAACAAATACTGGCGGTTTTGGACGGCTATGAAATGTTTTGTGAATTCAGCCCCGCCGAGCTTAACCTATTAGAAAGCCTGCGCACGCTGCGCCTAATGCATTATGCGGCTTGGTTGGCCAAACGCTGGACGGACCCTGCCTTCCCCATTCACTTTCCATGGTTTAATACCGAGCGTTATTGGGCAGAGCACATTCAGGAACTAAGAGAACAACTGTTTAACTTGGATGAACCACCGTTAAAGCTCGCGCCGTAAATTACGGCGCGCAAGATTATTGATCATAGTACGGTAATTTAAATCCACGCCAGAGCCAGCGCCATTCATTGGCCATATCTTCTTTAGCTTGGTCCATATTATGGCCACCGGTACCGTGAGTGAGGCGTACGTGATACCCCTCTTCAGCTAACGCCTCGGCCATGTTTGTATTGGCCGCTAGCCAGTTACCAAACCGGTTGTCGAGGTCTTTAGTGCCCGAGCGTAAGCTCACACGCAAAGGCTTCATGGCATTTTCACGAATGAGACCTGGGAATTTATCCCCCCCGCGAATATTAACAAAACTGCCTGAGTTGGTAGAAACCTTTCTAAAAGCATCTGGCCAATACCAAGCTGCAGTAAATGCCGCAATACCTCCAGAGCTAAACCCAACAATGGCCCAGCCTTCAGGGTCTTTTACAATATCGTAATCTTTTAATACGCTTGGAATCATTTCTTCGATGAGCATTTTTCCGTACCGATCACTGACAGTGTCGTACGTTTGGCTACGCCCACCAGACCCAGGCCTAATAAATAAAACAATAGTCACAGGCATGTCACCAGAGTGCATCAAATTTTCAAACATTTGCGTCACTTTAATGCCTCCGTACGCGCCGACGCCATCTTGAAATACAGCTAATGCGGCAGGCTTACCGGCTTCATACTGAGCTGGAACATAAACCTGATAACTGAATGTCCAATCCGAGTAAATTTTTGGGCTTTTAAAAGTTTTAGCGCCAAATAACTTGCCCTTGGGAGCATTGTTAATTGGGCCTTTGGCTTCGGGTGAAAGCGTATAAGGACCAGCGGTATAAAATACTCCGTCGCCTTCGTCACCAGGGTCGGACTGAAACGTGAGGCCTTGAGGCATACCAGAAGCACTAGAGGACGAAGAGCTACTAGAACTAGAAGAGGAGCTACTTGAAGAAGAGCTACTACTAGACGAGCTGGTAGAAGACGAAGAGCTAGAAGTAGAACTAGAGGAACTTGAAGTAGAATCAGAGGAGCTTGAAGAGCCACTAGACGATTCACCCCCACACCCAACTAAAAGCCCCGTTAATAGCATCACAACTGTAACAAGATGGCCCGCTTTCATATCAATGGGCAATTTTATCTTTATAAAACGTTTAGTTTTCATGGGGCATTCTCTGAAAATTACATACAAGGTTTTATTTTATTCACAGGCTAATATTAAGCCTATGGAATCTGCGCCAACAAAGTTACGCACAAAAATATATTCACAAGGAAATAACAGCGCGACAAGGAGTGTTTAGAAATTGCCCGGGCACGAAGTGCCCGGGGCGAGGTTATCTAAGAAGTGTTTAAACTTGGTTGCACACTTCCACTATGGAGATGTGAAATTTCCACCTTCCACGCGGAACGAGTCAAGCTTTGCACCGTCTTCACGACGTTGAATTTTTAATGTATAGCTCTGCCCGGCATTTAAGTTATTCCAAGTTTTTACTTGAACCTCTTCGTAACCATTCGTGGAGGTGTTGTTTTGAGGAGTCCAATTACTGTCTGCACCGTCAAGCTTATAGAAAAAGCTATCATCAACGGCAGAAGCAAAACTAGCTGTGACATACAACGTTACGTTTGACGACGAAGGGACCAACGTGTAATAAAGCTGCCCTTGAGCATTATCCGCGGGCTCAGTATGTTGAGCGTCGGTACCTGGCCAAACCACAATGTTACGTCCGCCGTCACTTTGCTTGGCAAAGGGTGCGGCCGGAGAATCACCGTTGTAGTTTTCCGCTTCAATGCTTGAGGAGCTACTACCATTAGCGGGTGCACCATTGGTGCTACGCAGATAAAAACTCTCATCCGACATAAGTTGTATAGCCAACTCACGAACGTCACCGGAATTGGCATCAAACTCCTGCGTTGCGCGCTGCAATCTGCATGCGTCCACTTCATCATGACCACCTGCGAAATAGTCAGAAAGCCCTCTCACGAAGCACTCTTTAGAGTCTGGAAGCGTAGTCAGTATGTCTGCTAAGTCTATAGCGTCCATATAGCCAACATCGCCTATAGCGGTGCGAACAATAGTACCCGTAGGATTTAGCTCCAATTGCCTATCACCAACCACCTCTGTGTCGCGCCATTTTCCAACACCATCATAATGTTCAAATGCGAATCCAAGAGGGTCCATATATTGGTGACATGCATTACAAACTGGGTTTGCAGCGTGAATGGTCTCTAAGCGTTCGCGACGAGACAGGCCTTCTGCCTCGGGCAGAGGGGGCACGTCGTCAGGAACCGGAGGAAGTATCTGACACAATAGGTGTTCGCGAACAAAGTGCCCACGCTTGGTAATATCAGGGTGATCAAACCCAGAAATTGGCGCCAAGAATGCCCCTTGTGTTAATACACCCGCCCTTTTACCAGGAGGCAGTGCTCGCTTCTGGTAGTTGTTTCCGTTAACAGATAAACCATAATAAGGCGCAACAACACTGTTAACCATGGTGTATTCAGCAGTTAGAAGCGTCGAGAACCTTGCATCGTCTCTAAACAAAACCTCTTCAAAAAACGCCTTGGACTCACCTAAAAAGTGATTGGCCGTTGCTATCCCCCAGTTAGGGAAAAATAAGTCGTCTTTTTCCGCATCTACCACGTGGTCGACCCCAAAAAACTCACTCAAAAACTCTACAACACCTTGAGAAGTCTGCGGTGAAGACATCAACCGTTCAGCCTGCGCTGACAACTGAGCGCTGGTTGACAATTGACCGGATGCAGCTGCATTTCTAAGTGCCGCATCGGGCGGACCATTAAAAAAGTTATACGACAGCAGTGATGCGCGATCGTATTGATCCATTGGTCCAGAACCTGAATTTTGCGGCGCAAACTCGGTCCTAAACAGGAATTTAGAGGAAAGAAATACACCGCGAATCATCTGGCGAAACGCTTCTTGCCTGTCACGCCTGTTGGCTTCTCGGTCAAAAAATTGAGCGTAGTTATTTATGTCTTCTTGGCTAGCCGGGCGGCGGAAAGCCTTGGCCAAGAAGTCGCCTAAAAAGCTGGTTATGCAAGAGCGGTCAAATGAGTCACCGCGCAAGCACGAGGCCAAATTACTTCTGGTATCCATTACTTTTGCTGCAAAAGCATCCGCCAGAGAAACCAGCTCTTTCACGTGAGGGCCAGAGAATACCTGTTGGCTCGCTAAATTACTAAAGTCGTGGCCAGGAGGCGCTGACACTGTATTGGCCAACGCATCCATAGAGAGATTTACACCAGGAAGCACATAATCCAAAGTATTGGATAATTGAAGCGGAGAAAGTCTCCATACTCGTGCTGGACGTGCGTCATTGGTTTCACAAGCCACCACACCAGAGCTGCTTGAACTACTGCTGCTAGAGCTAGATGAGCTTGTACTGCTAGAGCTTGTACTGCTAGTAGAAGTAGAGCTGCCATCTAATTCGCCGTCGCCACCGCATGCACTAAGTCCTGCCGCTGCCACCATGACCAAACCGGCTGATCGAAAAGAGTTCCAAAATGTCTTCGAGTTATCTGTTTTCATCGTATTGTCTCGGCTCATGGTAATGTTAGGCTTTAAGGCCGGGAAGAGGTCCTTTGGAATGGTCGCCAAATTTATTGGTATTGACCCCCATCGCGTTGGCTATAGATACAAAGCCGTCATTGATGTTGTGACCTTTATTTCTAAAGTCGTAATATCGCCCAGTGTTTAGGTACCCACCAGCGCTGCCTATAGTCATCAAGAATGAATCGCCCTGACCGTTATGGTGCCTAATGCCGCAGCGTTCGAAGTAAAAGAACAAACTATTGTCTGCCACATTGGCATCTTCTAGGCGCTTCCACATTTTGGCCATGTTGCCAGAGTGGAATTTGAAGTAAGTGGACTTCTTGTTATTGTCGCCGCCGTGCCACATGGTGTGATTACCCACGCCACCAGGGTAATTACCCGAACAATTTTTATGAAGTACCGCCACGCTGGTCATACCACAAATAAGTGCGTTAACCGCAACGCTCATCTGAGCATCAATAAACCCGACATTTGCAGTTGCCCCAGGTCTTCCAAAGCTTTTTGGCTTAGTTGCACTGCACGATTGACCACCACCACTTTGATTGGCCGCTTGCGCCTGAACCAAGTTGGAAAGCTCGTTTTCCATTTCTCGTAGAGAGGTTAGATATTGATCGAGCTTAGCGCGCTCCGGTCCAGCCAACTTGGCGTTAGTGCGACGAATATCCCCATTAATAAAATCCAATAAACTTCTGCGATCAGCTAGTAAGCGCTCCGCCTCGGTCTCTTGATTACTAACGGGGTTAGCTTGCGGCATAATGCCTGAGCCAAAAGTGTTGGTATAGGCCTTTACCGGATCATGTTGTGCAGGGAATACTTTGCCAGCACCGTCGGCAGAAACACTATTGACCGACCCAGCACAGCCTAGCATTGCTAGCTGTATTGAAGAGACCGGGTCCCTTTTACCAATTTCTTTGGCAATGTACCTATCCAAAGTAATTCCACCAGGCTTGCCGCCCTTACCGGTCATAAACCAATCAGGCCCATGTAACTGCTTATGCCAAGGCGCATTCAGGCCGCGCAAAAAATTCATTTTTTGGCGATAGGGGTTAAGCGCGCCAAAACTATCATGTAGCTTTAGGCCGCCACCATCGTGAGAAGTTGGAAAATGACTAGGGCTGGCCGATACTGCACCGGCGTATACGAGCATGCGCTTGCGTTGGGATTCTTGCCCCATAACTTCTGGGATCATTGTCCGCCACATGGGCAGAAGTAAACCAACGCCTAGGCCCATTCTGGTGATTAGAGTTCGACGGGTTAAGCTTCGCATTAGGCGTACTCCTCGTTTATATTTGGTTGCCCGGGATTCTATAGGATGCTGTTTTCGATGCTACCAATAGGATTTAGGTAGAACAAATCAGATAGCACTGAAAATATCCTCCAAAAGCACATTTCTTACAAATACTGGTGTCAAAATTTGCTTTTTGTGATAACCGTTCGGTTTGTACAAGGCCTTCAAATACTAATAATTCTTATTAGTATTTGAACCTCTAGGTGCCAGCAGCTTTTTGCTTGCAATTGGCAGGCGAAAAAATCACGCAAATGATTTAGATCTATATGGTTATGTATTGATCTTCATAACAAAGCCCCTGAATCACAAACTCATCAGGGGCTTTATAGATGAGCCTAGAATTTAGAAACCTTGCAGTTACCGCGATACTTCTTGCCGCTTACGTTGAAATTACGCTCTTTAACGGTACATTTTGATGAGTCACTACGAATAGCTGCATCTTTAATACCGGACGCCTTTACATTGTCTACCGTAATATTCAAGGGAAACTTGGAGCCGCCATTTTGACGAATGAGCTTACCCATATTTGTGGCCGTGAAATTTTTCAGTAACACGTCACAAGGGGCATTAAACTGGAAAACCTTGTCAGCAGCATTTTTGGCCGAGCCATTCATAATGGTGATCTTTCCTCCGGGGAAGTAGCTTCGTACAGAGGCAGCATCTTCACCAACGTCATTCCAGTGGACGCCGTCTAAGGTGTTATTCCCCATCATGTGGACACCTTCTGCGCCGGGCTTACCAATTCTAACGTTTTTGAGATTGGCGCCAATCGCCAATATAAACACTGGCTTTTGATTTTCGTCTTGGCTACCGCCACCGAGATTTTTACCCGGCGTGTAAGTCTTACCTTTCCCATCGAATGTGGCACCAGGCGGAACCACAATGGGCTGGTTTACAGTTTCGTTGTTGCCTGAACCCGTTGACCTAACCACAGGGTTACCAATTTCCTTATCTACATAATTGCGGAATTTGGTATTACTATGTAATGACTTGAGTAAGGATTTTGCGTCTTTGTTATTATTGTTTGACCCGCTAGAACTAGAATTTGAGCTGGAGTTACTTGAACTGTTACTTGCGCCACTAGAACACGTCATCGGTGTGACTTTTACAGGGCCGGATATCATAATGCTATCAATGTTAGGCAACCCAGATTCAGTCTCAGCAATTAACAGTAAGCGATTTTTACCTGCACTTAACACGATGCTCTGCTTCTCGTCACGCCAAGTGTCCCACCCTCCTGTACCTGGCAGTGCATACATTGCAATCGCGCCGGCGTTTCCATTCACCATTAATTTACCTGCGCGCCCAGCACTGCCAGCGGCCGCATACTTCACACTTAAAGAGTAAGTATTCGCAGCAGGCACTTGAACCTCCCACTGAACAGAGGCGCCAGCCTCATTCTCACTATTAGCAAAGCCAGCTCCCT
This sequence comes from uncultured Cellvibrionaceae bacterium, assembly GCA_964480055.1. Taxonomy (GTDB): domain Bacteria; phylum Pseudomonadota; class Gammaproteobacteria; order Pseudomonadales; family Cellvibrionaceae; genus CAYZQH01. The sequence goes on from CAYZQH010000060.1 coordinate 7,953, forward strand.
TATAGCCACTGTGATTACTCTGAATTTCACCTTCTACACCACAAAATCCGACAGTATTCTCTTCTAATGTGAGCGACATTAAGTTGCCCGAGCTCGAGCTGCTCGAACTTGAAGAACTACTCGAACTTGAAGAGCTGCTAGAGCTAGAAGAGCTAGGCGGTTTAGAATTAGCGTTGCCGTTATTTGGCGCACCACCGCAAGCAGACAACAACACCGTAATTAACGACGCCGTAACTAGATTTGTGTTGGACATTTTGATCCCCTCAAAAGGCTGGCTATTCTTGGAATACAGACTCCTAACCATTATCTCAGTGAGGTTTTCTAGCAAGCGTGATGAAATCGTCAAATCTATAATACCCATTCGCTATTTATAACCGAAAATAAAAGGCTATAACCACGCTACCCGCATATAAAACAGCTCTGCTGATAACGCTGAGACGTTACGATAAATACGTGACACAGAATGTAAACGTTTACAAAAATAATTTGGGTATTTCTATGCGTTATCTGAACAATTTTCTGTTCAAATACTTACAAAGGTGCGCCGTCTATTATTCGCATAATAAATTAAATTAAGACTTTCGCGTATATGAGTGTATTTTAGGGCTGATTCCATAAAATAAATTAAATAGATAGATAGACTCAAGGACACCTCTAAAAATGCACTTTTTGTTCAATTGCCGCGTCACCGGTTTTGCTCCTGCCAAACCGACATATGCTACATCCTGTACTACATAAGTTCTGTTCTTAAATCCTCACAAATTGAAGGATCAATTTGCACAGTTTACTGCCCGAAGGGCGAAGAGCATGGATGCTCGGAGTGATTTATTGCACGTAAACTGCGGCCCTTCAGGCGGTACTTTCTTGCACTCTAACAAAAATTACTATTTTTAGAGGTGCCCTCAACTAAAAAGCCCCGCTATTGCGGGGCTTTTTTTACAACAACACATGTACTATTCACTACATACCGCGAACAATATGCTCCACCATTTTTTTGGCATCGCCAAATAGCATCATGGTGTTATCCCTAAAGAACAATTCGTTTTGTACACCCGCATAACCGGCTGACATACCGCGCTTAACAAACAATACGGTTTTGGCTTTTTCCACTTCTAAAACAGGCATGCCAAATATTGGGCTGGCTGGGTCTGTTTTGGCGGCAGGGTTGGTTACGTCGTTTGCACCAATCACAAAGGCCACATCTGCTGTTTGGAATTCATTGTTAATGTCTTCCAGCTCAAACACTTCATCGTAAGGCACGTTGGCTTCAGCCAGTAACACATTCATATGCCCTGGCATACGGCCGGCCACTGGATGAATGGCGTAACTCACTTTTACACCCTCAGCTTTTAGTACGTCGGTCATTTCTTTAAGCGCGTGTTGCGCTTGGGCTACAGCCATACCGTAACCGGGCACAATAATAACGGAGCCTGCATTTTTCATGATGAATGCAGCATCGTCTGCACTGCCTTGCTTAACAGGACGCTCTTCTACATCACCGGCTGCGCCACCAGCGGCTGCCTCGGCACCAAAACCACCAAGTAACACATTCATAAATGAACGGTTCATACCCTTACACATAATGTAAGAAAGAATGGCGCCAGAAGAGCCCACCAACGCACCGGTTACAATCAATGCGTTATTGTGCAAAGTAAAACCAATACCCGCAGCCGCCCAACCCGAATAGGAGTTAAGCATGGATACAATCACTGGCATGTCTGCGCCACCGATTGGAATAATCAGTAAAATACCAATCACAAACGCCAAGGCCGTCATAGACCAAAATACCGCAGGACTTTGATCAACACAGAAGTAAACAATCAAACCAATAATGGCAAACCCAATAAGCGCATTAAACGCATGCTGACCGCCAAAGGTTATGGGCTTGCCACTCATGATGCCTTGCAACTTAGCAAAGGCAATAACCGAGCCTGAAAAGGTAATTGCCCCAACAACAATACCCAAACCCATTTCAATTCGACTGGCGACGTAAATTTCACCACCATCGTTTAATAGGTTAAAAGCACCAGGGTTAGTGTACGCGGCCGCGGCTACCATCACCGCCGCCATACCCACCAAGCTGTGAAACGCTGCAACCAACTGCGGCATATCCGTCATGGCAATCTTTTTGGCGGTAGTGATACCAATTACTGCACCAATAATTAACCCCGGTGCAATCCAGGCTAGAGACCCGCCCAAGGTGACCCCGTCGCTCATACTGGTGTAGGCAATGGTTGTAATGACCGCAATGGCCATACCCAACATGCCCATATTATTCCCGGTACGGGATGACTCTGGGGACGACAACCCACGCAAAGCCAAGATAAATAGAATGGACGCAACTAAGTACGCCAATGCTGCTAAAGTTTCCATCTAGGCCCCCTACTTCTTCTTTTTATACATGGCTAGCATGCGTTGCGTGACCGCAAAGCCACCAAATATATTGACAGATGCCAACGTAAGAGCAACAAAACCCAGTGTTTTGGATAAGCTGCCGCCGCTATTCATTACCGCAATAATGGCGCCGACGATAATCACACTAGAAATTGCATTGGTTACTGCCATTAAAGGGGTGTGTAATGCTGGCGTAACGCTCCACACTACGTAGTACCCAACAAAAATAGCCATAACAAAAATGGACAATTGAGAAACAAAATCACCGTGCATTATTATTCTCCTGCAGCTTGATCTTTAAACGCCGAGTGCACCACTTGCCCTTCATGCGTCAGTACAGAAGCGGCTACAATCTCGTCTTCAAAATCTAATTTTAAAGTCGGCGCTGCGCCGTCTTCTTGCTGGACTAACAGCTTCATTAGATTTACTAAGTTACTGGCATACACTGCACTAGAGTCGGTCGCAGTGCGGCTAGGGACATTAAAGTGGCCCACAATTTTTACGCCGTTCACGTCAACCACCTCACCGGGCTTAGAGAGCGTACAGTTGCCACCTTGTTCCACGGCCAAATCCACAACAATGGAGCCCGGACGCATGCTGTGCACCATGTCGTCATTCACGAGGGTGGGGGCTTTGCGGCCAGGAATTAGTGCAGTACAAATAACGATGTCTTGTTTTTTTATCGTCTCGGCAATGAGTTCTGCTTGGCGCTTTTTAAAGTCATCGCTCATTTCTTTGGCGTAACCGCCAGAGGTTTCTGCGTTGGCCATTTCTTCAGAGTCCACCATCACAAACTTACCGCCCAAGCTTTCCACCTGCTCTTTAGCCGCGGGGCGCACATCTGTGGCTGAAACTACGGCACCCATACGCTTGGCCGTTGCAATAGCTTGCAACCCCGCCACGCCGGCGCCGAGCACCATAACGCGCGCCGGAGCAATGGTACCGGCTGCGGTCATCATCATCGGGAAACTGCGATCAAACTCATAGGCTGCATCTAACACCGCGCGGTAGCCTGCCAAAGAGCTTTGTGAACTGAGCACATCCATAGATTGCGCACGTGTAATACGTGGTACAAACTCCATAGCAACGGCAGTGACGTTCGCCTTTGCATATTGCACCACGCTTTCTGGGGCATTGTACGGAGACAACACAGAAATCAACTTAACGCCCTCTGGGATGAGTGCTAATTCGTTGATATCGCCTTCGCCCTCTAACATTGGGCGCTGTACTTTAAATACTACCTCTGCTTGCTTGTAACCGGCTGCTGCGTCCGAGACGATGTTTGCACCGACTTGGGCGTAAGCGTCATCGGTGAAGCTACTGGCACTACCGGCACCGGCCTCCACAAACACCTCTAGCCCTAGCGCAACTAGCTTTTTTACGGAATCCGGCGTTGCTGCTACGCGACGCTCATGCGCTCGCCGTTCTTTAGGAATGAATAATTTCATTATGCCCTCTTTCTATTTCTGGTCTGCACCCAAATAAACGTAATATCGATTGCCGGCCAGGCTATACGCCAAGCACAAACACCCCAAGCAACACCAAACAGTATCACCGCAAAAACGCTTAACATACCAAAACCAGAAAGATACGCGCAGAACACAGTGCACAAGCTGCGGTGAATTTACTTCGGGTACGCCCATACCTTGCCTATTGCGGGTTTGGCCCGTAGCAAAGCAGGGTATGCCCCAAAGCGGATACCCGCTCGGCATATTGTGTACTGTTGTTTTGTTGATCGCCTTGAACGCTACCCACGAAAACTTCCGCAGAGCTGGTTATTGCATAACAACAAAGGTGACAGAATCTTAGTTTTATTTATGTATTCTGCCCATGGGTCATTAGCCCAAACGCGCAATATTTAGCTACCTGCTGCAATTGCTTCCGTATTTTTTGGTTTAGTGGTGTGCGTGGCAAACTATGTTGTTTGCTTAAGTAACGCTCGCTAGTGCGACTGCCCAGCTATAACAGCCTGGCCACCGGGGTACGGCGGGATTTACACAGGGTAGGGATCATGCCACAGATCTCCTACTCCGGCAATATTGGTATGACCAATTGTAGCTTCTTCTCACTACAGGCCTTACCAATTATCTAGCCACCGCAAAGAAGACAGCAGTAAGAAAACCACTGGCTTACTGGCTGCTGCACCTCTCAACCTCGCCTTCACAGACTGTTACAAAGGCTTCACGTAACAGTCATAGAGCCGTCAAATATCGCCCATAGTCTAAAGCCGGTTATCTATACCATTTTACCTTTAACGGGCTCCGCACTTAGATAACACACCTCAAATAACCGATTACAAAAACGTCACTACCTAAGAGGAAACACCCATGGGTAAATTTGCCTTACTGATGTGCATCGCGCTTTGTGCGAATTTTGCTTTTGCTGGATACGACTTCTACAAGCCCCAAAAACACAATCACAACAAGCATAAAATGCATAACTTTTATCACTGGACACAACACGCCCACAAAAAACACCCAATAAATAAAACCCAAGCTCAACTTGGATCGCGCCCCTTATATTTAATCGATCAAATGCAAGACAGCCCACTCAAATCAAAATTGGCAAGCTGTGCGAACGGGCCTTTTTACAAGTCTGATTTTTCTATTGGTCACCGTGGTGCAGCGTTACAATTCCCAGAGCACACTAAAGAATCATACGTTGCAGCAGCCAGGCAAGGTGCAGGCATTGTTGAATGTGACGTGACCTTCACCAAAGACCGTGAGCTGGTCTGCCGTCACTCGCAATGTGATTTACATACCACAACCAATATCGTAGCCACTGAATTAGGCGCCAAGTGTACAGAGCCTTTCAGCCCCGCGGACCCACTCACTGGCACAAAAGCGTCTGCAAAGTGTTGCACCAGCGATATCACACTAGAAGAATTTAAAACGCTGTGTGGAAAAATGGACACCTCAGATGCCACAGCCACAACAGCGCAAGGGTATTTAGGTGGTACAGCAAAGTTTCGTACAGATTTGTACAGCAGCTGTGCAACATTACTCAGCCACAAAGAGAGCATTGAGCTATTTAAAGGTTTAGACGTCAAATTTACGCCTGAGCTGAAATCTGCAAGCGTTGCAATGCCCTATCAAGGCGACTATACCCAAGAGAAGTACGCACAACAGCTGATTAACGAATATAAACAAGCTGGCGTAATGGCAGAAAATGTTTGGGCGCAATCGTTCAATATGAATGACGTTCTATATTGGATAAACAACGCACCGAGCTTTGGGGAGCAAGCAGTGTTTTTAGACGCTCGTGTATACGAAGATCCAGCCTTTACGCCTACCCTAGCAGACTTTGAGAACTTAAAAGCCCAGGGCGTACAAATAGTCGCCCCACCAATGTGGGCACTATTAATGACGGATCTAAACAATAAAATTGTACCTTCTGAGTACGCCACACTTGCCAAACAGGCAGGGTTGGAAATTATTACTTGGACACTAGAACGCTCTGGCCGCATCAACGAAGATGTAAAAAATGGTGGCCAATGGTACTTCCAAACCACACTGGATGCGCTTAATAACGATGGAGATATTTACACAACACTGGATGTATTGGCTAAAGATGTGGGCATTTTGGGTATATTTTCTGACTGGCCAGCAACAGTGACCTATTATGCAAACTGTATGAACCTTAAATAGTCTTAGCGTTTAACCGTCTTAGTCAATGAGTATCCTCCCCATCAGGGTGGATACTCATTACTACCTATAGGCTCCCAATGAAATATGGCTGCGGCCTGCCCTTGATACACACCGCTATCACCCACCAGATTCCAAACCGTAGTTTGGTCAATATAAAAACGCTTACCCGTGGCAGATACTCTTACACCTCGATAATCCTGAATATATCCGTTCTGACTTACAAGCCGCAATAACCTCTCACGCTCACTTCGCTCGTCTGCCTCTGCGGATTGCCGAGAGGGTAATTGAGTAAATTCCTCCCAAGAACGCTCAAATAAATTGAGCGCCAATTGGTTACCGTAATTAAAAATGGGCGGTGTTTGCGTACCGTGAGACAACAGCGCAAAAGGGGCGTTAAAAAGGCGTGCAAGGCCCGTTGTTTCATTTGCCTTAGGCGCCATAAGAGGCTTACCCAAAAGCCTTTGATAACTGCCAAGCATCAATTCGCAATGGGCAATTAAATGTGGGTTAG